>NZ_LHVN01000025.1:0-106970 GCF_001269815.1 Pseudomonas sp. P1.31 | reverse complement strand
ATGGTAAAAAAACAGGATCAAAAGATCGCAGCCTGCGGCAGCTCCTACAGGGGGATCGGTTCGCAAAAAGCGTTCATAGAGTGTTGTTCACTATTGTTCATTGTCAATCGCCCGACTGTTCAAATGTGTTCAGCAATGAACGCCCGTTCGCCACGCTTTCAACGATTCTCACGCCAAATCAATCACTTGCCATTTCTGGCACGAAACTCGCTCCTGTGCACAGGTCGCTTGACTCCAATAATAAAAAGGCCGAGCCATGTCACTCACCCTGGAGCACGTCAGCCGCACCGTCGAGGGCCAGACCTGGATCGACGATGCCTGCCTGAAATTCGAAGCCGGTTCGTTCAACGTTTTGCTCGGTCGCACCCTGTCCGGCAAAACCAGCCTCATGCGCTTGATGGCTGGTCTGGACAAGCCCGATAGCGGGCGCATTCTGATGAACGGCGTCGACGTCACCCAACGCCCGGTGCGCCTGCGCAACGTGTCGATGGTCTATCAGCAGTTCATCAACTACCCAACCATGACCGTGTTCGAGAACATTGCCTCGCCGCTGCGCCAGGCCGGTGTGTCCAAAGAGATCATCCACAGCAAAGTGCAGGAAACCGCGCGAATGCTGCGCATCGAAAAATTCTTGCAACGCTTTCCGCTGGAACTCTCCGGCGGCCAGCAGCAGCGCACCGCCATGGCCCGCGCACTGGTCAAAGACGCCGAGCTGATTCTGTTCGATGAGCCGCTGGTCAACCTCGATTACAAACTGCGTGAAGAACTGCGTCAGGAAATGCGCGAGCTGTTCAAGGCGCGCCACACCATTGCGATTTACGCCACCACCGAGCCCAACGAAGCGCTGGCCCTCGGCGGCACCACGACCATTCTTCACGAAGGCCGGGTGATTCAGAGCGGCCCGTCCACGTCGGTGTATCACCAGCCACAAACCGTGCTCGCTGCCGAATTGTTCTCCGAGCCACCGATCAACCTGATGCCGGGGCGCATCGCTGGCAACGAAGTCAGCTTCGCCAATTTTGTGCACTTCCCGTTGAACGTCGATTTGCGTCCGGTGGGCGAGGGCGAGTTCCGTTTTGGCGTGCGCCCCAGCCACATCTCGCTGGTGCCGAGCAACGATGACGACCTCGAACTGGCGGTCACCGTCGAGGTCGCCGAGATCAGCGGTTCGGAAACCTTCCTGCACGTGCGCAACGAGCATTTCCTGCTGGTGCTGCACCTGCCCGGCGTTCACGAATATGACGTCGATGCGCCGATCCGCATTTACATCCCCACCCACAAACTGTTCGTTTTCGATGCGCAGGGCCGTCTGGTGCAAGCACCGGGCCGGCGTGTCGCGAGGGTTGCCTGATGGCCGAAATCCGTTTGCAGCACCTCGCCCACAGCTACAGCAAAACCCCGAGCGGCGCCGAGGATTACGCGATCCGCGAGATGGATCACGTCTGGGAGCAGGGCGGCGCTTACGCCTTGCTTGGCCCATCGGGTTGCGGCAAGTCGACCTTGCTCAACATCATTTCCGGCCTGCTCAGCCCCTCGCAGGGCCACGTGTTGTTCGACGGCAAAGCGGTCAACGACCTGACGCCGGAGAAGCGCAACATCGCTCAGGTTTTCCAGTTTCCGGTGGTTTACGACACCATGACCGTGTTCGATAACCTTGCCTTTCCCCTGCGCAATCAAGGCATGGCCGAGGCGAAAGTGCACAGCAAGGTGCAGGAAATTGCCGAAGTGCTCGACCTGCAAAACCTCCTGAGCAAGAAGGCACGCAACCTTACCGCCGACGAAAAACAGAAAGTCTCGATGGGCCGTGGCCTGGTGCGTGACGACGTTTCCGCGATCCTCTTCGACGAGCCGCTGACGGTGATCGACCCGCACCTGAAGTGGAAACTGCGGCGCAAGCTCAAGCAGATCCACGAGCAGTTCAACATCACCATGGTCTACGTCACCCACGATCAACTGGAGGCTTCGACCTTCGCCGACAAGATCGCGGTGATGTACGGCGGCCAAATTGTGCAGTTCGGTACGCCACGGGAATTGTTCGAACGGCCGAGCCACACCTTTGTCGGCTATTTCATCGGCAGCCCGGGAATGAACCTGATCGAAGTGCAGCCGCAACCCGGTGGCGTCGGTTTCGCCTCGACGCACTTGCCGTTGTCCGACGCCATGCAGCGACATATCGAGCACGGCCAGTGGAAAAATCTGAAGGTCGGTATCCGTCCTGAATTCATTCACGTGTGGGACGAACCGTTTGATGACGCGATGCAGGCAAAAGTCGTACACGTCGAAGACCTCGGCACCTACAAGATCATGACCCTCGACCTCGACGGCGCACCGTTGAAAGTGCGTCTGGCCGAGGACAAACCGGTGCCGCAGGGCACCGCGTACATCAGTTTTCCGGCGCAGTGGCTGATGGTTTATGCCGATGAGTTTCTGCTAGAAGCCGACAGCAGCGAGGTGCAGCCATGAACAAGGTGCAGAACAACAAGGCCTGGTGGCTGGTGTTGCCGGTGTTCCTGCTGGTGGCGTTCAGTGCGGTGATCCCGATGATGACCGTGGTCAACTATTCGGTGCAGGACATCTTCGACCAGTCCAGCCGCTACTTCGTCGGCGCTGACTGGTACAAGCAAGTGCTGCTCGATCCGCGTCTGCACGACTCGTTGCTGCGTCAGTTCATCTATTCGGCGTGCGTGTTGTTGATTGAAATTCCGCTGGGCATCGCCGTCGCGCTGACCATGCCGACCAAGGGCCGCTGGTCGTCGGTGGTGCTGATCATTCTGGCGATTCCGTTGCTGATCCCGTGGAACGTGGTCGGCACCATCTGGCAGATTTTCGGCCGCGCCGACATTGGTTTGTTGGGTTCAAGCCTCAACGCGATGGGCATCAGCTACAACTACGCGGCCAACACAATGGACGCCTGGGTGACGGTGCTGGTGATGGATGTCTGGCACTGGACTTCATTGGTAGCGTTGCTGTGCTTCTCCGGATTGCGCGCGATTCCCGACGTGTATTACCAAGCCGCACGCATCGACCGCGCTTCGGCCTGGGCGGTGTTCAGGCACATTCAGTTGCCCAAGTTGAAGAGCGTGCTGCTGATCGCAGTGATGCTGCGTTTCATGGACAGTTTCATGATCTACACCGAGCCGTTCGTGCTCACCGGCGGCGGGCCGGGTAATGCCACGACCTTCTTGAGTCAGACGTTGACCCAAATGGCCGTAGGGCAATTCGACCTCGGTCCGGCAGCGGCGTTTTCGCTGGTGTACTTCCTGATCATCCTGTTGGTGTCCTGGCTGTTCTATACCGCCATGACGCACTCCGACGCCAACCGCTGAGGCCCGGCCATGAGCAAAAGAAAGCTTATTCCGTTGCTGGTGTACATCCTGTTCCTGCTGGTGCCGATCTACTGGCTGCTGAACATGTCCTTCAAGAGCAACACCGAAATCCTCGGCGGCCTGACGCTTTTCCCACAGGACTTTACGCTGGCGAACTACAAGGTGATCTTCACCGATCCGAGTTGGTACAACGGCTATCTCAACTCGCTGTATTACGTGAGCCTGAACACGGTGATTTCGCTGAGCGTGGCGCTGCCGGCGGCCTATGCGTTTTCGCGCTATCGCTTTCTTGGTGACAAGCATCTGTTCTTCTGGCTACTGACCAACCGCATGGCGCCACCGGCGGTGTTTTTGCTGCCGTTCTTCCAGTTGTATTCGTCGATTGGGCTGTTCGACACGCACATCGCTGTGGCCTTGGCGCACTGTCTGTTCAACGTGCCGCTGGCGGTGTGGATTCTCGAAGGTTTCATGTCCGGCGTGCCCAAGGAAATCGACGAAACCGCCTACATCGACGGCTACAGTTTCCCCAAGTTCTTCGTGAAGATTTTCATTCCGCTGATCGGCTCCGGTATCGGCGTCACGGCGTTTTTCTGCTTCATGTTTTCCTGGGTCGAGTTGCTGCTGGCGCGCACGTTGACCTCGGTAAACGCCAAGCCGATAGCGGCGGTGATGACGCGTACGGTTTCAGCATCGGGTATCGATTGGGGCGTGCTGGCGGCGGCGGGGGTGTTGACCATTCTGCCGGGCATGCTGGTGATCTGGTTTGTTCGCAACCACGTGGCCAAGGGCTTTGCCCTCGGTCGGGTCTGAGGAACTGATGATGGAATGGATGAGTTGGACCACACCCACCGCAGCATTTTTCATCGTCATCGGTCTGCTGCTGGTCGGCATGACCACGTGGGAATTGCGTTCGCCGAGCATCTTGCGGCGAGGTTTTCTACCGATTGCCACCACCCGTGGCGATCGTTTGTTTATCGGTCTTCTCGGCAGCGCCTACCTGCATTTGCTGGTGATCGGCGCCACCGACTGGAGCATCTGGGTGGCGTCCGCGTTGTCCCTGGTGTGGCTGTTGGCTGTGATGCGTTGGGGCTAGTCGAGTCAATCGGCAACCGTGCTCCGAAATCCTAAACAGGAGGTCTCTATGTTCGACAAAAACAATAAGCTGCGACATAGCATTTCATTGGCAGCCATGCTGGCACTCAGCGGTTTGAGCGCCGCCGCGTGGGCCGATGCCTACGAAGACGCGGCGAAAAAATGGATCGGCAGTGAATTCAAACCGTCGACCCTGACGGCTGAACAGCAGCTCGAAGAATTGAAGTGGTTCATCAAGGCTGCCGAGCCGTTTCGCGGCATGGAAATCAAGGTCGTTTCCGAGACCCTGACCACCCACGAATACGAGTCGAAAGTTCTCGCCAAGGCTTTCACCGAAATCACCGGGATCAAGCTCACCCACGACCTGCTGCAAGAAGGCGACGTGGTCGAGAAAATGCAGACGGTGATGCAGTCCGACAAGAATATCTATGACGGCTGGGTCAACGACTCGGACCTGATCGGTACGCACTTTCGCTACGGCAAGACCGAATCGATCACTGACCTGATGGCCAACGAAGGCAAGAACTTCACTTCGCCGACCCTCGACATCAAGGACTTCATCGGCATCTCGTTCACCACCGCTCCCGACGGCAAGATCTATCAACTGCCTGACCAGCAATTCGCCAACCTTTACTGGTTCCGCGCTGACTGGTTTGAGCGCGCCGATCTGAAAGCCAAATTCAAGGAAAAGTACGGCTATGAACTGGGCGTGCCGGTGAACTGGTCGGCCTATGAAGACATCGCCAAATTCTTCAGCGAAGACGTCAAGGAAATCGACGGCAAGCGCGTTTACGGGCACATGGATTACGGCAAGAAAGACCCGTCGCTGGGCTGGCGCTTCACCGATGCCTGGTTCTCCATGGCCGGTGGCGGCGACAAAGGTTTGCCCAACGGTTTGCCGGTGGACGAGTGGGGGATTCGCGTCGAGGACTGCCATCCGGTCGGTTCCAGCGTGACCCGTGGCGGCGACACCAACGGCCCGGCGGCGGTGTTCGCCACGCAAAAATATGTCGATTGGCTGAAGGCTTACGCGCCACCGGAAGCGGCGGGCATGACCTTCTCCGAGTCGGGGCCAGTGCCGTCGCAGGGCAATATCGCCCAGCAGATTTTCTGGTACACCGCGTTTACCGCTGATATGACCAAACCGGGTCTGCCGGTGGTCAACGCCGACGGCACGCCGAAGTGGCGGATGGCGCCATCGCCGCGCGGGCCGTATTGGGAGGAGGGCATGAAGCTCGGGTATCAGGACGTGGGTTCGTGGACGTTCATGAAGTCGACGCCTGAGAAGCAGAAACTGGCGGCGTGGTTGTATGCGCAGTTTGTGACGTCGAAAACCGTGTCGCTGAAGAAAACCATTGTCGGGCTGACGCCGATTCGTGAGTCGGACATCAACTCGCAGGCGATGACTGATCTGGCGCCGAAGCTCGGTGGTCTGGTTGAGTTTTATCGCAGCCCGGCGCGGGTGCAGTGGACGCCGACCGGGACTAACGTGCCGGACTATCCGCGTCTGGCGCAGTTGTGGTGGAGTCATATTGCTGAGGCGGCGAGTGGTGAGAAGACGCCGCAGCAGGCGCTGGATGGGTTGGCCAAGGATCAGGATGCGATCATGACGCGTCTGGAGCGTTCGAAGGCGCAGGCGGTGTGTGCGCCGAAGATGAATCCGGAGCGGGATGCGCAATATTGGTTTGATCAGCCGGGGGCGCCGAAGCCTAAGTTGGCGAATGAGAAGCCTAAGGGGGAGACGGTGAGTTATAACGAGCTGCTGAAATCTTGGGCGGATGCGCGGAAGTAAACATTGAAGCTGGAAAACGGCACTGGTAGGTGCCGTTTTTTTTTGGCTGGTGGTGTACATATCCGTTGCTGCGGGGGTGGCTGGTTAGGGTTCCGCCCTTACGGCGGGTCACTTTTGCAGACGCCCAAAAGTAACCAAAACGCTTTGCCCTGACGTCCGGCCCTCGCTAAGGCTCGGGTTCCTTCGCTCCGGGTTCATCCGGGGGCATCGCCTACGGTTTGCTTCGCTGCACCTCCTCTCGATGCTTTCCCCGTATGAACCCCTCCACTCAGCCTCCCGACGGGCTCTAAGATCAAAAGCAGGCGAGCTGACACTCGGCCTAATTGGGTTCAACGCGATTCCATGTAGGAGCTGCCGAAGGCTGCGATCTGTTGATCTTGCTTTTGTAGGAGCAGAGCTTGCTCGCGAAAGCGGCCTCACATTCAACATCGAAATCAACTGACCCACCGCATTCGCGAGCAAGCCCGCTCCCACAGTTTTTTTGCAGTGTTCACAAAATTTAGGTACGCCACAAACCACTGTGGGAGCGGGCTTGCTCGCGAATCCGGTCTACCATCCAACATCAAAATTGACTGACCCACCGCTTTCGCCAGCAGGCTGGCTCCCACATTTTTCTGCGGTGACCACAGACTCCGCGCACGCCGCAGGTCACTGTGGGAGCTTGCCTGCAAGCGAATGCGGTCTGCCATTCAACATCGAAATCAACTGACCCACCGCTATCGCTTGCAGGCCATCTGCCCTGAGGCTTCTGGGGTATCAGGTCAAACCAAAACAGCCAGGTCGGTGTACCGAGCAACCAAAGGATCAGCCGTGAGCAACTTCATCGGTTCGGTCATTGCTGTGGCCACGATAATGCGGTCAAACGGATCCCGGTGATGGTGCTCAAGATCCTTCACGGCGATGGCGTGTTCTGCAGTCACCGGCAGTTCGATGAAGCCGCTATCAAGGCAAGATTGGCGGACTTCTTCCAGATCAACATTCAGCTTGCCGAGCCCGACCTTGATCGCCATTTCCCAAAAGGTGGCGGCGCTGATGTAGACATCGGCAGCGTTCTCAATCAGTTTTCTGGCTTTGCCGGACAGTCTCGCGTCATCACTGAGCGTCCAGAGCAAAATGTGCGTGTCGAGCAGAAGCCTCATGCTTGAGTGCTCTCAAATGCATCAAGCATGTCATCGGGCAATGGTGAGTCGAAATCGTCGGGCAACACCAGTTTGCCTTTCATTGCGCCAATTCGCTGTGCGCTGGGTTTTCCTACGGGAACGAGGCGAGCCATCGCTCGGCCATGCTTGGCAATCGTAATGACTTTGCCAGCAGCGGCATCATCGACGAGTTTGGATAAATTGTTTTTTGCTTCAGCCAGCGGAACGATGATCATCGGCTCACCCCTGTATTCTGGACAAATATAGCCAGAATATTTCAGCACTGCCAATTCATAGACTTCTTCAGCCCATTCGCAAACGATATCCCTGTTCATTTTTTGCCTCTCGTCGATATTCCATCTGCCAAGGCCACCACCATAGAACTACCTACTCAAATCTGGCTGTAGGACAAAACGGAGGTTGCGGCGAGAGCTTTCGGTGTTTGCGTAGGGACGGGAGCAAACCGGTAAAAAGTCGTACGAAAATATCGACCGACACGACCTCCGAAAATCTATGTAGGCGCTGCCGCAGGCTGCGATCTTTTGATCTTGATCTAAAAAACAAGAGCAAAAGATCGCAGCCTGCGGCAGCTCCTACAGGGATGATTCGGTGGTGGGGAAGCCCAGGCGGAACACCGTCATCACCCCCGGCAAGCTCTTAACCTCAGCCACCCCCTGATGCAGGCTCATGATCGAGCGCACGATCGCCAACCCCAACCCGGTGCTGCCCTGCGATCTCGAGCGGCTGCTATCGACTCGGTAGAAGCGGTCAAACAGATACGGTAGATGCTGCGCCTCGATCCCGGCGCCGGGATTGCTCACTAGCAACGACGTCTGCGTCGCACCTTGTTCTATCAACAACGTGACGGTTTTCCCGTTCGGGCAGTGCCGCAAAGCATTCGACAACAAATTCGAAATCGCCCGTTGAATCATCAGCCGATCACCCAGCACCGTCGCGCTCCCGACCACGTTCAAATGAATGCTCTTGTCCTGCGCCGACAGCGAAAACATCTCCGCCACCTTCGTCACTTCAACCTCCAGCGCCACCGATTCAAACGGCGCCAGCGCTGACGGATGACTCACTTGCGCCAGAAACAACATGTCGGAAACAATCCGCGCCACGCGCTCCAGTTCTTCGGTGCACGACACCAGCACATCCTTGTATTCCTCAACGCTGCGTTCGCGTGAGAGCGTCACTTGCGCCTTGCCCATCAGGTTATTGATCGGCGTGCGCAATTCATGCGCCAGGTCGTCGGAGAACTGCGACAATTGCTGCACCCCGGCGTCCAGTCGATGCAGCATGAAGTTGATGCCTTGCGCCAATTCACTGAGCTCCTGCGGCATGTTCACCACCGACAGGCGATGATCGAGATCCTGGGTCGAGACCATCGCCGCGACTTTGCGAAACTCGCGCATCGGCGCCAGTCCGCGCTGCACCGCGCCCCACGCGGTCAGGCCGATGAACACCAGCAACAACGGCAAGGCAATCAGCGTCGAGCGCAAGTAGGCGCTGAGTAACGCCTCGTCGTGGGCGTTATCCACCGACAACAGCACTGGCACGCTGTTGCCGTCCTTGAGGCGAATCAGTTTCGAGGCGGTGAGGAATTTCTTCCCTTCCGCGTCGGTGCTGTCGCTGTAGGTCAACTGATCGGTGGTCGCGCGAACCGCCTTCAATTCAACCCGTGGCTCGGCCAGTCCCGAGCCGGATTTGAGCAGCGGCGAGCGTTGATTGAGGCGGTCGTAAATGGTCAGCGTGAGGTTGTCATGGCCCATCACCTGATCGAGCAAAATATGTGGTTTACCGCTGATTTCATTGGCGTCGACGTACAACGACAGGCTGTGCTCGACCTGTTGTATCTTCTTTTCCAGACTGTCTCTGGAAAGCGCATTCAGCTCATGGGTCAGGGCGAAATAGGCGAGGATCGCCAGAAACACCACCAGCAGCGCGCCGAGAATGCTCACCGTCAAACCGAGGCGCATCGACAGGCTGGCCGGTTTCATTCGCGCGCCTCCAGCACGTAGCCGACACCGCGCAGGGTGTGGATGAGTTTGCTGTCGAACGGGTCGTCGATTTTTGCGCGCAAGCGGCGGATCGACACTTCGACCACATTGGTGTCGCAGTCGAAATTCATGTCCCACACCAATGAGATGATTTGCGTGCGCGTCAGCACTTCGCCGGACTGGCGCATCAGCAGGTGCAGCAGGGCGAATTCCTTGGTGGTCAGGTCGATGCGTTGCTCGCCACGGAATGCGCGATGGCGGCCCGGGTCGAGTTCCAGATCGGCGACTTTCAGCACCTGCGGCAGCGGAATGTTTTCGCTGCGACGCATCAAGGTGCGTACCCGCGCGAGCAGTTCGGGAAATTCGAACGGCTTGACCAGATAGTCGTCGGCGCCCAGATCGAGGCCACGAATCTTGTCGGCCAGACGTCCCCGCGCGGTGAGCATCATCACCCGCGTGGCGTGGGTTTTGCGCAGTTGTTCCAGCACGCCCCAGCCGTCCAGTTCGGGCAGGTTCACATCGAGAATAATCAGGTCATAGGCCTGTTGTTGCGCCAGGTGCAAACCATCGGCGCCGGTGGCGGCGTGATCCACCACATATCCACTTTCGGTCAATCCCTGATGTAAGTATTCGGCAGCTTTAAGCTCGTCCTCGACGACAAGGATTCGCATGATCTTTCACCACTTATATTTAATGGGTATTTAATTACAAAGGGCCCTCACCCTAGCCCTCTCCCGGAGGGAGAGGGGACTGAATGGGGGATATTTCAGAACTACGCCGACGTGAACCAAATTTACTGAATCCATAATCGACTTGATGTAACAGGTCGATAAATAACGCCAGACACTTCGGTCAGCTCCCTCTCCCCCCGGGAGAGGGCTGGGGTGAGGGGAAGTCCGCACAATAAAGGTTGTAGTGGCTACAGGGTCAACGACCAAGCGCTTTAAACCAGGGTTCTGCGACAGTCGGTCGCAGCGGGAACCCCAAAACTTCCATAACTTTGATTCAGGCAAGTGCTGTTCAGCAGATATCTAACCCGCATTTGTTTCTATGTATTACGACAACAGCGTTCGCACTTCGCATCCTAGAACAAAACAACTAGTTCAAACCGTGGATAACGGATTTGTAATGTTCCAGTCACCTTGTCGATAAGTTCAAAACCCTACCGTGGCGGCATCAAAGATTCTTGAATAAAGGAAGTCTGCCATTGCCCGGTTTAATTGAACTGACGGCGCGATCACGCCTGCAAAAAACACTCGGCGGCCTGCTGTTACTGGCCAGTGCCAGCCTGGCGAATGCCTCGACGCTGACGCTGGATCAAGCCCTGCAAAGCGCCTTCGCTGGTAACCCCGATCTGGCCGCCGCGCAGTGGGAAATCGGCATTGCCGAAGGTGATCGTGTGCAGGCTGGTTTGATCCCCAATCCCGAAGTTTCCTGGGAGGCCGAAGACACTCGCCGCGATTCGCGCACCACGACGATCATGTTCAGCCAACCGATTGAACTGGGCGGAAAACGCGGTGCGCGAATCGACGTCGCCGGCCGCGCGCAGGACGCCGCCGGTATCGAGCTGGAGCGCAAGCGCAATGCCTTGCGCGCCGATGTGATTCAAGCGTTCAACAGCGCGCAAACCGCGCAGCAACGCCTGGATCTGTCTCGACAATCGCTGCAGCTCGCCGAGAAGGGTTTGCGCGTGGCTAATGGGCGTATCGAGGCCGGTAAATCGTCGCCCGTTGAAGGCACGCGGGCGCAAGTGCAGCTCTCGGAAGTACGCCTTGAAGTGAGCCGCGCCGAGCGCGATCAGGCCAACGCGTATCAACAATTGGCGCAGGTGATGGGCGTGCCTTTGCCGGCATCGACCAAGGTGCAGGCACCGGCGAAGAGCCTGATGGCTGTTCCACCGCCGACAAGATTACTCGAGCGTCTGAATGAGACCGCTGAACTGCGTCTGGCCAAGTTGCAAATCGATCAGCGCGAAGCCTCGTTGGGATTGGAGAAGTCCCAACGCATCCCCGATCTGACCGTGAGCGTCGGCAGCCAATACAGCGAAACCGAACGCGAACGGGTCAACGTGGTCGGGCTGTCGATGCCGATTCCGTTGTTCAACCGCAATCAAGGCAACGTGCTCGCCGCCGCGCGTCGCACCGATCAGGCACGGGATCTGCGCAACGCCACCGAGCTGCGTTTGCGCACCGAAATCCAGACCAGTCTTGAGCAATGGCAGACCGCCAACGGCGAAGTCACAGCGTTCAACCAGACCATCCTGCCCGCCGCGCAACGTGCGGTCGACAGCGCCACGCGCGGCTTTGAAATGGGCAAGTTCGGCTTCCTCGATGTGCTAGATGCGCAGCGCACCTTGATCGCCGCGCGCAGCCAATACATCCAGGCCGTCAGCGAAGCCACCGACGCCCGCGTACGCATCGAACGGATCTTCGGCGAGCTCGCCGTCAGCCCTTGAATTTCATCTTTTTGAGCACTGCGCGATGGCACGGCGCAGAGGAGTTTCCATGGATAAAAAATTGATTGTGGTCGCTGCGGCGACATTGGCGCTGGGCATTGGTGTGGGCTCGATGTGGTCGGGCACTGCCTCCATCGACGCGCATGCCGATGAAGCGGCGGATCACGCCGATCACGCTGAAGAAGGCGCTGCGGCTGAGCATGGCGAAGAAGGGCACATCGAATTGAGCGCCGAGCAAATCACTGCTGCCGGCATTCAATTGGCTGAAGCGAAACCGCAAAACATCAGCCTCGGCTTGCCGTTCCCCGGTGAAGTGCGCTTCGACGAAGACCGCACCGCTCACGTCGTGCCGCGTGTGCCGGGGGTGGTCGAGGCGGTCTCGGTCAACCTCGGGCAGACGGTGAAGAAGGGCCAGTTGCTGGCGGTGATCGCCAGTCAGCAGATATCCGATCAGCGCAGCGAACAAGCGGCGGCGCAACGGCGTTTGGCATTGGCGCGCACAACCTATGAGCGAGAGAAGAAACTCTGGCAGGACAAGATCTCCGCCGAGCAGGATTTCCTCCAGGCGCGCCAAGCGTTGCAAGAGGCGGAAATCGCCGTAAGCAATGCGCGGCAAAAGATCAGCGTGCTCAGCGGCAGCGTGGTCGCCACCGGCGGCAATCGCTACGAATTGCGTGCGCCGTTTGACGGCGTGGTGGTGGAAAAACACCTGACGCCGGGTGAGGTGGTCGATGAAACCACGGCAGCGTTCACGCTCTCGGATCTGTCGCGGGTGTGGGTGACGTTCGGCGTTTCACCGAAGGATTTGACCAAGGTGCAAGTGGGTAAAGCGGTCACCGTCAGCGCGCCGGAATTGAACGCGGAAGTCGTCGGCAGCGTGGCCTATGTCGGCAGTTTGCTCGGCGAACAAACCCGCACTGCAACCGTGCGCGTGACCCTGGAAAACCCGCAAGGCTCATGGCGCCCCGGCCTGTTCGTCACCGCGCTGGTCGCTACCGAAAGCCGCGAAGTAAAAGTCGCTGTGCCGGAAACCGCGATTCAGACGGTCGAGGACAAACCCACGGTGTTCGTGCGCACCGACGATGGTTTCGAAGCGCGCCCGGTTGAGTTGGGCAGTCGCGCGGCGGGCCAGGTGGAAATCACCCAAGGGCTGGAGCCGGGCGCGCAAGTCGCCAGCGCCGGCAGCTTCGTCCTTAAATCGGAACTGGGCAAAGCCTCAGCCGAGCATAGCCACTGATCCGGAAGACTCCCATGTTCGAACGCCTGATCCAGTTTGCCATCGAGCAGCGCATTATCGTCCTGCTCGCCGTTCTGCTTATGGCCGGCCTCGGCATCGCCAGTTATCAAAAACTGCCGATCGACGCCGTGCCCGACATCACCAACGTCCAGGTGCAAATCAACACCGGCGCCGCCGGGTTCTCGCCGCTGGAAACCGAACAGCGCATCACCTTCCCGATTGAAACCGCAATGGCCGGTTTGCCGGCACTGGAACAGACCCGTTCGCTGTCGCGTTCGGGCCTGTCGCAGGTGACGGTGATCTTCAAGGACGGCACCGACCTGTTCTTCGCCCGTCAGTTGGTCAACGAGCGTTTGCAGATCGCCAAGGAGCAATTGCCCGAAGGCGCGGAAGCGATGATGGGGCCGATTTCCACCGGGCTCGGCGAGATCTTTTTGTGGACTGTGGAAGCCAAGGAGGGCGCGCTCAAGGACGACGGCACAAGCTACACGCCGACCGATTTGCGGGTGATTCAGGACTGGATCATCAAGCCGCAATTGCGCAACGTGCCGGGGGTGGCCGAGATCAACACCATCGGCGGGTTCGCCAAGGAATATCAGATCGCACCGGATCCGAAACGGCTGGCGGCGTACAAGTTGACGCTCACCGATCTGGTCACGGCGCTGGAGCGCAACAACGCCAACGTCGGCGCCGGGTACATCGAGCGCAGTGGCGAGCAATTGCTGATTCGCGCACCGGGGCAAGTGGCGAGCACCGAGGACATCGCCAACATTGTCATGGCCAACGTCGACGGCACGCCGATCCGCGTGAAGAACGTGGCGACGGTAGAAATCGGTCGCGAATTGCGCAGCGGCGCGGCCACGGAAAACGGTCGTGAAGTGGTGCTCGGCACGGTGTTCATGCTGATCGGCGAGAACAGTCGAACGGTTTCGCAAGCGGTGGCCAGCAAGCTTGAACAGATCAATAAATCACTGCCGGAAGGCGTGATCGCCGTGCCGGTTTATGACCGCACGCACCTGGTCGACAAAGCCATCGCCACGGTGAAAAAGAACCTCATCGAAGGCGCGATTCTGGTGATCGCGATTCTGTTTTTGTTCCTCGGTAATATCCGCGCGGCGCTGATTACCGCGATGGTGATTCCGTTGTCGATGCTGTTCACCTTCACCGGGATGTTCAGCAACAAAGTCAGCGCCAACCTGATGAGCCTAGGCGCGCTGGACTTCGGGATTATTGTCGACGGTGCGGTGGTAATCGTTGAAAACACCCTGCGGCGATTGGCCCATGCGCAGCAGCATCATGGGCGTTTATTGACCCGCGCCGAGCGTTTCAAAGAGGTGTTTGCGGCGGCGAAAGAAGCGCGGCGACCGCTGATTTTCGGGCAGTTGATTATCATGGTCGTGTACCTGCCGATTTTCGCGTTGAGCGGCGTCGAAGGGAAAATGTTCCATCCGATGGCGTTCACCGTGGTCATCGCTTTGCTTGGCGCGATGCTGTTGTCGGTGACCTTTGTGCCGGCGGCGATTGCGTTGTTCGTGACCGGCAAAGTCAAGGAAGAAGAGGGTGCGGTGATGCGCGGTGCACGTCGCGTTTATGCGCCGGCGCTGGCCTGGGTGATGAGTCATCGCGCTGTCGCAGTGAGCGCTGCGTTGGCCGTGATCGTGCTCAGCGGCGTGCTCACCAGTCGCATGGGCAGCGAGTTTGTGCCGAGCCTCAGCGAAGGGGATTTTGCTCTGCAAGCGTTGCGCGTGCCGGGCACCAGCCTGACGCAATCGGTGGATATGCAGCAGCGACTGGAGAGGGTGATTCTGGCGAAAGTGCCGGAAGTCGAACGCGTCTTTGCCCGTACCGGTACTGCCGAAATCGCTTCCGATCCGATGCCGCCGAACATCTCCGACAGCTACGTGATGCTCAAGCCGAAAGAGCAGTGGCCGGATCCGCGCAAGTCGCGCGAAACCTTGATGGCCGAGTTGCAAGCCGCTGCGGCGACGCTGCCGGGCAGCAACTATGAGCTTTCGCAACCGATTCAGTTGCGCTTCAACGAACTGATTTCCGGGGTGCGCAGTGACGTCGCAGTGAAGGTGTTTGGCGATGACATGGACGTGCTCAACGCCACGGCGGCGAAGATTGCCGCAGCCATGCAAAAGGTCAACGGCGCCTCTGAAGTCAAGGTTGAACAAACCACTGGCTTGCCGGTGCTGACCATCAATATCGATCGCGACAAGGCGGCGCGTTATGGGCTGAATGTGGGGGATGTGCAGGACACGATTGCCGTTGCGGTGGGCGGGCGGCAGGCGGGGATTTTGTATGAAGGCGATCGTCGTTTCGACATGGTTGTGCGTTTGTCCGATGCCATGCGCAAGGACATCGACGGGCTCTCGGCGCTGCTGATTCCGGTGCCTTCTGTGAATGGCACGGCGAGTCAGATCGGTTTTATCGCCCTCAAGGAAGTCGCCAGCCTCGACCTGGTGCTCGGCCCGAATCAGGTCAGCCGCGAAAACGGTAAACGCCTGGTGATCGTCAGCGCCAACGTGCGTGGGCGTGATATCGGTTCGTTTGTCAGCGAGGCTGGCGCAGTGATTGAGCGTGATGTGCAGGTGCCAGCTGGTTACTGGACGAGTTGGGGCGGCCAATTCGAACAACTGCAATCGGCGGCCAAGCGTTTGCAGATTGTCGTGCCAGTGGCGTTGCTGTTGGTGTTTGGGTTGTTGTTCATGATGTTCAACAACCTGAAGGATGGACTGCTGGTGTTTACCGGGATCCCGTTTGCGCTGACCGGCGGCGTGATGGCGCTGTGGCTGCGGGATATTCCGCTGTCGATTTCGGCGGGGGTGGGGTTTATCGCGTTGTCGGGTGTGGCGGTGTTGAACGGGTTGGTGATGATTGCGTTTATTCGTAATTTGCGCGAGGAGGGGCGTTCGCTTTCCGATGCCATTAACGAAGGCGCACTGACACGCTTGCGGCCAGTGTTGATGACGGCGTTGGTGGCATCGTTGGGGTTCATCCCAATGGCCCTCGCGACTGGCACCGGTGCTGAAGTGCAGCGTCCGCTGGCGACCGTGGTGATCGGCGGGATCCTCTCCTCGACGATCCTCACACTGCTGATCTTGCCGGCCCTCTACCAACTCGCCCATCGCCGGGATGAGGACATAACCCCTATCCCATAAATCAACAAAAACCCCTGTGGTGAGGGGATTTATCCCCGATGGACTGCGCAGCAGGCCCGCTTCTTTTCTGGATCAAGAGAGGGGCCGCTGCGCGCCCCATCGGGGATAAATCCCCTCGCCACAAGGGTTTTTTTCAGCCTGGGGATTTGGCTGTTTCGGCAGATAACGGATCTGTAATTTCCCCGCCACCGTCACGAAAGGTTCACCTTGTTACCTTGATCCCGTCAGCTACTTAAACGAGGAATCAACCATGAAACTTGCCCAACTCAGTGCCTTCGCAGCCGCGCTCGCGGTGTCTTCCCTGGTCATGGCCGAAGGTGGCGGTGATCGCACTTTCGAAAAAATGATGGCCGCCAACGACCGTTCCGTCGAACTGTTCGTCGCCAAGGAACAGGCCCGCGACCCTGTCGTGTTGAACGAGAAAAAAGACGACAAAACCAAAGCGCTGTAAGCGTTCGGAACGTGACCAAGCCTGTCATCGACTGCCGATGCCGGGCTTTTCGATGAGGCAATGGACATGAAGATTTTTAAACGGATAGCGTTCGCTGCAGCGATGGCAGTGTCGGTGAATGCACTGGCCGAGGGCGGCGGTGATCGCACCTTCGAACGCGCGCTCAGCGCCAACACCAAAGCCATGGAACAGTATGCCGCCAGCCAGGGCAAAGCGCCGCCGGTGGTGAAGGATTACGCGTACGGGATGAAGCTCGACGTGGTCAAAGTGGTGAGCGTGGTCAAGCCTGAGGCGGCCTGCGCCGTGGTGCCGACGGCGATGACATACGAAGATTCGAAGGGACAGCTCAACACAATCAAATACAGCGTGGCGGGCGTGTGTCGCAACGGCGGAACCTGAAAAAAACCACAATCCCCTGTAGGAGCTGCCGGAGGCTGCGATCTTTTGATTTTGGTTTTTAAGATCAAAAGATCGCAGCCTTCGGCAGCTCCTACAGTGACTGATTTCACAATCACGGTGCGTATTTCAATTCGTGATGTTTAAAACCTGTTTGGGAAAAGTCGAACCTTCCCACACTGTTTTCAGGTTGTCCGTCGGACGTCGGCCCTCTAGCCTGTGTCGGTCGCTGCCAATTCAGCGATCGGGATTGGAACCCCGGAGAACGTATCAGCGCCATCGCGTCTTTCATGACGTATGCTTGCGCACTTTCATGGTGTGCAGCTTGTTATGGCGGCTGTGCGCGGGAGACTTTCGAGTCTGCCGGGTTTCTCCGTTCCCCGGGTTCCAACCTGCGTACAGCTGCCACCCCTTCGCGTGGAACCGAAAGGGGCAGCTTCAATGTTCCGAAGGAGAAAACATCATGATAAAACCAACACCAAACCCGCCCGAAACCGATCCCGTTCCGGATGCAAACTCAACATCCCCCTACGCCGCCGTCGACACCAAAAAGCTCCACGCCGCCGCCGAACGCGCGCTCGATTTCTACCTCAATCCTGCGGCCCAGATCATGTCCACGCCCTACACGCCAAACGACATGTTCTACGTCAATCCCAAAGCCGACACCGAATCCCTGCTGGCCAACGCCTGCGAATCCCTCGCCTCGGCCACTGTCATGCTCGGCGACTTCGCAGCCTTGCTCGAAGGCACGCATCGCAAGACCCTGCTGGGTATTGCGCAAGTGGTCATGCTTGGTGAATTGGCGGTAAACAGGGCACTGGATAACGTCGACCCCACCGCATAACCCCTGTAGGAGTGAGCCTGCTCGCGATGGCGGTAGGTCAGGCAATGAAGAAGTTGACTTTGCCGACGTTTTCGCGAGCAGGCTCGCTCAGAGGGTCTGATGTGGAAAGGTTTTTGTCATGTAAACCCATGAATCAAGGACAGATCCACAAGTCTTCAGGAGTTAAATCGACGCATAGCCTGCTGACCGTAAATTGGACCGCCCATCTCTTGGAGAACCCTGTTGAAAAATCCGCGTTTCATTCTCGGTGATGGGGTGGGAGACGCTGCCTTTTCGAACGTAAGAGAATAGCGGCCCAAAACAGGTTCATCTGCTAACGCTTCGTGTTTCAGCTGACCATCCGATATTCCAATCTTGGCTTCAACGATGGTAGCCAATTCCAATCCGGGGACTACATCACCTTTATCGTTTTTCAATAGGTAGTTGACGCTGGAAGTTATGGTGGCACTTTTATCGTTGTGGATGTGTATGTTATGCGCCAAATCTTTTCCGCCGGGCGTGTATTTGCTCATGTCCAGATGTTTGAAGACGACCGCGGTTGAGGGGGCCAGGTTTACTTGATGTGCAACTTCAGATATTCGAGCGCGATTGTGAACGTTGGTTTCTATTTTCGCGAATACGTCTAATTTTTCAACAGTTGTTTCCGCCTCTGATAAATCAACGTTCATACCGGCCAATCCCGATTCGCCTTCACCCACCGAAATCGAGTAACGTCCTCTCGTCAGGTCTGCTATGAATCCATGCGAATAACTACCCGTTAAGCTAGGAAAGGATTGAGTCACGTCTGTTGCTGTTTCGTTCGAGTCGGGGTTAGGGTGGAAGTGGTCGGAAGTTTGTGTCCAGTTCACATTGATGATGTGTCTCCCCTCTCGCCGAACGTATGATTCATGGTAGATGACTCCTGCTTGCCGTATTACGTACTGATCGAGTTCGGCTCCCATTCTGCTCGCAATGGGTAGCTCTTCTGCGAGGGAGGCGAAGAGATCTTTGAATGTCACCAAGCCTAATAAATCGATATGAGTTGAGGGGTTGTTTTTCACCATTTGATAGCTATTAAGCCCATCAATTTGCCCTGCAGGATCAGCGGTTAGCCAGCGCTGTAACCAAGGCGCGTAATACCTGAAACCATAATAATAAAGCCCTGTGGCATCTCGCTCTTGCCCCGAATAACGCACGGTTTTGTAACTCGCCTCAACTTCATCGCGCCCGGCAAACCATGCGGTCGTACCGAAAGGGTGATAGCGCTCCTGGCTGATGATGTCGCCTGAGCTGTCCAGTTCGAGCGCGCAGGAACCGAGATGATCATTAAGGCTGTAGCGATATTGATCGTTGGCGATGTCTTTGGGTGGCTCGGACTCCCAATGCAAAACCCGCACGCTGCTTCGTCCGGTCTGCACGATGATCACCTGCAACGCTTCCCCCGTTCCGCTGTGGGTGCGCAGTTCCAGACCTGGCATATAACGAACTTCCGAAATCAGCGTTCGGGCGTTGGTTTGCACATCGCGCACTTTACGAACGCGCATACCGTCGGCGCCGTAAACGTAACGCTCACGGTCATTCGCCACGGGGCTGACTTCGCGCAATTGGTTGCGCAGATCCCAGCGTAGAGATTGCCCCGGTTGCAGGTTGAGCAAATTGCCGCTGCTATCAAAGCTGTTGCGAAAGTCCTCTTCGCTCGGTTCCACGCCATTGATCACCGGCAAACAGCGATTGCTCTGCGCAGCCGCCACCAGTCGATGACCGTGACCTTGCGGCCCGTCATGCGTCAGTTCCAGCAGGTTTCCGCCACGGTCATAGCGGTAGGATTGCGAATAGTTGGCGCACGACGCCGGATCGTCAAACCGCGAAAATGTCGGGCCTTGATTAGTACCGCCAGCCTCCCATCCCGTCGCGTTGATCAGCTGATAGAGGCTGTCGTAAACGTAGCGATTAACCGGCTCAACCCGCTGATTAGCAAAGTAGCGAACGGGCAGGGCGGCGTCTTCGATGCTGAGCACGTTGCCGACTGGGTCGTAGACGTAACGCAAATCTTGCAGAGCGTTGCTGCCACGTTTGGCCTGCAACCGCGAAAGCCGACCGTCGTCAGCGGCGTATTCCAGCGAGGTGATCACGTCGTTGCCGGCGGTTTCCCGCTCAGTCTGACCGTGGGCGTTGTACTGAATGGCGCTGACCAATACCTTCGGCGCGACGTCCTTTGCCAGTTGCAAACGAACCTCGTGCAACAGGCCGTCGACAGCGTGGCTGATCATCTGCCGGTTACCTTTGGCGTCGGTTTGTTCGATGGCCTCGCCCTGCGGGTTAAACCGTGCGCGCGCCTTGAATCCGGCTCCGGGCTCAAGCAACGTGTCTCGCTCGGAAACGGACGCCGGCCAGTCGGGTGATTCCAGCGTCTGCAAAAAATGGCGTGTCTGCTGTAACACCTCACCCGCCAAACCGAACTGTTCGAACAGCTGTGTACCCGCCGCATCATCGTGGCGAATCAGTTGTCCGCACTGGTTACGCGCGGAAAATGCCGGATTGTCGTCGCCATAGGCAAAACGCTCGGTGCACAACAACTCGCCATCAACCCCCTGCTCAAACACCGTCAGCGGTCGAACCTGATCGTCATATTCCGTCCTGCGCTGACGTCCCCGACCATCCCAGCCCGACACAGTCTGATCGGCCCCTCCCAATAAACTGAGTTGCCATCCGGCATCGACGCTGAGACTGCTCAACACTTTCCCGGACAACGAATAGATCGACACAAGATTGGCCGGTGCCGAAGCATCCGCCATCAACCGCGGATCCCGCTGCGCCACCAGACGACCAGCCGCATCATGTTGCTGAGTCGTTACCCGCGCCTCAGGCTCGTTAAGATCCTGACGCCAATACGCAATCTGGCGCACCAGCAAGCCACGACTGTCATTTACTACGACGTTTGGGGTAACTGAATCGATGCTCATCGTTTACCCTTATTGAAGTGCGCCACATCTAAATAATACGAACGTAAAGAACACTCGGAAATCTATCGATCAATGGAGTATTGCTACAGCTTAAAGAGTGGCGCGCATGTTGGGGCTTTACACAATAGCTATTTGTAAAACACCAAGAAGTTAGCCATGCCTCTTTGTAGGTCGCGAGCTGTTTTTACATCGGCCATAAAGCCACGGTCACGATTGATTGCACCTAAAACTGTTGAGGCGCCGCCATCCAAATTTACTGATCTTCCTGGAACAGAATTCAATGAATCCAGTCTATTAGTGACGTGCGCCCATTCAGTTAGGGTGTAGCCTGCAACGTCGTACTCCTTCCCTCCGGGGACTCGCCCGAGGATCAATCGAGTCCTCGGGTTTGTTGAGCCAGTTCCCGCGAAACTGATCGCTGATCTTGAGTTGGGATCGCCCGCGTGACCAAGATTTCCTGGAAGATTGTCGTCGGGATCAAATTTAAATCTTGGTTCTAGAAGTTCGTCGGTTGTGAACAACTGTCTGCCGCTACCCGATAGTTGTGGTGCTGAATGAAACATCGACCCGTCGCTCATGGTAACTGAGGTATATTTGTCCGCATAGGCTCGGGGGATAGGCAATTCCGGCATGTGCCGTCCATCAATAATACTCTTTCCGATGGTGGCATGTTCGGGGGCGGAAGCGCTGACCCTGTTTAACATGTTAAAAAAGGCACCATTTATGAAAGCTATATTTTGAGAATTTCCTGTACCCGTTGCGGCGTGGATATCACTCGGAGTCATGGCCTTCAGGGGAAGTAGCGAATCTTTACCTGCAAGTTTACTTTGATAACTGCTATCTATCGAAAGATAGTCAATTTTACGTAAAGTCAATGCTTGCCTTTCCAAATTTATACCCATAGAAGCCAAAGTCTTCTCGGGCGCAGCAATACTCACGTAGATCATTCCAGGGGCGATCGTTCTTACCCTGACTGGCCACCTGTCAGCAATAGCCTTGTCCCATTTATCGCGGGCCCATACATGACCGTGATCGACGTATTCCGGTTGAAGGCCTTGATGATCTACCATTGCAATAGGATTGTTTCTTACCATTTTGTACATATTTAAATCATCTATGTATCCCGCCGGATCAGGATTAAGCCAGCGCTGCAACCACGGCAGGTAATACCTGAAACCATAATAATAAAGCCCCGTGGCATCTCGCTCTTGCCCCGAATAACGCACGGTTTTGTAACTCGCCTCAACTTCACCGCGCCCGGCAAACCATGCGGTCGTACCGAAAGGGTGATAGCGCTCCTGGCTGATGATGTCGCCTGAGCTGTCCAGTTCGAGCGCGCAGGAACCGAGATGATCATTGAGGTTGTAACGATATTGATCGTTCGAAATGTCTTTGGGTGGCTCGGATTCCCAATGCAAAACCCTCACGCTGCTGCGTCCGGCTTGAACGGTGATCACCTGCAACGCTTCCCCCGTGCCGCTGTGGGTGCGCAGTTCCAGACCTGGCAGATAACGAACTTCCGAAATCAGCGTTCGGGCGTTAGTTTGCACAGAGCGCACTTTACGAACGCGCATACCATCGGCGCCGTAAACGTAACGTTCACGGTCATTCGCCACGGGGCTGACTTCGCGCAATTGGTTACGCAGATCCCAACGCAAAACCTGCCCCGGTTGAAGGTTGAGCAAATTGCCGTTGGCATCGAAGCTTTTGCGAAAGTCCTCTTCGCTCGGTTCCAAACCATTGAGCACCGGCAAACAGCGATTACTCTGCGCAGCCGCCACCAGTCGATGACCGTGACTCTGCGGCCCGTCATGCGTTAGTTCCAGCAAGTTGCCGCCACGGTCATAACGGTAGGTTTGCGAATAGTTGGCGCACGATGCCGGATCGTCAAACCGCGGAAATGTTGGGCCTTGATTAGATCCGCCAGCTTCCCATCCCGTCGCTTTGATCAACTGATAGAGGCTGTCGTAAACGTAGCGATTGATCGGTTCGACTTGCTGATTAGCAAAGTAACGGATGGGCAGGGCAGCGTCTTCGATGCTCAGCACGTTGCCCACCGGATCGTAGGCATAGCGCAAATCTTGTAGAGCTTCGCTGCCGCGTCTGGCCTGCAAATGCGTCAGCCGACCGTCTTGAGCAGCGTATTCCAGCAAGGTGATCACGCCGTTGCCGGCGATTTCCCTTTCAGTCTGACCGTGAGCGTTGTACTGGATGGCGCTGACCAATACCTTCGGCGTGACGTCCTTTGCCAATTGCAGACGAACCTCGCGCAATTGGCCGGCGAGGGTGTGAATGGAAAACTGTCGGTGACCTTTGGCGTCGGTTTGTTCGATGGCCTCGCCCAGCGGGTTAAACCGTGCGCGCCCAGTGAACCCTGCGCCGGGCTCAAGCAACGTGTCACGCTCGGAAACGGGCGCCGGCCAGTCGGGGGATTCCAGCGTCTGCAAAAAATGGCGTGCCTGCTGTAACACTTCACCCGCCAAACCGAACTGCTCGAACAGCTGCGCACCGGCTGCATCATCGTGGCGAATCAGTTTCCCGCACTGGTTACGCGCGGAAAATACCGGATCGTTCCCGCCATAGGCCAAACGTTCGCTACACAAAAACTCACCATCAACCGCCAGCTCAAACACCACGACAGGCCGAACCTGATCGTCATACTCCGTTCTGCGCTGACTCCCTCGACCATCCCGCCCCAATACAGCCTGATCCGCTTCCCCGAACAATCCAACCCGCCACCCGGCATCCACACTCACCGTGCTCAACACCTTCCCGGACAGCGAATAGATCGACACAAGATTCGCCGGCGCCGCAGCATCCGCCATCAACCGCGGATCCCGCTGCGCCACCAATCGCCCGGCGACGTCATGCTGCGCAAGGGTGACCCGCGCTTCAGGCTTGCCGAGATCCTCACGCCAATACGCAATCTGCCGCACCGGCATTCCACGGCTGTCATTCGCCGTCAGCTGCGGGGTCTGCGTATCAAGCCAAATACTCATATGAATGGAAATTTTTTCCGCCGTTGTTCCGGCGGCGGCTCAAACAAATCGTTCTCATCAAACGCCACGTTGCACCAGATCCAGTACCACGTCTCCCGTCGCAACGGTTTCATTTGCGGTGGATTGCCCTGGAGCATTTTTTTCGCCAGCACCGTTTCAGTCGGGCGACCGGCTGCATCGTAAAACTGCTGGTCGTGGAAGGCATGCTCGCGCATCGAGCGATCATTGATGTAGCGCGGCTGATCGGCAAAGTAGGGGCGATAGATCCGCACGGTCTCGCCCTTGTTGTTGTATTCAACCGGCTCGCTGACACGCCAGCGTCGTGGCACCTCGGCTTCTACAGGCTTGCCGTCGGAGTCGAGGATCAATTCACCGTTGTCGCCCACTTGCCACGATTTCCCCGGCTCGACTTCCTGTTTGGTTTGCAACGTTCGACCAAAACCATCCCAGCAGGCGATGCTGACCCGCACTTGCATCTCCGGATCACCGGGGTAGCGGTCAGCCAACATCGCGACGGCATGGATCGGTTCGCGGTGGGCCGCGTCGAGTTGTTCCTTGAGGATTTTCTCGTTTGCGTCTGGGGTTTGCACGGCGGCAAGATGCTGCCGCGCTCTGTCGCAGAAGTGGCCGCCGGGCAGGATGAATCCTTCACGTCTGGCCCATGCCTGCCATTCAGGGGAGGGCGGTGAGGTGCGTGAGACATGGCCCATCCAGCTGAAAGGATCGCTGAAGCTGACACTGGCGAAATTGCCGATGGCTTTTTTCGGGTCGGCAATGGCAATCGCCGGGTGGCGGTCGGGAGGCGGGACGTAGGTTTCCAGTCGATCAAAACCCACCGGCAGGCCTAATTCCGTGCCGTGGAAACTGGTGACCAACACTTGGCCTAATGCGTCGTAACGCGCCTCCTGAATATTGCGGTTGGCGTCTTCGATGGCGGCCGGCAGAAAGCTCCGGTAATCCACATCGAGCGTGCGGGTGGTGCAGCCATCGGGCAGGGTGACGGCATTGGTCAGGCACCAATAGTCGTCGTAAAAGACCTGGGTCTCACCGTGGCTAAGGGTTTCGCGATACTTCTGGATGTTAAAAAAACCATCCAGCGCGTGATAGGTGGGGAAGCCTTTGCGCACCGACCACAGGTAATTTTTTGCATCGTCCGGATCGGTCGGTGGGGTGTTTTTCACTTCAGGCAGGAACAGATCCATGATGTGGTAACCGACTTCCGGTGACTCGAGTTTTTCTTTCAGGTTGAAGGGCATGTTGCCCTCGGCGTCCTTGAGTTTGTCGTAGGCGCTGAGGGCGATGGCATCCAGCTCCGCCGTTTCTATGTGCGCGGGCAAACCTTCGAACGTCGCTTGGCCGGGTGCAAGGGGCTGGTTGTTGGCGGGGTTCATGTAGAGCTGCATCGACAAGCCTGTGAGCACGGATTGTTTCGCCCACGCGCCGTCGTCGGCGATTTGTCGCAGAAAATACTCATGGGTGATGTTGGCGGCGGTGAGCGCCGATTTGTCGAGCACCAGTGCGTTGCCGCGCGCCTGATAGGGCAGGCCAAGGCGCCAGGCTTCTGGATTTGGCAGGTGAAGGTGCAGCGCTTTAGTTTGCGTCAGGTACCACTTTTGCTGGGCATCGTCGTGGGCATCCTTCCACCAGGTTTGGTGATATTCGTCGCTGAACGGCGGTGTATCGCTCAAGGTTTTGCGCCGTGCGTAGTGCACGGTAAAGCCATGAATGACGCTGCCGTACTCATCCCATTCCAGGTTCAGTGTGTGCTGACATAGCGGGTCATCGGCGATGTCTGGCTCGTATTGATAACTGATCGATTCCAGGTCAAGCGGCTGCACCACCGCGTAAGGATTGTGCTCACCTTTGGGCCGCAACACGCGCACGGCGACGCGGCTTTCCTGAACAGCGTAAGGCACGGCAGTGGCGGGATCGTCGTCTGCGGCGTAGACCTCCGAGCGCAGGACTCTGCCGCTCAGGCAGCGGGCAATTTCGCGCTGGAGGTCTTCGTCTGGTGACTCGATGGGTTGCGCCGCGTGATCGTGTAGCAGCGTGGGTTGCAGGGCTACCGCAGACGGGTCGCCCGTGTAATAACCGTCGCGGGAAGGGTCGATATCCTCGCCGGTGTGGAACCAGGTTTTGCTCAGGATCGGTGCGGTGAAACCGGCGGTTGCGCGTTCGGCTTGCGTCGCTTCGGTATCGGTCTGCGTGAGCAGGCGAAAGCCACGGAACTCGCGCTCGAAGCGGTCGTAATAACCGCCGCGATAACTGAAACCCTGCGTCAGCGTGTTGCCGGTGATGTCATCGTGCTGGGTCTGCTGCTTGACCACATGCAACGCCATGGGCAATTGGGAGATCGGGTTTTCGATGCCCGCCGCGTGTTGCTGGTTTTTTTCATCCAGCCATTCCTGCGCCGAACTGCGGTAGGTCACGCCGCTGCTGGAACCCATGTTGTTGCAGGTGCGGTTGACCAGATACGGCTTAGCTTTGACGAAATCGTAGCGCCAGTGTCGAGGGGCCATGTACGGCACCGTCACGATCAGGCTCGAGCAACCCAGCCCTTGCAGGTCGGCGGTGCTGACCTGGGTAAGTCGGTCGTAAAGCACGCCCTGGGGCCACGGCAGGTCGACACTGCTTTGCTCGAATCCGTTACCGGCGTGGTTCATGAACACACGCAGACGCTTGGGTTCCAGGTAGATCAGATCGGCCGCGCCGGAGCCGTCGAGATCGGCCAACAGAACCTGTGCCGCATTGAACTCGCTGTAGGTGAACGGCAGCGCGCACAGCACGAAACCTTTGCCGAAGCGCCCGCGCCCCAGATTCGGCCAGACTTTGACTTCGTTGTGGCGGATGCGCACCAGATGCTGCTGGCCACTGCCGAGCAGGTCGGCGAACGCGACCACTTCGGTTTGCGTATGCAGCAATGACGGCAGCTCATCGTCGTCACCGTCGGGCAATTTATAACGATGAGGCACGTCGACGCCGTCGGCGAACCCGTGCTCGCGGCGATTGGCATACAGACGCACGCTGTTGGTGCCGATCAGTGCGAGGTCGCTGAGGCCGTCGCCGACCAGATCGGTCAGGCGTGACATTGAATGCAGGAATTCGTTGGGGAACGCCTTGAAGGGAACGTAGTTTGACCAGTCGCGATCCGGGCCAAGGGTAAAAAAGCCGTGCATACCGGGCATGGCGATCACCCAGTCGAGCTTGCCGTCGCCCGTCAGGTCGGTCAGCGATTGGTGAATCGCTTTGCTGCTGTCGGCCACCGGAATGTTTTCCAGCCGTTTCCAGTCGCTGTAGCAGACGTCGTCGCCGCCACTGTCGCAGCGCAATGGTTCGCGGTAATACCACGCTTGATCATAACGACACAGCACCCCCGGCAGGCCTTCGCCATACAAGTCGACCAGTTGATAGAACTGGCCGTCATTGAGCCCGGGCATGTCGGGAAACTGTGTCCAGCCCGGATGTTTGGGGTCGAGCTCGCAAGCGTTGTAGCCGAACTCCATGGGCGGGCGACTTTCGACCTGACCGAGTGCGTCATACGCTTGAATGTGCGCGGCAGTCAGATGGTTGTAGCCGAGCGGGTTGGCCCGGTGCTCGAGCAACAGGCGCTGCACCAGCACGGGCGTATCGCCGAGTTCTTTGGGAAAGTGATGAAACATCAGCACTTGCCGGCACAGGCGCTGGGTGCCCAGTTCAAAGCCGTAGCTGTAATTCCAGAAGGGATCGCTGCGTACAGGCCACGGTTGTGTTTCTGCGTAGGCGGGGGCGGTTTCCAGGGTAGTGCTGCGTTCGCCGTAATCGAACAGTAAATGGAAGTGCCATTGCTCGGCTTTCCAGCTGTCGGTGACCCAGGCGTACAGGTGCGGATGGGCCTTGGCGTTGCCGTAATACACGCATTTGAGGTAGCGCTGCGCGCGGTAGTCGCGCAGTTGCGGCGGGGCGGGGGCGTCAGTTTCCGCTTTGTATTGGTAGACGATGTGCTCGCCGCGCGTGTTGAGGCTTTCGTCGATCATCCACGCGCCGACGCGCAATGGATCGGCCGGGTCGGCTCGGCGTGAGTCGGGAGTTTTGCCGTAGATATGCAGGCTGCCATCGGCACCGTGAATCAAAAAGAATCCACTTGCGTCGGTGGCGGTTGACCAGTGCTCGATGAGGCTGAAAGCCCCTTCAACTCTCGGCCAATAGCGCACCACCTTATGCTGTATGCCCAGATCGGTGCCGTTGTAGCGCGTGACGTTTCTGGAGATGACGCTGCCGTCGCCGTCACTGCGCTCGGGCATCCACATATCGCCGCCGGGGCCGGTGACAATATCGTTGCCGGTGTAGGCCGGAACGCCCTTGGTTGTGCGCAAGGTGATGGCGTTGGCCGTCAGATGCCAGCCGATGCCGAACGGGCTGTTGCCGACATCACTGCTGTAACCCAGCCCCAGCGGCGGGGCAAAACCACGGCCGGGGGAAATCGGCAGGGGCAATTCAAGCGATGCCGCGCCGGTGGTGCCGACGCCGCCCCAACCCTTGCCGATGCTTTGAATGGCTCCGCCCATTTTGGGCAGGGAGGGAGTGTTGATCTGCATCGTTGACTGTTGCTGCGGTTGCTCACTCATAGCGAACCGCCGTTGCGTCTGGCCGTGAAACGTATGTAAGCGATGATGGAGGTGGCGACGGCCATATCAGTGAATCTCCCTGCCAGATGGGTGGCATCGATAGGATGCCCGGCGGGTTAACGCTAGCGGTAAAGACTGGCGGTGTAACCTGTCAGACCTGACAGGGTGGTGCAGTTTTCTTAGATCAAATTCGCTCAACAGATAACCGATCTATCGCCAAAACTTGTAGGAGCCGGTGCAGGCTGCGACCTTTTGGTTGTGTCTTTCAAGATCAAAAGATCGCAGCCTGCACCGGCTCCTACAGGTTTTTCGTGTTTCACAGAGTAAAAAAAGGCGCCCCGAAGGACGCCAAAAAATTCACCTCTTTCCAAAGGAGCAAGGAGCTTCTAAAGGTGAATCTGATCGCTCATGAAATTCACAGAATCGCCAGCGGGTATTCGACGATCACCCGCACTTCTTCCAGATCGGACTCGAACGCTGTGGCGCGGGTCGTGGCCTGACGCAAACGCAGTGACAGGTCTTTCATCGAGCCGCTTTGCACCACGTATTTGACTTCAACATCGCGCTCCCAGCGCTTCTGATCGGTAAGCGGATTACCCTCCGCGTCGCGGCGCATGTACACAGCGTTGGCGTTGGAATAGTCAGCATCGGTGCCGCGACCGTAACGGGTCATGAACGACAGACCCGGCACGCCGTACGGGGTCATGTCGAGGTCATAGCGCACCATCCAGGAACGTTCTTTGGGCGAGTTGAAGTCGCTGTACTGGATGGAGTTGTCGAGGAAGATCGAGTCGGACTGGCGCAGGTAATCGAAGTCGTCGTTGCCGTTGTTGCGCTGGTGGGAGAGGGCGACAGAGTGGGCGCCGAGTTTGACGCCGACGCGGCCGCTCCAGATGTTGTTGTCGAATTTGCCGAGGAGTTGTTTACCCTCGTCGACGGCCTTGTAGTAGTTGAGGTCGCCGAACAATGACAGGTCATCTGCCAATGGATACGTCCATGCGGTGCCGGCGTAGTACTGATTCCAGGCGTCCTTGAGGCGGCTGGAATACAGGCTGAACGTGAGGTTTTTGTTCAGCGCGTAATCTCCGCCGCCGTAGGCGATCCACGGCGAATTGACCGGGCCGGCGTAGAAGGTGGCGAAGTTATCGTTGAGGTCGCTGGAGGTCGGTTGGCTCATTGCATGCAGTCGACCGCCCTGTACCGACAGGCCTTCGATACTGGTGTTGATGGCTGTCACGCCTTTGAAACTCTCGGGCAGCAATCGCGAGTCACCAGCGGCGACCACCGGGGTGGCGGGGAACACATCGCCGACCCGCACGATCGTATCGAACGCGCGCACTTTGGCGGCGCCGCCGAATTTGGTGTACTCGTCCTGCGCCTGGCCATCGCTGTTGACCGGCAACACATCGAAGGAGCTACGAGCGCCGTTACGGCCGTCACCGGTGTCGAGTTTCAGGCCGATCATGGCAAACGCATCAACACCGAAGCCGACGGTGCCTTGAGTGAATCCGGATTCGAACTTGCTGATTACTGCGTGCGCCCAGGCTTCGGAATAGCCATTGCCGGTAGGGCTGGACTGGCCGTTGCGGTGATCACGATTGAAGTAGTAGTTGCGGTTGAGGACGGTGAGGCTGCTGCCTTCGATAAAGCCTTCGGCTTTTTCCTCCGCCACTACCATGGATGATCCGGCGCTGATCGCCACCGTTAAAGCGGCCATCGATATTTTTGTAGGGTTAAGCATCAGTCACTCCTGGAGTTCGGCAGAACGGGAACGTGCTTCGGCGTGAGTTTTATTGTTCGACGGGCGAGGGCCCGCCGGCATGGTCGCCGGGTGACATCGTTGCAAGCTGCGGATAACGCCAAGGTGATGAGGGAATTACAATTTCGTCATGTGGACTGGGAGGTTTCGTCTAGCTCAAGGTTGCGAGTTGATCGATGGTTTGCGGAAAGCGCTCAACCAGTCGGATGAGGGTGGTGGCTTGGGCGTTAGGTGTCGCGCGTCCTTGTTCCCAGTTTTCGAGCGTGCGGGTGTTAGTGCGCAGATACATCGCGAATACTGATCGGGAAAGGTTGAGTTGTTGGCGGATGGCGACGACCTCTTCAGCCGTAATCGGTACCAGTTTCGGCAACTGAACTTTGTGGGTATGTAGCGTTATTTTGCCTTGGCGCTCGTCAGCAAGGGCTTCCAGGCCGTTCATCAATTCAGAAAAAATGTCACGTTTCATAGTGGGTTCTCGTGTTGAGTTCTTTATCCAGCGTTTGTCTGAAAAGTTTTTTCTGGGCAGGCGTCAGATTGTCCTGTTCGTTCTTGCTGTAAACGGTGAAAAGCCAAAACTGGTCGTAACCGGACCACCAGTAATAGATCACCCGCAAACCACCACGCTTGCCTTTGTTTCTGCGCTGGTCGGAAAAACGAATTTTGCGCAGCCCTCCGGTTTCTTCTATGAGGTCGCCTGCTTCCGGGTTTTTCAGCAATTCCAACTGGGAGCTGCGAAACAGCTCATCGTCCAGATAATCGTCTCGATGCTTCTGAAACGCAGGTAGTTCGATAAATAGAGCATCCATGTTCTGTACGTTGCCTGCGTATAGTGTTGTCTCGATAATCGAATAGGTCAAGGCCTGCTGGCCTTGCTCTTCGCCCCTTTTTCAACGGTAGACGTCGATCGTAAAATCACCTGTAGGACGAGTAGACGGGAGAGGTAGGATCGTTCGACTGATCTGTGAAGAGGCTTCGCAACTCACGTGTCAGAACAATTCGCAGCAGTGTCCAGCGCCGAATAGCGATAGCGGCGGGGTGTCAGGCTGTGAAGAGGTTGAATGTGCCGATGCCTTCGCGAGCAGGCTCACTCCCACAATGATCCGGGATGGCCACAGAATTTGTGCACCACACATAACCTGTGGGAGCGAGCCTGCTCGCGAAAGCGGTGGTTCAGGCAATGAAGATATTGAATGTGCCGACGCCTTCGCGAGCAGGCTCACTCCCACAATGATCCGGGATGACCACAGAATTTGTGCACCACACATAACCCGTAGGAGCAGAGCTTGCTCGCGAAAGCGGTGGGTCAGGCAATGAAGATATTGAATGTGCCGACGCCTTCGCGAGCAGGCTCACTCCCACAATGATCCGGGATGACCGCAGAATTTGTGCACCACACATAACCTGTAGGAGTGAGCCTGCTCGCGAAAGCGGTGGGTCAAGCAATGAAGATATTGAATGTGCCGACGCCTTCGCGAGCAGGCTCACTCCTACAATGATCCGGGATGGCCACAGAATTTGTGCACGACACATAACCCGTAGGAGCAGAGCTTGCTCGCGAAAGCGGTGGGTCAAGCAATGAAGATATTGAATGTGCCGACGCCTTCGCGGGCCAGCCCGGCTCCCACAATGATCAGGGATGACCACAGAATTGGTGCACGACACATAACCCGTAGGAGCAGAGCTTGCTCGCGAAAGCGGTGTGTCAGGCAATGAAGATGTTGAATGTGCCGACGCCTTCGCGGGCAAGCCCAGCTCCCACAATGATCCGGGATGACCGCAGAATTTGTGCACCACACATAACCCGTGGGAGCGAGCCTGCTCGCGAAAGCAGTGGGTCAGGCAATGAAAATGTTAAATCCCACAAAAACAAAAACGGCACCCGAAGGTGCCGTTTTCATTTCAAGCCAGCCGAGCAATCAGCCCGCCAGACCCGCCTGCTGAACCAGTGTCAGCAATGGCTGCGGGTACACACCCAGGAAGAATGCGACCAGGGCGATGGCCAGCAGCATTACACCGCCTGCCTTTTGTTCCCAGTGCAGTTGGGCGTCGTGGCGACGCAGGTTTGGTTCGATCAGGTACAGGGTGACCATCACGCGCAGGTAGTAGAAGACGCCGATGGCGCTGCCCAGAACCAGCGAACCGACCAGCCACCATTGGTGCGCTTCAACACCGGTGGCGATGATGTAGAACTTGCCGATGAAGCCAGCGGTCAGCGGGATACCGGCCAGCGACAGCATCATCACGGTCAGCACGGCGGTCAGGTACGGACGGCGCCAGAACAGGCCGCGGTATTCGTACAGGGCATCCGCGTCACGGCCGTTGTACGGCGAGGACATCAGGGTGATCACGCCGAAGGCGCCGAGGCTGGTGATCACATAAGTCACCAGGTACACGCCAATGGCTTCCACCGCCAGACCCTTGCTCGCCACCAGTGCGATCAGCAGGTAGCCGAAGTGCGCGATGGACGAGTAACCGAGCAGACGCTTGAGGTTGCTCTGGGTCAGGGCCAGCAGGTTACCGAACAGGATCGAGGCGATGGCGATAACGGTCAGCACGTCGCTCAGTACGCCACTGCTGGCAGCAGGGGAGATCTGGAACAGACGCACCATCACCGCAAACACCGCAACCTTCGACGCAGTCGCAAGGAACGCGGCCACCGGCGCCGGAGCACCTTCGTAGACGTCCGGCGTCCACAGGTGGAACGGTACCAGCGACAGCTTGAACGCCAGACCGATCAGCATCATGCCCAGGCCCAGTTGCGCCAGCGGGCTAGGCAGACCAGTCGCAGCCAGCGCCTGACCGATACCGGTGAAGCTCAGGGAACCGGCGTCAGCGTAGAGCAGGGCCATACCGAACAACAGGAACGCGGAACCGGCCGCCGACAGCACCATGTATTTGATGCCGGCTTCCAGCGAACGCTTGTTGAAGAAGGCGTAAGCCACCAGACCGTAAACCGGTACCGAGAGCAGTTCCAGACCGATGAACAAACCGGCCAGGTGCTGCGCGCTGACCAGAACCAGACCACCGGCGGCGGCCATCAGGATCAGCAAGTACAGCTCTTCACGGTTGCCCGGGTAACCCGTACCGCCATCACCCAAATAGGCGTGGGCGAGAGTCACACAGGCGAGGGTGGCGACCAGGATCAGCGCCATGTACAGGCAGGCAAACGAGTCGATCTGCAGCAATGGGGTCACGGCCAGAGGCGCGACTTTCAGGGCTGGCAGGATCGACAACAGGGCCAGGTTCAGACCGGCGACCGAGATCAGGAAGGTCTGCGAGTGGTTGCGGCGCCAGGCGATTGCCAGCATCACCACGATAATGGTGAGGCTGGTGATCAACAGTGGCGCAAGCGCAATAAAGTGTTGAATCGTGAATTCCATAGCGCTCTTACCGGGCCGAAGCGAGTTGAGTGAAGGCGGTGCCGAGCCACTGCTGAACGCCATGCATCGTGGCGGCAGAAGTGTCGAGGAACGGTTGCGGGTAGACGCCGATGTAGATCAGCAACACCGCAAGGCCTAGCACCATGATCAGTTCGCGAGCGTCCATACCGTGCAGGATCGAATCCGATTTCGCCGGGCCGAAGTAGGCACGGTGGATCATGATCAGCGAGTAGACCGAACCGAACACCAGACCGGAAGTGGCAATCGCAGTGATCCACGGCCAGCTCGCGAAGGAGCCGATCAGGATCAGGAACTCACCGACAAAGTTACCGGTACCCGGCAGACCCAAGGACGCGGCTGCAAAGAACAGGCTGATTGCCGGCAGGTAAGCGATACGCGACCACACACCGCCCATCTCACGCATGTCACGAGTGTGCAGACGCTCGTACAACTGACCGCTGAGGATAAACAGTGCCGCCGCCGACACACCGTGCGCGAGCATCTGGATCACTGCACCTTGCAGGGCCAGTTGGCTGCCGGAGTAAATGCCGATCAACACGAAACCCATGTGGGAAACGGACGAGAAGGCGATCAGACGCTTGATGTCGGTTTGTGCGAACGCGAGGAACGCACCGTAGAAGATCCCGATCAGACCAAGGGTCATGGCGATCGGCGCGAACTCGGCCGAGGCATTCGGGAACAGCGGCAGGGCAAAACGCAGCAGACCGTAAGCAGCGGTTTTCAGCAAGATACCGGCGAGGTCGACGGAACCTGCGGTCGGTGCCTGGGCGTGGGCATCAGGCAACCACGAGTGGAACGGTACGACTGGCAGCTTGACCGCGAAGGCGATGAAGAAGCCGAGCATCAGGATGTACTCGGTGGTCATCGACATCTTGGTTTTCAACAGGTCGGCGTAGTTGAAGGTAATCACGCCAGTGTTGTTGAAGTTGACCAGCACCAGACCGAGGATCGCCACCAGCATGATCAGGCCGGACGCCTGAGTGAAGATGAAGAACTTGGTCGCCGCGTAGATCCGGGTTTTCTTGCCGTCCGAAGAACTGTGACCCCAGAGCGCGATGAGGAAGTACATCGGCACCAGCATCATTTCCCAGAAGAAGAAGAACATGAACAGGTCGAGGGCGAGGAACACGCCGACAACGCCGCCCAGGATCCACATCAGGTTCAGGTGGAAGAAGCCAACGTGACGTTGAATCTCTTTCCACGAGCAGAGTACCGAGAGGATACCCAGCAGACCGGTCAGCAGGATCATCAACAGCGACAGGCCGTCGAGGGCCAGGTGTACGCTGATGCCGAAACGCGCGATCCAGATGTGCTTGAACTCAAGCGCCCAGGTCGGATCGGCGCCAGGCGCCGGGGCAAATGAATAGTCACCGTGGGCCCACAGCCAGAGGCCGAGGGCGAGTTCCAGGGTCATGGTCAACAGCGCAATCCAGCGCGGGAGGGTAGCGCCGAAGCGCTCACCCATCCAGCACAGCAGGCCGCCGATGAAGGGGATCAGGATTAGCCAAGGCAGAATCATGACGGGCTCGTTTCCTTTCGCAAATTCGCAAGGTTCATATCAGACCGCTACCAGCACGATGGCGCCGATAACCAGCACGGCACCAGCAGCCATCGAAGCAGCGTACCAACGCAGTTGACCGGTCTCGGTGCGGCTCAGGGCGGTGTGACCACCCTTGGCCATACGCGGGATCAGACCGATGGTCTGGTCGAGCGGGTCTTTACGCAGTACGTGGCTGATCGCCAGGTAAGGCTTGACGAACAGTTTGTCGTAGATCCAGTCGAAGCCCCAGGCAGCGAACCACCAGGCCGAAAGGAAACGGCCGATGCCGCTGTTGGCGATCGCCGTGACGAAGCGACGCTTGCCGAGGAACAGCAGCGCTGCCAGCAGGATACCGGCCAGGGCGATGGCGCCCGACGCGATTTCCAGACTGTGCTTGGCTTCGCCACCGGCATGGCCAACGCTTTCTGGCAGTACGCCGTGCAGTGGCGGAACGATCATCGCGCCAATGGCGGTGGACAATACGATCAGCACCGACAATGGCAGCCAGTGAGCAATGCCGTGACCGGCGTGGGCTTCAGTCTTGGCTTCACCGTGGAACGTGATGAAGATCAGGCGGAAGGTGTACAGCGACGTCATGAACGCGCCGACCAGACCTGCGTAGAGCAGACCGTGGTTGCCGCTGGCGAACGCTTCCCAAAGGATTTCGTCCTTGGAGTAGAAGCCTGCGGTGACCAGTGGCAGGGCAGCCAGTGCCGCGCCGCCGACGATGAAGCTGGCGTAGGCCAGTGGCAGTTTTTTCCACAGACCGCCCATCTTGAAGATGTTCTGCTCGTGGTGGCAGGCAACGATCACCGCACCGGAAGCAAGGAACAGCAGGGCCTTGAAGAAGGCGTGGGTCATCAGGTGGAAAATCGCGCCATCCCATGCGCCAACGCCCAGCGCCAGGAACATGTAGCCGATCTGGCTCATGGTCGAGTAGGCGAGGATACGTTTGATGTCGGTTTGTACCAGCGCGGCGAAACCGGCCAGTACCAGGGTCACACCACCAACGATGCCCACCAGGTGGAGGATTTCCGGCGCCAGGGTGAACAGGCCGTGGGTACGGGCGATCAGGTAAACACCGGCAGTCACCATCGTTGCGGCGTGGATCAATGCCGAAACCGGGGTCGGGCCGGCCATCGCGTCCGCGAGCCAGGTTTGCAGCGGCAGTTGCGCCGATTTACCGACCGCGCCCCCCAGCAGCATCAGCGTTGCCAGGGTGATCCAGAAGTCGCCGACCTGGAATTTCTGCGGTGCCAGCACCAGCAGTTCCTGGATGTTCAGCGTGCCCACTTGCTGGAACAGGATGAACAGGCCGATGGCCATGAACACGTCGCCGATCCGGGTCACGATGAAGGCCTTGAGCGCGGCGTTACCGTTGTTGCGGTTGCTGTAATAGAAACCGATCAACAGGTACGAGCACAGGCCCACGCCTTCCCAGCCGAAGTACAGGAACAACAGGTTATCGCCGAGTACCAGGAACAGCATGCTGGCGATAAACAGGTTGGTGTACGAGAAGAAGCGCGAGTAACCCGCTTCGCCGCGCATGTACCAGGACGCGAACAGGTGGATCAGGAAACCGACGCCAACCACCACGCCGAGCATGGTGATCGACAGGCCGTCGACGTAGAGGGCGAAGTCAGGCTTGAAGCCTTCGACCGCCATCCACTTCCACAGCACCAAGGTGTAGTGACCGCCTTCGGGTGGTGCGACGTTGAATTGCCAGATGACGTACGCGGCGACAATCGCCGACAAGCCAATGGAACCCACGCCGATCAGCGCCGAGAGGTTTTCCGACCAGCGTCCACGGGAGAACGACAGCAGCAGGAAACCGATCAGAGGGAATACGAAAGTCAGAAAGATCAGGTTCATCCGCGCATCTCACTGGCAGCGTCGATATCGAGCGTATGGAAGCGGCGATACAGTTGCAGCAGGATCGCCAGACCAATACTGGCCTCGGCAGCTGCAAGGCTGATCACCAGGATGAACATGATCTGTCCATCCGGCTGGCCCCAACGGGCGCCCGCAACAATGAACGCCAGTGCAGAGGCGTTCATCATCACTTCCAGACTCATCAACACGAACAAAATGTTGCGGCGGACCATCAGGCCGACCAGACCAAGGCAGAACAGGATGCCGGCGACGGCCAATCCATGCTCGAGAGGGATAGCAGGCATGACTTACTCCTTCGCCTCGTTACGGCCCAAATGGAACGCCGTGACGGCTGCAGCGAGCAGCAGCATCGAGGCGAGTTCGACCACCAGCAGGTACGGGCCGAACAGGCTGATGCCCACGGCTTTCGCGTCTACGGTGGTGTGGCCGATGGCCTGACCGCTCTGGTGAGCGAACAGCACATACAGCAGTTCGGCCAGCAGCAGCCCGGCGAGAATCACCGGCCCTGCCCAGATACCGGGCTTGAGCCAGGCGCGTTCTTGCTGAACCGCGGCGGGGCCGAGGTTGAGCATCATCACCACGAACACGAACAGCACCATGATGGCGCCGGCGTAGGCGATCACTTCCAGCACGCCGGCGAACGGTGCGCCGAGTGCGAAGAAGGTCATGGCCACAGCGATCAACGAGATGATCAGGTAGAGCAGGGCGTGCACAGGGTTGGTGTTGGTGACCACACGTAGCGTGGCCACAACAGCGATACCCGATGCGAAATAGAAAGCGAATTCCATCGTTCTTCCTTAAGGCAGCAAGCTCTTCACGTTGATCGGTTCGGCTTCGTTCTGTGCGGAGCCTTTCGGCTTGCCAGCGATTGCCATACCTGCAACACGATAGAAGTTGTAATCAGGGTTTTTGCCGGGGCCGGAGATCAGAAGATCTTCTTTCTCGTACACCAGATCCTGACGTTTGAACTCGGCCATCTCGAAATCCGGTGTCAGCTGGATTGCGGTGGTCGGACAGGCTTCCTCGCAGAGACCGCAGAAAATGCAGCGCGAGAAGTTGATACGGAAGAAGTCCGGGTACCAGCGACCGTCTTCGGTTTCAGCTTTCTGCAGCGAGATGCAACCCACCGGGCAAGCCACGGCGCACAGGTTGCAGGCAACGCAACGCTCTTCGCCATCGGGGTCACGGGTCAGGACGATACGACCACGGTAGCGTGGTGGCAGGTAGACCGCTTCTTCCGGGTATTGCAGGGTGTCGCGCTTGCGAAAGCCATGGCCGAAGACCATGACCAGGCTGCGCAACTGGGTACCAGTACCCTTAACGATGTCGCCAATATATTTGAACATGGGTCAAATCCTCACTGAACCGCGACTGCAGGCGTGTTCCACAACACGACCGCAGCGGTCACCAGCAAATTGATCAGGGTCAGTGGCAAGCAGAATTTCCAGCTGAAATCCATCACCTGGTCATAACGCGGACGCGGGATAGACGCGCGCAGCAGGATGAACAGCATGATGAAGAACGCGGTCTTCAGTGCGAACCAGAGGAAGGACAGTTGCGGCAAGATGCCGAACGGACCGTGCCAGCCACCGAAGAACAGGGTGACCAGCAGCGCCGAGATCAAGATGATGCCGATGTACTCACCGACGAAGAACATGCCCCATTTCATACCGGCGTATTCAATGTGGTAACCGTCGGCCAGTTCCTGTTCCGCTTCCGGTTGGTCGAACGGGTGACGGTGAGTCACGGCGACGCCAGCGATGAAGAAGGTACAGAAGCCGAAGAACTGCGGAATGATGAACCACAGGTTCTGCGCCTGGTATTCGACGATGTCGCGCATGTTGAACGAGCCGACCTGCACCACGATGCCCATCAGGGCCAGGCCCATGAACACTTCGTAGGACACGGTCTGCGCCGAAGCACGCAACGCGCCGAGCAGGGCGAACTTGTTGTTACTCGACCAGCCGGCGAACAACACCGCGTAGACCGACAGACCGGCCATGGCGAAGAAGAACAGCAAGCCGATGTTCAGATCCGCGACGCCCCAGGTCGGGGTGATCGGGATGATCGCAAACGCGATCAGCAAGGCGGACATGGCCACCACCGGCGCCAAAGTGAAGATCACTTTGTCGGCAAACGGCGGCGTCCAGTCTTCCTTGAAGAACATCTTCAGCATGTCGGCGGCGATCTGGAACATACCAAACGGGCCAACGCGGTTCGGACCGTAACGATCCTGCCACCAGCCCAGCAGGCGACGTTCGACAAAGCTGAGCAACGCACCCGCGACCACCACGGCCAACAGAATGACGATGGCTTTGATGACCGTCAGGATCACATCGATCACTTCAGGGGTGAACCAGGTCATTGCGCTGCCTCCTGCAGACCGTCGACGGATACGCCGGCGAATGCCGGTGGAATGCCGGCGATGCCCGCAGGCAATGCCACCAGACCGGCGCCCAGTTCTTCATTGATGCGCAGCGGCAGACGCAGGGTCTGACCGGCCACGTTCAGGCTCAGCAATGCACCTTCGTTGACGCCCAGACGATCCGCTTCGGATTTCGCCAGTGCCACGTAAGGAGCCGGAATACGCTCTTGAACCGGCGCGGCTTTCGAAGAGTTCTCTTCGCTGCCGAACAGGTGGAAGAACGGCACGGCTTGCCAGGTGCCCGCTGCCGGGTTGAATGCACGCGGTGCTGCAGCGAACCAGTTCAGCGAATCGCCAGTGCTTTCGATCAGGCGGGTGCCCGGGTCGCCAGCGCGGATATGACCACCGACTTCGTCCTGGAACTTGTTCCACGCTTGTGGCGAGTTCCAGCCCGGAGACCAGGCGAAAGGAACCTGCTGACGCGGCTCAACCGAACCCGAGTAACCTTCCATGGAGAAGGCGAACGCGGTGTCTTTGTCTTGCGGGGTGCGTGGTTCGTGAACGCTGATGTCGGCGCGCATTGCGGTGCGACCGGAGTAACGCAGCGGCTCACGCGCCAGTTTCAGACCCTTGATACGGAACGCCGCCGACGGTGCTGCGTCGACGATACGCGCCAGTTGCGCGGTGCTCGAAGCAACGGCAGCGGTGACGTGGTCGAGTTGCGTCCAGTCGATCGGCTGGTTCAGCAGGGTCGCGCGCAGGGCGTGCAGCCAGCGCCAGCCTTCGTGAACCAGAATGCTCGCATCCAGATATTGCGGATCGAAAACCTGGAAGAAGCGCTGAGCACGACCTTCCTGGCTGACCAGCGTACCGTCGCCTTCAGCGAAGCTTGCGGCTGGCAGAACCAGGTGCGCGCGGTTGGTGGTCGCGGTCTTCTGATGATCAGCAACGATCACTACTTTCGCAGCGTTCAGTGCGGCATCGACCTTGTCATTGGCGGTGCGGGTGAACAGATCGTTTTCCAGCACAACGATCGCGTCAGCCTTGCCGTCGATGACGGCTTGCAGCGCCGCGTCGACCGATTCGCCACCGAGCATGGCCAGACCGAGGCTGTTGGCTTCCGGCACGATCAGGCTGATCGAACCGTTCTTCTCGCGCAGTTTCAGTGCTTTGGCGATGTTCGCGGCGGCTTCGATCAGGGCTTTGGAGCCCAGCGAAGTACCGGCGATGATCAGCGGACGTTTGGCCGCGAGCAGGGCGTCGGCGATGCGCTGAGCCAGTTCCAGTGCTTCGGCGTCCAGACCTTCAACGGCCGGGGCGCTGGCGTCCAGTGCGTGAGCAACGGCGAAACCGATGCGCGCCAGATCGTCCGGAGCAGCGTGTACGCATTCTTCAGCGATGTCGTCGAGTTTGGTTTCCGCCAGGCTGGCGATGAACAGCGGGTTCAGCGCGTGCTGACCAATGTTCTTCACCGCAGCGTCGAGCCAAGGCTGAACGCGCATGGCTTCGGCCATGTCTTCAGCTTTGCCCTTGACCGATTGACGCAGCGACAGCGCCATACGAGCGGCGGTCTGGGTCAGGTCTTCGCCGAGGACGAAGATCGCATCGTGGTCTTCGATGTCGCGCATGTTCGGCACAGGCAGCGGGCTGTCGTTCAGCACCTGCAAGACCAGACGAATACGTTCCAGTTCGGACGCTTCGATGCCCGAGTAGAAGTGCACGGCGCCGACCAGTTCGCGCAACGCGTAGTTGCTTTCGAGGCTGGCGCGTGGCGAACCGATACCGACGATATTGCGACCGCGCAGCAGGTCAGCGGCTTTATCCAGTGCGGCGTCCAGGCTGAGCTTGGTGCCGTCGGCCAGCAGCGGCTGACGTGGACGGTCGGTGCGGTTGACGTAGCCATAACCGAAACGGCCACGGTCGCACAGGAAGTACTGGTTCACCGAACCGTTGAAACGGTTTTCGATGCGACGCAGTTCACCGTAACGCTCGCCCGGGGAGATGTTGCAACCGCTCGAGCAGCCATGGCAGATGCTCGGCGAGAACTGCATGTCCCACTTACGGTTGTAGCGCTCGGAGTGAGTTTTGTCGGTGAACACACCGGTCGGGCAGACCTCGGTGAGGTTGCCGGAGAACTCGCTTTCGAGGGTGCCGTCTTCAACGCGACCGAAGTACACGTTGTCGTGGGCGCCGAACACACCGAGGTCGGTGCCGCCAGCGTAATCCTTATAGAAACGCACACAGCGGTAGCAAGCGATGCAGCGGTTCATTTCGTGGGAAATGAACGGGCCCAGTTGCTGGTTCTGGTGGGTGCGTTTGGTGAAGCGATAACGGCGCTCGTTGTGGCCGGTCATCACTGTCATGTCTTGCAGGTGGCAATGACCGCCTTCTTCGCACACAGGGCAGTCGTGCGGGTGGTTGGTCATCAGCCATTCAACAACACTGGCGCGGAATGCCTTGGATTCTTCATCTTCGATGGAGATCCAGGTGTTGTCGGTGGCCGGGGTCATGCAGGACATGACGATGCGACCACGGGTGTCGTTCTCGTCGGTGTACTGCTTGACCGCGCACTGGCGGCAAGCCCCGACGCTACCAAGCGCGGGGTGCCAGCAGAAATATGGAATGTCGAGGCCCAGCGACAGACATGCCTGTAACAGGTTGTCTGCCCCGTCGACTTCGAGCGCTTTGCCGTCTACGTGGATAGTGGCCATGGTTCAAAGGTCTTCGTTGGCCCGGTGTCAGCGGGCGTGGCTAATGGAATCTTGTTATCCGTGCGAATCAAACCAGCCTCGAAAGGCGTCATCGCAGGAGGCGAAGGGCTCAGGCCCTTCACCTTATTAAGCGTTTACGCGCCGATTACGATCGGCCTTGCCAGAGGCGGGACGGCGGCGCTGACTGGCGCGATACCGGCTTCGAACTCTGGACGGAAGTATTTGATGGCACTGCCCAACGGTTCCACGGCACCCGGTGCGTGAGCACAGAAGGTCTTGCCTGGGCCGAGGAAGTTGACCAGACCCAGCAGGGTCTCGATGTCGCCTGGCTGACCGCGGCCTTCTTCGATGGCCATCAAGAGCTTGACGCTCCATGGCAAACCATCACGGCACGGGGTGCAGAAACCGCACGACTCGCGAGCGAAGAACTGCTCCATGTTGCGCAGCAAGGAGACCATGTTGACGCTGTCATCCACCGCCATGGCCAGGCCGGTACCCATACGGGTACCCACTTTGGCGATGCCGCCGGCGTACATTTGTGCGTCGAGGTGCTCAGGCAGAAGGAAACCGGTACCGGCGCCGCCTGGTTGCCAGGCCTTGAGCTTGAAGCCGTCGCGCATGCCGCCGGCGTAGTCTTCGAACAACTCGCGACCGGTGACGCCGAATGGCAATTCCCACAGGCCCGGGTTTTTGACTTTGCCGGAGAAGCCCATGAGCTTGGTGCCCATGTCTTCGCTGCCTTCGCGGGCCAACGATTTGTACCAGTCAACGCCGTCGGCAATGATCGCCGGCACGTTGCACAGGGTTTCGACGTTGTTCACGCAAGTCGGCTTGCCCCACACGCCGACGGCGGCAGGGAAGGGCGGCTTGGAGCGCGGGTTGGCGCGACGGCCTTCGAGGGAGTTGATCAGTGCGGTTTCTTCACCGCAGATGTAACGCCCGGCGCCGGTGTGGACGAACAGCTCGAAATCGAAGCCGCTGCCCAAGATGTTCTTACCGAGCAGGCCCGCAGCCTTGGCTTCTTCCACAGCACGATTCAGGTGCTTGGCGGCGGTGGTGTACTCGCCACGCAGGAAGATGTAGCCACGGTAGGTTTTCAGCGCGCGAGCACTGATCAGCATGCCTTCGATCAGCAGATGGGGCAGTTGCTCCATCAGCATGCGGTCTTTCCAGGTGTTCGGCTCCATTTCATCCGCGTTGCACAGCAGGTAACGGATGTTGATGGATTCGTCTTTAGGCATCAGGCCCCACTTCACGCCTGTGGGGAAGCCTGCACCGCCGCGACCTTTCAAGCCTGCGTCTTTCACGGTCTGGACGATGGCGTCCTGATCCATGTCGGCGAAGGCTTTGCGCGCAGCGGCGTAACCGTTCTTGGCCTGGTACTCGTCGAGCCACACGGCTTCGCCGTCGTCACGCAGACGCCAGGTCAGCGGGTGAGTCTCGGCCGAACGCTGAATGCGGTTGGCAGGACCGAAAGATGTCAGGGTCATACGTAGCCCTCGAGCAGTTTGGCGACGCCAGCAGGCTGCACATCACCAAAGGTGTCGTCGTCGATCATCAGCGCCGGTGCCTTGTCGCAGTTGCCGAGGCAGCAGACCGGCAGCAGGGTGAAACGACCGTCGGTGGTGGTCTGACCCAGGCCGATGCCCAGATTGTTCTGGATTTCGCTGACCACCGACTCGTGGCCACCGATGTAGCAGACCATGCTGTCGCAGACGCGAATGATGTGACGGCCAACCGGCTGACGGAAAATCTGGCTATAGAAAGTAGCCACACCTTCAACGTCGCTGGCCGGGATGCCGAGGATCTCGCCGATTGCGTACAGGGCGCCATCCGGCACCCAGCCGCGTTCTTTCTGAACGATCTTCAGGGCTTCGATCGACGCCGCGCGCGGGTCTTCGTAGTGATGCAGCTCGTGCTCAATGGCCGAGCGCTCGGTTTCACTGAGGGTGAAACGGTCTGTCTGGATAAGCGTGCTGTTCATGCTTAGCGGTCCACGTCGGCCATAACGAAGTCGATACTACCCAGGTACGCAATCAAGTCCGCGACCATGCTGCCTTTGATCACCGAAGGGATCTGTTGCAGATGCGGGAAGCTCGGAGTGCGGATCCGGGTACGGTAGCTCATGGTGCCGCCGTCGCTCGTCAGGTAATAACTGTTGATGCCCTTGGTCGCTTCGATCATCTGGAAGGATTCGTTGGCCGGCATCACCGGGCCCCACGAAACTTGCAGGAAGTGCGTGATCAAGGTTTCGATGTGCTGCAGCGTGCGCTCTTTCGGCGGCGGCGTGGTCAGCGGGTGATCCGCCTTGTACGGGCCTTCCGGCATGTTGCGCATGCACTGGTCGATGATCTTGATGCTCTGGCGCATCTCTTCAACGCGAACCATGCAGCGGTCGTAGGCATCGCCATTGGCAGCCAGCGGCACTTCGAACTCGAAGTTCTCGTAGCCGGAGTATGGACGCGCTTTACGCAGGTCGAAGTCGCAACCGGTCGATCGCAGGCCTGCACCGGTGACGCCCCATTCCAGGGCTTCTTTGGTGTTGTAGGCAGCGACGCCGATGGTACGGCCCTTGAGGATGCTGTTTTGCAGGGCAGCCTTGGTGTATTCGTCGAGGCGTTTTGGCAGCCATTCAACGAAGTCTTTCACCAGTTTTTCCCAGCCGCGCGGCAGGTCGTGAGCAACACCACCGATGCGGTACCAGGCCGGGTGCAGACGGAAACCGGTAATGGCTTCAATCACCGTGTACGCCTTCTGGCGGTCGGTGAAGGTGAAGAACACCGGAGTCATGGCGCCGACGTCCTGGATGTAAGTCCCGAGGAACAGCAGGTGGCTGGTGATCCGGAAGAACTCGGCCATCATGATGCGGATGACATCGACCTTCTCAGGCACTTTGATGCCGGCCAGCTTCTCGACCGAGAGCACGTACGGCAGGTTGTTCATCACGCCGCCGAGGTAATCGATACGGTCGGTGTACGGAATGAAACTGTGCCACGACTGACGCTCGGCCATCTTCTCGGCACCACGGTGGTGGTAACCGACATCCGGCACACAGTCGACGATTTCTTCACCGTCCAGTTGCAGAATGATGCGGAACGCACCGTGCGCCGAAGGGTGGTTCGGGCCGAGGTTGAGGAACATGTAGTCCTCGTTCGTCCCGGAACGCTTCATGCCCCAGTCTTCAGGACGGAAACGCGCGGCTTCTTCCTCAAGCTGTTGCTTGGCGAGGTTGAGGCTGAACGGATCGAATTCGGTAGCGCGCGCCGGGAAGTCCTTGCGCAGCGGGTGACCTTCCCAGGTCGGCGGCATCATGATGCGCGACAGGTGCGGGTGACCTTTGAAATCGATGCCGAACATGTCCCAGACTTCACGCTCGTACCAGTTGGCGTTCGGCCAGATACCGGTAACGGTCGGCAAGCTGAGGTCGCTCTCGGACAAGGCGACCTTGATCATCACGTCACTGTTACGCTCCAGCGACATGAGGTGATAGAACACGGTGAACTCAGCGTCGCTCGGCAGCCCTTGACGCTTGGTGCGCAGACGCTCGTCCACGCCGTGCAGGTCATAGAGCATGACGTACGGCTTGGGCAGGTTACGCAGGAAGGTCAGGACTTCGACGAGTTTGGCGCGCGCCACCCACAGCACCGGCATGCCGGTGCGGGTCGACTGAGCGGTGAACGCTTCGGCGCCAAAACGGTTGTTCAATTCAACGACCACATCCTGGTCGTCTGCCTTATAAGGCGGGATGTACAGAGCGCTGCCTGTAGTCATGGTTATTTTTTCGCTTTCGGTCAACGTAAAGAATGAAGCCAGCTTCTCGTTTCTTTGTCAGAACAGATCTGGATCAGACTTCGTCAGGGCTGCGCAGGTTGGTGACTGCGATTCGCTGTTCGCGGCGCTGTTCCTTCTGCGAAGGCATGTCGGCGCGATAAACGCCTTGATCGCCAACGACCCAGGAAAGCGGACGACGCTCCTTGCCGATCGATTCCTGCAACAGCATCAAGCCTTGCAGAAATGCTTCCGGACGAGGAGGGCAGCCAGGTACGTAGACGTCCACGGGCAGGAACTTGTCCACCCCTTGAACCACAGAGTAGATGTCGTACATGCCACCGGAGTTAGCGCACGAACCCATGGAGATCACCCATTTCGGCTCAAGCATCTGCTCGTAGAGACGCTGGATGATCGGCGCCATCTTGATGAAGCAGGTACCGGCGATAACCATGAAGTCGGCCTGACGCGGCGATGCCCGGATAACCTCGGCGCCAAAGCGCGCGATGTCGTGGGGCGCCGTGAAGGCGGTGGTCATTTCCACGTAGCAGCACGACAAGCCGAAGTTGTACGGCCACAGGGAGTTCTTACGTCCCCAGTTGACCGCGCCACTCAGCACGTCTTCCAGCTTGCCCATGAAAATGTTTTTGTGGACTTGATCTTCTAACGGATCGGAAACGGTTTCCCGTTCGCCAATCGGATATTGCTCGTTAGGAGCATCGGGGTCGATCCTGGTGAGATTGTATTGCATTGCCAAAGCCTCATTGTTTCAGCTTCGCCTGCCGCTTGCGACGAGCTTCCGGAGCCCAGTCAAGGGCGCCCACTCGGAACAGGTAGACAAGACCTGCCAACAGAATTGCTATGAAAACGAGAGCTTCGACGAATCCGGTCCAGCCGCTTTCGCGGACGGACACAGACCATGCAAAGAGAAAGAGGGCTTCGATATCGAAGATCACGAAAAGCATCGCGACCAGATAGAATTTGGCTGAGAGCCGCAAGCGGGCGCCACCGGTAGGTAGCATGCCCGACTCGAACGGTTCGTTTTTGCTGCGGCCCCAGGCTTTTGACCCAAGGAGGCTGGAGACACCGAGCATGAAGGCACACAGGCCGACGACACCCAGAAGGAAAATGGCAAAGCCCCAGTTGTGGGCCATGAGTCCTGTCGCTTCGGGCATGCTGGTAATCCTTAACAGAGAGCAAAGGTCTCTGAGCTTGATAAAGAAATAAGGCAGTGACGATATGTCGCAGCAATCAATCGCGCTGATTTTATGGCTAAACACCCGGCAAGTAAAATTCCTATAGCGAAATTATTTATTGGAATAAGGACATAGCGCACCTCCAAGCCCCGCCAGCCCATGCGTTGCGGGCATTAGCCGGTTTTGCGGGAAATATGTTTTGTTTGAAATGTAACGAACATAGTTGCTGCTAAATGATAATCAATATTGTTTGGCGCGGTTTTGTAACTGTTTAACGGGTGAGGTATTGGGAAGTTGTCTTACTTGCACGTTACTGCAAGTAGCGACGGCGCCCGTTTTACACGATTTTTCCTACGCCGCTACCGCTCTGGATCAATGTTTTGTCCGAGCACCGCAGATCCCTGTGGAAGCGAGCCTGCTCGCGAAAGCGCCAGATCAGCCAACCCATTTATCGCCTGACACGCCGCCTTCGCGAGCAAGCTCAGCTCCTACGATGATTTGTGGTGAGTCCGGGGTTTTGTGTACAAAAGAGAACCCCGTAGGAGCAAAGCTTGCTCGCGAAAGCGCCAGATCAGCCAACACATCTATTGCCTGACACACCGCCTTCGCGAGCAAGCTCAGCTCCTACAATGATTTGTGGTGTGCCTGGGGTTTTGTGTACTACCGAGAACCCGTAGGAGCAAAGCTTGCTCGCGAAAGCGCCAGATCAGCCAACACATCTATTGCCTGACACACCGCCTTCGCGAGCAAGCTCAGCTCCTACAATGATTTGTGGTGTGTCCGAGGTTTTGTGTACTACCGAGAACCCGTAGGAGCAAAGCTTGCTCGCGAAAGCGCCAGATCAGCCAACCCATTTATCGCCTGACACCCCGCTTTCGCGAGCAAGCTCAGCTCCTACAATGATTCGTGGTGTGCCCGAGGTTTTGTGTACGACAGAGAACCCCGTAGGAGCAAAGCTTGCTCGCGAAAGCGCCAGATCAGCCAACCCATTTATTGCCTGACACACCGCCTTCGCGAGCAAGCTCAGCTCCTACAATGATTTGTGGTGCGCCCGAGGTTTTGTGTACTACCGAGAACCCGTAGGAGCAAAGCTTGCTCGCGAAAGCGCCAGATCAGCCAACCCATTTATCGCCTGACACACCGCCTTCGCGAGCAAGCTCAGCTCCTACAATGATTTGTGGTGTGCCTGGGGTTTTGTGTACTACCGAGAACCCCTGTGGGAGCGAGCTTGCTCGCGAAAGCGGTAAATCAACCACCACCAGCCCCGACGCCTTGCACGCCAGGCCTGTCCCCTCCAATCCTCTCAGCCAAACCGCCCAGCCAGCTTCGAAGCCGCGACCTCAAAAGCAGCCTTCATTTCCTCAACCACCTCATCATCATGCGCAAACGACAAATAAACCCGCCCATAAGGCGAAGGCATCACCAACACCCCAGCCTCGCGCAACGCCAAATGCAGCGCCTTACTAAACTCCGTATCGCCACATTCCAGCGCCTCGGCATAATTCGTTGGCGCCTGCGCCGAAGGCCAGATCCCGAACACATTGCCGTAACCGCTGGTGCTCACCGTCATCCCATGCGCCTTGAACGAGGCCTCCACCGAAACGCGCAGCGCCTCACCCCGCGCAATCAAACGCTGATAATCCGCATCATCCAGTTGCGCCAAGGTGCTGATCACCGCCGCACAGGCCATCGGGTTGCCGCTGAACGTACCGCCACGTAACACCCGACCTTCCTCAAACCCCGCCAAAATATGCGGCTTGCCAACAATCGCCGACACTGGCACACCATTGCCAATCGCCTTGCCGACACTGGCGATGTCCGGTTCCAGCCCCGCCTGCAAACCCGCGAGCCCGGCGAACAAACGAAACCCCATCAACACTTCATCACAAATCACCAGCGCCCCATGCCGATGCGCGACTTCCTGCACATGCAGCAAATACCCCGGCGCCGGCATGATGCATCCCGCATTAGCGAGCATCGGCTCAAGAATCACCGCCGCAATGTCCGAGTCCTCAGCAAACAACCGCTCAACATCAGCAAAGTCATTGAAGCGCAGCAACGTAGTGCGCGGCGTAGAAGGTCGCTGACCGTCAGCGAAATTCGCCTCATTGGACGACACATTGCCAAAGCTGACGTCATCAAACCAACCGTCGAAACCCGCGGCCATTTTCGCGATACGCCCGCGCCCGGTATAAGCGCGAGCCGCGCGGCAGGCGAGGTGCACCGCTTCACTGCCGGAGTTGGTGAAAATCACTTTGCTCAGCGCGCCGGTGTGCGCCGCCAGTGCCGAGGCCGCCGCGTGTTCACGAACATGCGCCCACGATGGCGCGGCAGAATCGGCCAACGCCGCCGCCACCTGTTCGTTGACGCGATTATTGGCGTGCCCCAACAGCACCGCGCCAAAGCCAAGCGCGGTGTCGATGTAGCGACGACCTTGATCGTCATACACATAGGCATCCTTGCCGTTGCGGATAAACAGGGTTTCGCCATTGAGTTCCGGAAGGATGCGCGCGGCGCTGGAAACATCGCCAATCAGGTTACGCATAGAAGCCTCTGTGCTTATTAATAGGTGAGCGTTCAGCCGCGCTCGGTGTTCCACGGACTCTGCGCGAGTTTCTGTTCAAGAAAGTCGCGGAACACGCGGATCCTGGGGCTGAGGTGCTTGCGATTGGTGTAGATCATGTAAATCGGTTCGAAGCTGTCCGGGCTGTAGCTCTGTAGCAGCGGGATCAAGCGACCCTCGCGGATGTCGTGGCCGATATGAAACTCGGCCAAGCGCACAATGCCCGCGCCGCTGAGGGCCAGATCGCGCAGCAGATCACCCTGAGCGAAAGTCGCTTTGGGAATCACCGGGATGCTGGTCGGGTGGCCATCGATGAGGAAATCCCAGTCGTTCCACACGCTGTTGAAGCCGAAGCTGAAACAGGTGTGATCGAGCAATTGCTGCGGGTGCTCGGGCGTTCCGTGGCGGGCGAGGTAGTCCGGGGAGGCGCAGATAATCCAGCGACTCTGGCCAATCTTGCGGGCGATGCGCGTGGAGTCCGGCAGCACGCCGCTGTGAATCGCCAGATCCAGCCCTTGATCGAACTGATCGGAAAATTGCGCGCCGATCTGGATATCAATCGTCAACCCGGGGTAGGCCGCCAAAAACTCCGGCAGCCACGGAATGATCTGGTGTTTGGCAAACGTCGACATCGTGTGAATCCGCAGCATGCCGCTGACCCGCGTCGGAAACGCTTCGGCCAGTGAGTCGGCTTCGGCCATCGCGTTGATCACCGCGCGGGCGCTGACCAGATAGGCGGCGCCTTCTTCGGTCAGCGACAAACTGCGCGTGCCGCGTTGAAACAGGCGCACCTGCAAGCGATCTTCCAGACGCGAGATCAGCTTGCTGATGGCCGACGGCGTCAGACCGTGGGCGCGAGAGGCCGCTGAAAAGTTACCGTGCTCCGTGGCCCAAAGAAACGCCAGCAGCTGCGAGTAGTTATCCAAGACTTGCCTCCCGTGTCGATCCGACGCCTGCCACGGCGTCGATCAGCGAATGAACTGTTCGATGTAATCGTCTGGCAGCCCGAGCTTTTTGTAATGCGCGCGAGCGGTTTCCAGTTTGGTGAAAACGTCTTCGTAGCCGACCGCTACACCCTGCGGGTCAACGTAGGTGTAGCCGCCTTGCACGTGGAACCAGGTGATCATCTCTTCGACATCTTCCGGCACGAACAGGGTGTGCGTCTCGCCCGGTGGCTCGAACGCGAACGAACCTTCCTCGGCGACCCAGTCATGCTCCAGATAGTACCAGCGACCTTTAAGCACCATCGCGTGCACGCCGCCGGTATGACGATGACGCGAGAGCACGCCGCTTTTGCGCACGCGCAGCAGGTTGATGTAATAGCCACCGGACACGCTGAGCAACACCGGTTTGAACGACACCGAATCGGTCACTGGCACCCACAGTTGATCGTCTTCCAGCCATTGGCCGAGTACGCCGGGGTGCACCATGTCGGGCGCCATGTACGGCACTTGCGGCAGTTGATACGGGATGGCCAGTTCATCAGGTTTAGGCGCAATACTCATGAGGCTTTCCTTGTAAGTTTTGATAACCCCCGGCCGGTTGATGGCCGGGGTTTCAAGCAGAGTAGGGTGGCGATCAGCCGTGAAAAAGTAGGTCGCCGGCACACTCGCTGTGACGCTCAGTCACAGCGGCGGCCGGTTTTCAGGCCAATACTTGCGGGGTGGCGGTTTCAACTGGCGCCATGGCGCTGCGTCGTGCCGACAGCTCGGGCTGCGACTTCTGCAAATACGCGCCGATGATCACCAGCACCGCAGTCAGGCCGAGGGTCGAGAGCAATTCCGCACGCTGACCGGGGAAGGCTGCCATGATCGCGAACACGCCAAGGATGAACACGATCGTGAGGATCGTCAGATACGGAAACATCCACATGCGCACTTCGAGTTTTTTGCCTTGGGCGACCAATTTGCGGCGCATGCACAGTTGCGTGACGGCGATCACCAGGTACATCAGCAAGGCCAATGCGCCGCTGGTGGCCAGCAGAAACTGGAACACTTGCTTGGGCAGCAGATAGTTGGCGGTCAGTGCCGTCAGCGCCGCGACCGAAGTCAGTGCGACGGCCAACAGCGGCACGCCATGACGGGTGGTGTGCGACACCGCCTTCGGTGCGTCGCCGCGACGGGCCAGCGAGTAGGCCATGCGCGAAGCGGTGTAGATCGCCGAGTTCAGGCAACTGGTGACCGCCACCAGCACAACAATGCCCATGATCTGTGGCGCCCACGGAATGTTCATCGCGCTCAGCACAGCCTGGTAAGAGCCCTGCGCCAGATCCGGCGCGTTCCACGGAATGAGGCACACCACCACAAACATCGAGCCGAGATAGAACAAGCCCAGACGCCAGACCACGGCACGAATGGCTTTTTTGATATTGGCTTTCGGATCCTTGGATTCAGCGGCGGCAATGGTCACCACTTCGCTGCCCTGGAAACTGAACATCGCTGTCAGCAGACCGGCGACAATCGCCACATTACCGTTGGGAGCAAAACCGCCATTGGCGTACAGATTGGAAATCCCGCTGGTCGAGGAACCCGGCAAAATCCCGAAAATCGCCAGCACGCCGAGGATGATGAAACCGACGATCGAGACGACCTTGAACAGCGACAACCAATATTCCAGCGTACCGAACGAACCGACGCTGAGGCTGTTACACAGGATCAATGCGAACGTGACGCCGAACGCCGCCACCCAATGCGAAATCCCCAACCAGTCGCCCAGAATATTGCCGGCGACAATCGCTTCGATGGCAATCACCAACACGTAAAACCACCAGTACAACCAACCGATGGAAAACCCGGCCCAACGACCGATCGCCTGATCGGCATAGGAAGAAAACGACCCGGTATCCGGCCGCGCGGTGGCCATTTCGCCGAGCATCTGCATGACCAGCACAACAATGATCGCCGCGCAGACATACGACACCAACACTGCAGGGCCAGCGGTGGCAATGGCATTACTCGAACCCACAAACAGACCGGCGCCAATCACGCCGCCGATCGAAATCATCGTGACCTGCCGTCCCTTCAAGCCATTCCCTAGCTCGTTGTTAGCCTTGTCTTTGTCATCACGCATCGGCTCGTACCTCGAATGAACGTCTTTATTATTGTCTGTAACGCCGCAACGACACGGCGATGGGCCGTACCCTAAGCGCTTAAAGGGGAGGGCATTAGCCCTAAATGGTTCAAAGAGGGTGTGAACTGTCGTCACAGGTGGTATGGGTTTGGTGGGGGGATGGAGGGCGGATGCTCTGCCGAATCCATAATCGACTGGTTTTTTCAGGTCGATGTATAACGCCAGATACCTCGGTCGGCTCCCTATCCCGGAGGGAGAGGGCTGGGGTGAGGGGAAAGGATGTTGGTCTATTACAGGCGTTTACTGAAGATCACGTGGATGCTGTTGAGCGGATCTGCCTGCGCGATCAGCGGTCAGCCTGAAAAGCCCCTCACCCTAGCCCTCTCCCGGAGGGAGAGGGGACTGAATGGGGGATGCTGGAGGGATACGCCGACTTGAACGTGCCGCTTTGAATCCATAATCGACTGGATTTTTCAGGTCGATGTATAACGCCAGATACCTCGGTTAGTCCCCTCTACCTCTGGGAGAGGGTTAGGGTGAGGGCAGCGGTTCAGGCACTCGGCACAACATTATCCAGCGCCTTGTTCACCGCCAATTCCCCCAACATCACCACCTGCGCAATCCCCAGCAACGTATTGCGATTCGGCCCTTCCAGCATCCCGGCAAAATCCCCCAGCATCACCGTGGCCGAGGCCAGGGATTCGCAAGCATTGGCCAGCAAAGTTTCGGTGTCAGATTGCGGATTAACCATAAACAGCGTGCTGGGGCTGTACGGTGTGGCCATGATTTTCTCAGGCGCAAGATAATGATCAAGCGCACGCTCAGCCGCTGCGTGAAGCTTTTTCGAGTTGAGTGATTCATAGGGTGACGCCGGGTCTGTGACCGGCGGATTGTTTGTGGTTTCGGACATCAAATGAAACTCCGATGGATAAATGACGCCATGTAGGAGCTGCCGAAGGCTGCGATCTTTTGATCTTGGTTTTACAAAAGCAGATCCAAAGATCGCAGCCTTCGGCAGCTCCTACAGGGGGATTGTGGGGAGTTTGTTAGTGCGGCAGGCGTCGGCCGTCCAGGACTCGATTGACCATGAGTTCACTCAGCATGATTACCTGATGCAGCATCAACAGGGATCGGCGTTGTGTGTTGTCGACGACATCGCCAATTTCACGCGCCATGTCGTTGGCGGCGGCCAACGATTCGCAGGCTTCGACGAGTAATGTTTCTTCGTCCACGGCGGGGTCGATCAGGAAGATCTTGCTGGTTTTGCGCGAGGGGATTGAGAGTTTCAGTGAATCGGGGTTGAGGTAGAAATTGATGGCCCGGTCTGTCGCCTCTTTTATCTTTTGAGGTTCAAGCGACGGGTCAAACGGGATCGGATCGGTTTCCGGTGGGTTGGGCGTGACTTTGAACATAGATGGAACTCCACTCAGTAAAATGAAGAGCCATCACTCTCGCTACCAAACGAGGGTGGCGGCCAGGCGCGAGTTGGTAGACCGGTCTAAGCGGAGTAAAACCCCGGCGCTCCCGAAGGAGCCCCACGCATGGCCGCCATAAAAGCCGAGTCCCCAAAAAAGGGACTGCAACAGGCGTCAACACACGCTTAGAAACGGGCTACCAAACCCGATCACTGTTTTTCAGTGACAGAGCAACGATAGAGCCAGACCCATAGCAGCGTATGCCGGCGGATTCTGAGGTGCGCGTAGGTAACGGCGCAAGGCGTTGTAGCCTTTATGGCGTAACGGTTTGTGTAATTTAAACGCGCATGCGGATTTGTGTTTAAGCACCTCAACAGACCACCAAATCCCGGACAAAAAAAACGCCCCGAACCAGTCGGGGCGTCAGTTTTGCGGCTCTGCGGTTAGCTTTCTATCCGATCCGCAGAGGCCGTTTGCTCAGGCGGAAGAGATCAGTGGAACTGTTCTTCTTCAGTCGAACCGGTCAGTGCGGTTACCGAAGACGTGCCACCTTGAATCACGGTGGTCATGTCGTCGAAGTAGCCGGTGCCCACTTCCTGCTGGTGAGCCACGAAGGTGTAACCCTTGGCGGCGTCAGCGAATTCCTGCTCTTGCAGTTTCACGTAAGCAGTCATGTCGTTGCGGGCGTAGTCGTGCGCCAGGTTGAACATGCTGTGCCACATGTTGTGAATGCCGGCCAGGGTGATGAACTGGTGCTTGTAACCCATGGCGGACAGTTCGCGCTGGAACTTGGCGATGGTCGCGTCGTCCAGGTTTTTCTTCCAGTTGAAGGAAGGCGAGCAGTTGTACGACAGCAGTTGATCCGGGTATTCCTTTTTGATCGCTTCGGCGAAGCGACGAGCCTCGTCCAGATCCGGCTTGGCGGTTTCGCACCAGATCAGGTCGGCGTATGGCGCGTAAGCCAGACCACGAGCGATGGCTTGATCCAGACCGGCACGTACCTTGTAGAAACCTTCCTGAGTGCGCTCGCCAGTCACGAACGGCTGGTCGTACGGGTCGCAATCGGAGGTCAGCAGGTCAGCGGCGTTCGCGTCGGTACGGGCCAGAATGATGGTCGGCGTACCGGCAACGTCAGCAGCCAGACGTGCAGCGGTCAGCTTCTGTACGGCTTCCTGAGTTGGAACCAGTACTTTACCGCCCATGTGACCGCATTTTTTCACGGAAGCCAGTTGGTCTTCGAAGTGAACGCCGGCGGCGCCTGCTTCGATCATGCTTTTCATCAGCTCGTAAGCGTTCAGCACGCCACCGAAACCGGCTTCAGCGTCAGCCACGATCGGCGCGAAGTAGTCGATGTAACCTTCGTCGCCCGGGCCTTTGCCGGCTTTCCACTGGATCTGGTCAGCACGACGGAACGAGTTGTTGATGCGCTTGACCACGGTTGGAACCGAATCCACCGGGTACAGCGACTGGTCCGGGTACATCGATTCGGCGGAGTTGTTGTCCGCAGCTACTTGCCAGCCCGACAGGTAGATCGCCTGGATGCCGGCTTTGACTTGTTGCACAGCCTGGCCGCCGGTCAGGGCGCCCATGCAGTTGACGAAATCTTTCTCAGGACGGAAGGACGGCTTGGCGCCCTGGGTCACCAGGTTCCACAGCTTCTCGGCGCCCAGTTTTGCAAAAGTGTGCTCAGGTTGAACCGAGCCACGCAGGCGGACGACGTCAGCAGCGGAGTAAGCGCGTGTCACGCCTTTCCAGCGCGGGTTTTCAGCCCAGTCTTTTTCGAGGGCTGCAATTTGCTGTTCGCGTGTCAGTGCCATGGAGATAAACCTCGTCGCGTCTTTTATGAAAAGTTGTTCTGCGGTGGAAAATTCCTGCGCTCGCTGACCAGAAGCTTAGGGGGTCAAGTCGGATTCGGCGGGGTAGGCGACGGGATGAACGATGGGCTCGAGGGGAAGTGAGCAGGTAGTGGCGGACTGCGGGCGCATTCGGGCGTCGTGGGCCTCTATACGGTCTACAGTGTGGAGCCGGGTTACCTAATTACGCTTCCGTCCCTCGGGACAACTTCGTTCCAGTCGGCAACCTCGTCAAACACACCTTGTGGGCGGTACAGACACGAAGCGGTTCGCGGGGTAGGTGCGAACATCGCTTCGAAGGCCCTTGCCAGGGCCTCTGATTAGCGGGAGCGAGGCCATCATGCCTTCGCTTTTTTGCCTCGTCAAACGTTTTGTAGTGCTTTTTTTCAAGCACTACATCTTTCGTCTAATACGACTAATCAGTCAGTTTTCGGTGAGTTAGTCCAAGGTGTCGACTTTCACCCGCAAGGTCATGTCATCCCGGCCTTGAGTAGAGTAACTGCGGGTCAGGCCCTGTTTGTCGGCCTGAGTCTGGCTGTTGACGCCGGCGAGGGTGATCCACTCACCGAGGCGGCCGGTGACGGTTGTGTCAGTGCTTTGCACGTTCACTACATCGGGACGTTCCTGGCTCATGCGGTCACGGTTGGTACTGATCGCCAGGTGAACGGTGTCGCCGGTGACGCTGGCGGTCACGTAGAACCCTTGAGTGACGTTGCGATACTGGGTCTGGCTGCTGTAATCGCCGTAGGAATTGCTCTGGCTGCTGGTGATCGGCACGCTTTGGCCTACTTGAATCAGCGCCGGTGCGCCCTCGCTGGCCTGCACTTGCTGAATGCCACCGTTACGGCTGGTGGTGCTGCGGCTGATGATGCGGGTCTGGTTCGGCGGGGCGCCGTTGACTGAATAGCCTTCGTCGCCACGGCCATTGTTTTCGTTGGTGTCGACGGTGATCAGCAGGCGTTTGGGCGCGGTGTCGAGTTGTGACAGCAGATCCTTGAGTTCCTGAATCTTGCCCGGCTCGGCTTTGACGATGAGCTGGTTGCCGTAGGCGCTGACCTGGCCATCCTGACCGATAAAGTCCTGCGCCACCGGCAACATATCGGCGCTGGTGTGGTACTTGAGGGGGACGATTTCTGTGGCTGCCATCACCGAAAAACTGCAACCGAGCAGCAGGGTGGTGAGCAGGGTGCGTAGGGACATGTCCGTTATCTCCGCTGAATAGATTTCTGTAGGAGCTGCCGAAGGCTGCGATCTTTGGATCTGGCACTTGCTCCTCAGCCCAAGATATCAAAACGACGCCGCGTTTATTGTGCTGAAGCTTAAAAGATCGCAGCCTTCGGCAGCTCCTACAGGTTTGCTGTTGTTGCAGTTTGTCGGCCTGGGGTGGGGCAAGTTGAGTCGTAGACAGCAAAACGCCCCGGCATCGTTGGATGCCGGGGCGTTTGCTTATTACTCTTGTGGCGAGGGGATTTATCCCCGATGGGGCGCGAAGCGGCCCCAAAATCTTGGGTCTGCTGCGCAGCCCATCGGGGATAAATCCCCTCGCCACAAGGTTTCATTCAGCTAACGGTTAGGCCGAATGGCGAACCATGTCGACGTGCGGAATCCCGGCTTCGAGGAATTCCTCGCTGACCAGGCTGAAGCCCAGGCGCTCATAGAACGCCGTGGCTTGCACTTGCGCGCTGAGCATTTGCTCTTTCAAACCGCGTGCTTCCGCTTCGGCGATGACCGCTTGCATCAGCGCATCACCGACCTTCATCCCGCGCCAGTCTTTCAGCACCGACACGCGGCCGATGTGACCGTCAGGCAACAGGCGCGCAGTGCCGATCGGGAAGTCGCCTTCAAACGCCAGGAAATGCACGGCGCTGGCGTCGTCCGCGTCCCACTCCAACTCAGGTGGCACCGATTGCTCGGCAATGAACACCGTTTCACGAATGCGCCGGATCTCGGCGATGTCCTTCTGCCAGTCTGCGACACGAACGCGAATCTTATTCATCAGCGAACCCCAAGCTGCCTTGCTTGACCAGTTCGCAGAGCAGGCCGGCACCGTCTTCGTCGTTCAGCCACTCGCCGAGGTTGTCGGCGTGCAGGGCGTCGGCGGCGCAGATCAGTTTCAGCAGCTCGCGCAGTTTGCCCGGCAGGTAGCGGCTCTGGCCGCTGGCGAACAGCAGCAGGTCGTCATCGACTTCCGACCACGCCAGACGCGCGCTCGGATTGCGGATCAGCACGGCGCCGTCTTGCAGAGCGTTAAGGAATTCTTCTTCCTCGACGTCGTCAGGGCCGCTGACCAGTTCCGGGTAGCGCGGCTCGGTCATGTACTGGCCGAACCAGGTCAGCAGCAGACGCTCGTCGCTCATGTGCTCAGCGAGCAGGGCTTTGAGGCGATCCAGCGCATCGTGTTGAATCTGATGCGGGTCAGCGGCCGGCTGCGCGTCGGCGTCGGTGTAGCGCTCTTCGTCAGTGAGGAACTGGCTGAGGAAGTCGGTGAAGTGGGTCAGCACTTCAGAGGCGCTCGGCGCGCGGAAACCGACCGAGTAGGTCATGCAGTTGTCGACCGCGACACCGCAGTGAGCCAGACGTGGCGGCAGGTAGAGCATGTCGCCCGGTTCCAGCGTCCACTCTTCGGTCTCGTGGAATTCAGCGAGGATGCGCAGATCCGCGTGTTGCAGCAGCGGGCTCTCGGAATCGCACATCTGGCCAATTTTCCAGTTGCGCTTGCCGTGACCTTGCAGCAGGAACACGTCGTAGTTGTCGAAGTGCGGACCGACGCTGCCACCCGGGGCGGCGAAGCTGATCATCACGTCGTCGACGCGCCAGCTCGGCAGGAAGCGGAAGTTTTCCAGCAGCTCGCTGACTTCCGGCACGAACTGATCGACGGCCTGAACCAGCAGCGTCCACTCTTTTTCCGGCAATTTGCTGAATTCGTCTTCAGCGAACGGGCCGCGACGCAATTCCCATGGACGCTCGCCGTGCTCGATCACCAGACGCGATTCGACTTCTTCTTCCAGGGCCAGACCCGCCAGCTCGTCGGCGTCGATCGGGCTTTCGAAGTCAGGGATTGCCTGGCGGATCAGCAGCGGTTTTTTCTGCCAGTAGTCGCGCAGGAATTCGCGTGCGGTGATGCCACCCAGAAGTTGCAGAGGAATATCAGGATTCATGTGTAACCTATTGAAAAAAAGCACTTTTCAGACGGGAATAAAAACGCCCGGCGCGGCCGGGCGTCTCAAACGGGGCAAACGGTCGATCAGATGCGTTTGGCTTGCGCTACAGCGTTGCCGATGTAGTTGGCCGGGGTCAGTTGCTTGAGCTCGGCTTTCGCTTCGGCTGGCATGTCCAGACCATCGATGAAAGTCTGCAGCGCTTCAGGGCTGATGCCCTTGCCGCGGGTCAGTTCTTTCAGCTTCTCGTACGGGTTTTCGATGTTGTAGCGGCGCATCACGGTCTGGATCGGCTCAGCCAATACTTCCCAGCAAGCGTCGAGGTCAGCGGCAATCTTCTGAGCGTTCAGCTCGAGTTTGCTGATGCCTTTGAGGCTGGCTTCGTACGCGATCACGCTGTGGGCGAAGCCGACACCGAGGTTACGCAGTACGGTGGAGTCGGTCAGGTCGCGCTGCCAGCGGGAGATCGGCAGTTTGCTCGCCAAGTGCTGGAACAGTGCGTTGGCGATACCCAGGTTGCCTTCGGAGTTTTCGAAGTCGATCGGGTTGACCTTGTGCGGCATGGTCGACGAACCGATTTCGCCAGCGATGGTGCGCTGCTTGAAATAACCCAGGGAGATGTAGCCCCAGATGTCACGGTCGAAGTCGATCAGGATGGTGTTGAAGCGCGCGATCGCGTCAAACAGCTCGGCGATGTAATCGTGCGGTTCGATCTGCGTGGTGTACGGGTTGAAACCCAGACCCAGCTCGTCTTCGATGAAGGCGCGGGCATTGGCTTCCCAGTCGATCTGCGGGTAGGCCGACAGGTGCGCGTTGTAGTTGCCGACAGCGCCGTTGATCTTGCCCAGCAGCGGCACGGCAGCGACCTGAGCAATCTGACGCTCGAGACGGTAAACCACGTTCGCCAGCTCTTTACCCAGAGTGGTCGGCGAGGCCGGTTGACCGTGGGTGCGCGACAGCATCGGCACGTCAGCGAAACGGATGGCCAGTTCGCGGATGGCTTCGGCAGTCTGGCGCATCAGCGGCAGCATCACGTCGTCACGGCCTTCGCGCAGCATCAGGGCGTGGGACAGGTTGTTGATGTCTTCGCTGGTGCAGGCAAAGTGGATGAACTCGCTGACCTTGGCCAGTTCCGGCAGCTTGGCCGCCTGCTCTTTGAGCAGGTATTCGATCGCTTTGACGTCGTGGTTGGTGGTGCGCTCGATCTCTTTGACGCGCTCGGCGTGCTCCAGCGAGAAGTTTTCAGCCAGTTCATTGAGAACGGCGTTGGCCTCGGCGGAGAAGGCTGGCACTTCTGGGATACCAGCGTGGGCGGCCAGGCGCTGGAGCCAGCGCACTTCAACCAGAACTCGGGCACGGATCAAACCGTACTCGCTGAAAATCGGGCGCAGGGCCTGGGTTTTGCCGGCGTAGCGGCCGTCAACAGGGGAAACCGCAGTGAGCGAAGAAAGCTGCATGGGGTGTTCTCGGACAGTCGGGCAACGAAATGGGGCGCGTATCATACATGAAAAAATCCGCCGGTCCGTTGCCAACTGACCGGCGTATTACGCGTTACAGACTACAAAGCGTTTATTGCGTAGCGTTTACTCGCTGCGCATCAATGGATACAGCTCTTTGAGCAGCTTGCGCCGGCTGATCACCAACTGCCAGCGATGGCCGCCGAGCTGCCGCCACAAGCGCGCCGAACGGATACCGGCGAGCAGCAGGGCGCGAATCTTCGAGGCGTTGCTCGGCTGTTGCAGGTTGCGCATGTCGCCGTGTACCTGAATCCGTTGGCGCAGGGTGCTCAGGGTGTCCTGATACAGCGCACCGCAGGCGGCAATCACGTTTTCATGGGCCGGGCCGAAATGTTCGACCTGCGACTGAATCTGCGGCAGACGTTTGCCGATCACATCGAGCATGTCGCCGCGTTTCGCCAGTTGGCGTTCCAGGCCAAGCATCGACAGGGCATAACGCAATGGCTCGCGCTGCAAGGTGCTCGGGTCGCGTTCGAGGGCGCCGATCAGCGCCCGATAGCCTTCGCGCAGATTGAGGTCATCGCCGCCATACACGTCCAGCGTGTCTTTCGGGTCGCGCACCAACAGGCTGCCGAGCATGCACGTCAGGCCGGCTTCGCTGGTCTGCCCGCTTTTGGCGATCCGGTCGACCAGCACGGCGGCGAGAAACACGCCGCCCAGCGCCGTCAGTTGCTCCTGAGTCGGGCTCATGCCTGGCCGCTCCACGGCTCGGCCACTTCGATCACGCCGCCGCCGAGGCAGATTTCACCGTCATAGAACACCACGGACTGGCCCGGCGTCACCGCGCGTTGCGGCTCGTCGAACACAGCGCGGTAGCCGCCGGCGGTTTTTTCCAGGGTGCAGGCCTGATCGCTCTGGCGATAACGCACTTTGGCGGTCAGGCGCAGCGGCTGGCTCAGGTCGATCGGGTTGACCCAATAGATTTCCGAAGCGAGCAGGGCGCTGGAGAACAGCCACGGGTGGTTGTTGCCCTGGCCGACGATCAGCTCGTTGCTGTCGAGATCCTTGCGCAGCACGTACCACGGCTCGTCGCCGGCGTCTTTCAACCCGCCGATGCCGAGGCCCTGACGTTGACCGATGGTGTGGTACATCAAGCCGTGGTGACGGCCGATGACTTCGCCTTCGGTGGTTTTGATTTCGCCCGGTTGCGCCGGCAGGTATTGCTTGAGGAAGTCGCTGAAGCGACGCTCGCCGATGAAGCAGATCCCAGTGGAATCCTTCTTCTTGGCAGTCGCCAGCTCGTATTTCTCGGCAATTGCACGGACTTCCGGCTTTTCCAGTTCGCCGACCGGGAACAGGGTCTTGGCGATCTGTTCGCCGCCAACGGCGTGCAGGAAGTAGCTCTGATCCTTGTTCGGATCGAGGCCTTTGAGCAGTTCGGTGCGGCCATCGATGTCGCGGCGGCGGACGTAGTGGCCGGTGGCGATCAGGTCGGCGCCGAGCATCATGGCGTAGTCGAGGAACGCCTTGAACTTGATCTCGCGGTTACACAGGATGTCCGGGTTCGGCGTGCGCCCGGCCTTGTATTCGGCCAGGAAGTGCTCGAACACGTTGTCCCAGTATTCCGCAGCGAAGTTGGCGGTGTGCAGTTTGATACCGATTTTGTCGCAGACAGCCTGGGCATCCGCCAAGTCGTCCATGGCGGTGCAGTATTCCGTTCCGTCGTCTTCTTCCCAGTTCTTCATGAACAGGCCTTCCACTTCATAGCCCTGCTCGATCAGCAGGAGAGCGGAAACGGAAGAGTCCACGCCGCCGGACATGCCGACAATGACGCGCTTCTTGGATGTGTCAGAAGGGGCTGGATCACGCATAGGGATTCAATGAGTGTCTTGAAAAAGGACGCGATTCTAGCAGGCTCGCGGCCTCAAGGCTAAAGAGAAGGGCGGATCAGTTCGAGGCTGAAGTGATGCCCGGCCAGATAATCGTCGATGCAACGGATGATCAGCTCACTGCGCCAGTTGTCGCGCTGGGCGATTAATTCGTCGCGGGTCAGCCACTTGGCGCCGACGATGCCGTCGTCCAATTGGTAATCCGGGTGATGTTTCACCGCTTTGGCGCTGAAGCACACGCGCTGATAGGTCACGCCGTTGCTCGGGGCGGTGTAGAGGTAAATGCCGATGACGCCGGTGGGCTCGACGTCCCAGCCGGTTTCTTCAAGGGTTTCGCGGATGGCGGCGTCGATCAGGGTTTCGTCCGGATCGAGATGACCGGCGGGCTGGTTGAGCACATTGCGCCCGGCTTTGTGTTCTTCAACCATCAGGAAGCGACCGTTGTCCTCGACGATGGTGGCGACGGTGATGTGGGGGAGCCATTCCATAAAACCTTCCTCAAGTCTGGGGTTGAAATGCAATCCAATGTAGGAGTGAGCCTGCTCGCGATAGCGCATTGTCAGTCACCATAATTGTTGAATGGTATACCGCTATCGCGAGCAGGCTCACTCCTACAAGGGATTTGTGTTGTATTCGGAAACACAAACCCCGGCACCAGGCCGGGGTTTGTTTACCGCGCTACAACCTTAAACCAGCGCAGCAATCGCCGCGTTGAGGGTTGCGCTTGGGCGCATGGCCTTGCTGATCAGCTCGGCATTGGCGTGGTAGTAACCGCCGATGTCGACTGGCTTGCCCTGAACGGCGTTGAGCTCGGCAACGATGGTTGCTTCGTTCTCGGTCAGGGTTTTTGCCAGCGTCGCGAACTGCGCTTGCAGTGCCGCGTCTTCAGTCTGGGCGGCCAGGGCCTGAGCCCAGTACATCGCCAGGTAGAAGTGGCTGCCGCGGTTGTCGATGTTGCCGACTTTGCGCGATGGCGACTTGTTGTTGTCGAGGAATTGGCCAGTGGCCTGATCCAGGGTTTTCGACAGCACCAGCGCTTTCGGGTTGTTGTAGTTCACGCCCAGATGCTCAAGGGACGCTGCCAGTGCGAGGAACTCGCCCAGCGAATCCCAGCGCAGGAAGTTCTCTTCAACCAGTTGCTGCACGTGCTTCGGTGCCGAACCGCCAGCGCCGGTTTCGAACAGGCCACCGCCGTTCATCAGCGGCACGATCGACAGCATCTTGGCGCTGGTGCCCAGTTCCATGATCGGGAACAGGTCAGTCAGGTAGTCGCGCAGTACGTTGCCGGTGACCGAGATGGTGTCCTTGCCTTCGCGGGTGCGCTGCAGGGTGAACTTCATCGCGTCGACCGGCGCCATGATCTGGATGTCCAGACCGGCCGTGTCGTGATCCTTCAGGTACGCCTGAACTTTCTCGATCACTACGCCGTCGTGAGCGCGCATTGGGTCGAGCCAGAAGATTGCTGGCGTGCTGCTGGCGCGAGCACGGTTGACGGCCAGTTTGACCCAGTCCTGGATCGGCGCGTCTTTGGTCTGGCACATGCGGAAGATGTCGCCGGCTTCAACAGCCTGTTCCATCAGCAGGGTGCCTTTGCTGTCGGTCACGCGAACCACGCCGTCAGCTTTGATCTGGAAGGTCTTGTCGTGCGAGCCGTACTCTTCGGCTTTCTTCGCCATCAGACCCACGTTTGGCACGCTGCCCATGGTGGTCGGATCGAAAGCGCCATTGGCTTTGCAATCTTCGATCACAGCCTGGTAGATGGTCGCGTAGCAACGATCCGGAATCACAGCCTTGGTGTCGTGCAGTTGACCGTCAGTGCCCCACATTTTGCCGGAGTCACGGATCATCGCTGGCATCGAGGCGTCGACGATAACGTCGCTCGGCACGTGCAGGTTGGTGATGCCTTTGTCGGAGTTGACCATCGCCAGCGACGGACGAGCGGCGTACACGGCGGCCATGTCGGCTTCGATCTGCGCTTGCTGCTCAGCCGGCAGGGCTTTGATGCGCGCGTACAGATCGCCGATGCCGTTGTTCAGGTTGAAGCCGATCTCGGCCAGCACGGCAGCGTGCTTGGTCAGCGCGTCTTTATAGAACTCGGCAACGATCTGACCGAACATGATCGGGTCGGAGACCTTCATCATGGTTGCTTTCAGGTGAACCGACAGCAGCACGCCTTGGGCCTTGGCGCTTTCGATTTCAGCAGCGATGAACGCACGCAGAGCGTTTTTGCTCATCACGGCGCAGTCGAGGATCTCGCCAGCCTGAACGGTGGTTTTTTCTTTCAGAACGGTCGCGGTGCCGTCTTTGGCGATCAGCTCGATCTTCACGGCGTCAGCGGCGTCGATCAGGGCAGCTTTTTCGCTGCCGTAGAAATCGCCGGTGCTCATGTGAGCGACGTGGGACTTGGAGTCTTTGGCCCAGGCGCCCATTTTGTGCGGGTGCTTGCGCGCATAGTTTTTAACCGACAGCGGAGCGCGACGGTCGGAGTTGCCTTCACGCAGAACCGGGTTCACGGCGCTGCCCTTGACCTTGTCGTAACGCGCCTTGGCGTCTTTGTCGGCGTCGCTGGTCACGGTTTCCGGGTAGTCCGGCAGGTTGTAACCCTGCGCTTGCAGCTCTTTGATCGCGGCTTGCAGCTGAGGCACCGAAGCGCTGATGTTCGGCAGCTTGATGATGTTGGCTTCAGGCGTAACGGCCAGGTCGCCCAGTTCGGCGAGGTGGTCGGCTACGGCTTTGTCACCCAGTTGCTCGGGGAAGCTGGCCAGAATACGTGCTGCAAGAGAGATATCGCGGGTTTCCACGGCGATATCGGCCGAAGCGGTGTAGGCCTCGATGATCGGCAGCAGGGAATAGGTGGCGAGGGCTGGAGCTTCGTCGGTGAAGGTATAGATGATCTTCGAGCGGGTGGGCATATTCGGATTAACTCTCTCTTCTTTGCTAAAGCGTGCGCAGAAACTCGAGGGGCGCCGGGTAAGCGCGTTCGTTCAAAGTCATCCATGAACCGAATGTCGAGATTCTTCGCGGTGATGTTGGGTGCATCAGTAGAGCGTCAAGCAGTCAGGCTGCGGTAACAACCCGACCAATCAGGCGGAAAGTCTCGTTCTAGAGAGGCCAGCCGTCGTGACCCTGTGGTCAGCGGCGGGCATTATACATAGGTAGCTGGCAATCTGCCGATGGTTCATATGCAACCAATCTCGTCCATTGGTCTAAAGGTCGCAGGGCAGGGTGGCGCGTAGAGTCGTTGCGAATGCTTGAGTTTGGCGCTTTTCCCTTTGCTTTCAGGGTTGTACGAAACGAGTTGTGCGATTGCCGGGAACAGAGGGTTTGCGTGTTGATTTAACTGGGTTACGCTCGAACCAAGCCAGATGTTCAATCCAAACAATGGAGTTCAGCATGGGTTACAAGAAGATTCAGGTTCCAGCCGTCGGCGACAAAATCACCGTCAATGCAGACCATTCTCTCAATGTTCCTGATAACCCGATCATCCCCTTCATCGAAGGTGACGGCATTGGTGTCGACATCAGCCCGGTGATGATCAAGGTTGTCGATGCTGCAGTTCAAAAGGCATACGGCGGTAAACGCAAGATTTCCTGGATGGAAGTCTACGCCGGGGAAAAAGCCACTCAGGTTTACGATCAGGACACCTGGCTGCCTCAGGAAACCCTGGACGCGGTCAAGGATTACGTGGTTTCCATCAAAGGCCCGCTGACCACGCCGGTCGGTGGCGGCATCCGTTCGCTGAACGTGGCCCTGCGTCAGCAGCTCGACCTGTACGTCTGCCTGCGCCCGGTGCGCTGGTTTGAAGGCGTGCCAAGCCCGGTGAAAAAGCCTGGCGACGTCGACATGACGATCTTCCGCGAGAACTCCGAAGACATCTATGCCGGCATTGAGTGGAAAGCCGGTTCACCGGAAGCCACCAAGGTCATCAAGTTCCTTAAAGAAGAAATGGGCGTCACCAAGATCCGTTTCGACGAAAACTGTGGCATCGGCGTCAAGCCGGTTTCGCTGGAAGGCACCAAGCGTCTGGCGCGCAAGGCTCTGCAATATGTGGTCGATAACGACCGCGATTCGCTGACCATCGTGCACAAAGGCAACATCATGAAGTTCACCGAAGGTGCCTTCAAAGAGTGGGCCTACGAAGTGGCCGCTGAAGAATTCGGCGCGACCCTGCTCGACGGCGGCCCGTGGATGCAGTTCAAAAACCCGAAAACCGGCAAGAACGTTGTGGTCAAAGACGCCATCGCCGACGCCATGCTCCAGCAGATCCTGCTGCGCCCGGCCGAATACGATGTGATCGCGACCCTCAACCTTAACGGTGACTACCTTTCCGATGCCCTGGCGGCAGAAGTGGGCGGTATCGGCATCGCGCCGGGCGCCAACCTGTCCGACACCGTGGCAATGTTCGAAGCCACCCACGGCACTGCACCGAAGTACGCCGGCAAGGATCAGGTCAACCCGGGTTCGTTGATTCTTTCGGCAGAAATGATGCTGCGCCACATGGGCTGGACGGAAGCGGCGGATCTGATCATCAAGGGCACCAACGGCGCTATCTCGGCCAAAACCGTGACTTATGACTTCGAACGTCTGATGGACGGGGCCAAACTGGTGTCGTCTTCGGGCTTCGGCGATGCGCTGATCTCGCACATGTAAAACGCAGGTACACAAAAACCGCCTGACTCGATGAATTGAGTCAGGCGGTTTTTTTATGGCTGAATGTTTGCGGCGTCAGCTGGTCGCTGTTTGTTCTTCGGCGGCGACCGTGCTCGACACCGGCGAGACTTCGGCCGAAGTAATCTTCACCGCGTGTAGGCCTTTGGGGCCTTGCACGATATCGAATCTCACCGCTTGACCTGCTTTCAGGGTTTTGTACCCGTCCATTTCAATGGCCGAATAATGGGCAAAGAAGTCGATGTCTTTGCCATCCTCATCGCGGCCCTCATGGGTGTCGGTGTTGATGAAACCGAATCCCTTGGCATTGTTGAACCATTTCACCTTGCCGACTGCCATGCTCAAATCCCTCTGCAACAGATTCCATCGCTGGAGTATCATCCAATTCATCCGCAATCTAATCCGTTAAAAGGATTGACTCCGCGGATCTTTTTTACCCACTGTGGGCTCTATTGGTTGTAACACCGTTTTCCCGATAGTCAAGGTGACCGGGCAGTCGGAGTTGAAAACGTGTACAACCGCCCCCACCACTGTATTTGCACAACTGACGAACCTTTCTTTCCATGCATGCAATCAGCCAGATTCGACTAACATTCAATCAGGATCGCCCGACTTTCCAAAAGGATCACCCGGAGGAACACGACGACGGTTCGGCGGGCGTTGCTGTTCAGGAAGCAAAGCCTGCATTACAGGCGCCGCCGATGTACAAGGTGGTTTTGTTCAACGATGACTACACACCGATGGATTTCGTCGTCGAAGTGCTCGAGGTGTTTTTTAACCTGAATCGCGAGCTGGCGACCAAGGTCATGCTGGCCGTTCATACAGAAGGACGGGCAGTATGTGGAGTGTTTACCCGCGACATCGCCGAGACAAAGGCCATGCAGGTCAACCAGTACGCCAGGGAAAGCCAGCATCCGCTACTCTGTGAAATCGAGAAGGACGGTTAATCGCCGACCACTTGGGTATGAGGTGAAGCTATGTTAAACCGCGAGCTCGAAGTCACCCTCAATTTAGCCTTCAAGGAGGCTCGTTCGAAGCGTCATGAATTCATGACCGTCGAACATCTCCTGCTGGCCCTATTGGATAATGAGGCTGCCGCCACCGTTTTGCGTGCCTGCGGCGCAAACCTCGACAAACTCAAGCATGACCTGCAGGAGTTCATCGACTCCACCACGCCATTGATTCCCGTTCATGACGAAGATCGCGAAACCCAGCCAACCCTGGGCTTCCAGCGTGTACTGCAGCGTGCTGTTTTTCACGTACAGAGCTCGGGCAAACGCGAAGTAACCGGCGCTAACGTGCTGGTTGCCATCTTCAGTGAGCAAGAGAGTCAGGCGGTGTTCCTGCTGAAACAGCAGAGCGTTGCGCGCATCGATGTCGTCAACTACATCGCCCATGGCATTTCCAAAGTGCCGGGGCATGGCGATCACTCTGAAGGTGAACAAGATATGCAGGACGACGAGGGCGGTGAGTCTTCTTCTTCAGGCAATCCTCTGGATGCTTATGCCAGCAACCTCAACGAACTTGCGCGCCAGGGTCGAATAGATCCGCTGGTCGGCCGTGAGTCGGAAGTCGAGCGTGTCGCGCAGATTCTCGCACGTCGGCGCAAAAACAATCCGCTGCTGGTCGGCGAAGCAGGCGTGGGTAAAACCGCGATTGCCGAAGGCCTGGCCAAGCGCATTGTCGACAACCAGGTGCCGGATCTGTTGGCGGGTAGCGTCGTTTATTCGCTTGATCTCGGTGCTCTGCTCGCGGGCACCAAGTATCGCGGTGATTTCGAGAAGCGCTTCAAAGCGCTGCTAAATGAACTGAAAAAACGTCCGCAAGCCATTCTGTTTATCGACGAGATCCACACCATTATTGGTGCGGGCGCTGCGTCGGGCGGGGTTATGGACGCTTCGAATCTGCTCAAACCGCTGTTGTCGTCTGGCGACATTCGCTGCATCGGTTCGACCACGTTCCAGGAATTCCGTGGCATCTTCGAGAAGGATCGTGCCTTGGCGCGTCGCTTCCAGAAGGTTGATGTCGTCGAGCCGTCGGTGGAAGACACCATCGGTATCCTGCGCGGCCTGAAAGGGCGTTTCGAGCAGCACCACAACATCGAATACAGCGACGAAGCACTGCGTGCCGCTGCTGAACTGGCGTCGCGTTACATCAATGATCGGCACATGCCGGACAAAGCCATTGATGTGATCGACGAGGCGGGCGCCTATCAGCGCCTGCAACCGGTCGAGAAGCGCGCCAAGCGCATCGAAGTGCCGCACGTCGAAGACATCGTGGCGAAGATCGCGCGGATCCCGCCGAAGCACGTCACCAGTTCCGATAAGGAACTGCTGCGTAACCTGGAGCGTGACCTGAAGCTGACGGTGTTTGGTCAGGACGCGGCGATCGATTCGCTGTCGACTGCGATCAAACTGTCCCGTGCCGGCCTCAAGTCGCCTGACAAGCCAGTCGGTTCGTTCCTGTTCGCCGGCCCGACCGGTGTCGGTAAAACCGAGGCCGCGCGGCAATTGGCCAAGGCGTTGGGCATTGAACTGGTTCGCTTCGACATGTCCGAGTACATGGAGCGCCACACCGTATCGCGTCTGATCGGTGCGCCTCCAGGCTATGTCGGTTTCGACCAGGGCGGTCTGTTGACCGAAGCGATCACCAAGCAGCCGCATTGCGTATTGCTGCTCGACGAAATCGAGAAAGCGCATCCGGAAGTCTTCAACCTGCTGTTGCAGGTGATGGATCACGGCACGCTGACCGATAACAACGGGCGCAAGGCGGACTTCCGCAACGTGATTGTGATCATGACCACTAACGCCGGTGCTGAAACGGCGGCACGGGCTTCGATCGGTTTCACCCATCAGGATCACTCGTCTGATGCGATGGAAGTGATCAAGAAGAGCTTCACGCCGGAGTTCCGTAACCGTCTGGACACCATTATTCAGTTTGGTCGCCTCAGTCATGAGGTTATCAAAAGTGTGGTGGACAAGTTCCTTACCGAGCTTCAGGCGCAACTGGAAGACAAGCGTGTGTTGCTGGAAGTGACTGACGCGGCGCGTAGCTGGATCGCGGCGGGTGGTTATGATGCGGCGATGGGTGCGCGTCCGATGGCTCGTCTGATTCAGGACAAGATCAAGCGTCCGCTGGCGGAGGAGATCTTGTTTGGTGAGTTGGCTGAGCATGGTGGGGTTGTTCATATCGATATCAAGGATGGTGAGTTGACCTTTGATTTCGAGACCACTGCTGAGATGGCTTGATCGTTGTTGTTTCGCTGAGGGCGCCTTCGGGCGCCCTTTTTGTTGTTTGTTGTTTGGGTTTTTTGGGTGAATATCCGTTGTTGTGGTGATGGCTGGTTAGGGTTCCGCCCTTACGGCGGGTCACTTTTGGCAAACGCCCCAAAAGTAACCAAAAGGTCTGTGCCCTGACGTTCGGCCCTCGCTAATGCTCGGGTTCCTTCGCTCCGGGATCGATCCGGGGGGCAGCGCCTACGGTTTGCTTCGCTGCACCTCCTCTCGCTGTGTTTGGCTGCGCCAAACGGTCGCTACGCTCCCACCCCCGGATCAATCCCTCCACTCAGCCTGCCGACGGGCTCTAAGATCAAAAGCAGGCGAGCTGACACTCGGCCTATTGAGTGGTGAAGAGCGGGGCGCGCACGGCTTTTTGATTTGCGCTGGATTCGCCCCTCACCCCAGCCCTCTCCCGGGGGAGAGGGAGCCGATGGTGGGCCTTTCAAAATGTGCATTCAACTCGGTATCGCAAGTCGGCGTATCTCTCCCAATCCACGTGATCAGTCCCCTCTCCCTCCGGGAGAGGGCTAGGGTGAGGGGCTTTTGATGTGGCTCTTGATCTTCAGCCCCTTCGGCAGGCCGAGCGTAGGTGCCCATCAGGGGTAGGCGCGTAGCGCCATGCGGCGCAGCCGCATACATCGAGAGGAGGTGCAGTGAAGCAAACCGTAGGCGATGCCCCCTGATGGGCACCGTAGCGAGGAAACGCTGAGCCTAAGCGAAGTGCCGTACGCCGGGGCCAAGCCTTTTGGGTTACCTTTTCGGCGTCTGGAAAAGGTGACTCGCTGTAAGAGCGAAACCGCCAGCGGCATCACCCGCAGCAACGGATATGCCCCCAAAACCCAAAACCCCAAAAAACGCACAAACAAAAACGCCCGGCATAAACCGGGCGTCTTGTATTGACCTGATTAACGAGCGCGGTAAGTAATGCGCCCTTTGCTCAAGTCATAGGGCGTCAGCTCGACGCGCACTTTGTCACCGGTAAGAATACGAATGTAGTTCTTGCGCATCTTGCCGGAAATATGCGCGGTTACGACGTGCCCATTTTCCAACTCCACACGAAACATGGTGTTGGGCAGGGTGTCGACGACAGTGCCTTCCATTTCGAAGCTGTCTTCTTTCGACATGCAGTAAAGCCCTCGGTATCCAATGAATGGCCCGGTGCAACTGCGCCAGGCAAAAGCGGCGTGCATTGTGCCCGAAAAATGGGGTTTACGCCAAGGGGTTTAGGGCTTTGGTTTAGTTGAGGATGACCCAACGCTGATTAATCAGCAGTTCGATGGGGCGATATTGGGTTTTGTAGTTCATCTTTTTGCAGTTCTTGATCCAATAACCGAGGTAAACCGCCTCCAGCCCCAGGCGCTGGCTCTCGCTGATCTGCCAGAGGATGCCGAAGCGGCCAAGGCTACGGCGCTCTTCCGCCGGTTCGTAAAAGGTGTACACCGCCGACAAGCCATTAGGCAGCAAATCGGTTACCGCCACGGCGAGCAACCGTCCGTCGAGACGAAACTCATAAAAACGCGAGAAGGGCAGATCACGCACGAGAAACGTCGAGAATTGATCACGGCTCGGCGGGTACATGTCGCCGTCAGCGTGGCGTTGTTCGATGTAGCGCTGATATAGATCGAAATATTCTTCGCTGAATTGCGGTTTGACCGGGCGCACCTGCAAATCGGCGTTGCGCTTGAAAATGCGTTTCTGCTGACGATTGGGGGTGAACTGTGCGACGGGGATGCGCGCAGGCACGCACGCATTGCAGTTCTGGCAATGCGGACGGTACAGATGATCGCCGCTGCGACGAAAGCCCATTTCCGACAGGTCTGCGTAGACATGCACATCCATGGGCTGACTCGGGTCGAGAAACAGGGTGGTAGCCTGCTCCTCAGGCAGATAACTGCAAGAGTGAGGTTGAGTGGCATAGAACTTCAGACGCGCCAACTCGGTCATGATCAACCCTCGGGATAAGCTGGTGAATTAAGTGTAAGCCACGCGCGCAAAAGTCGCTCAGCAAACCCAAGTGGCGCGACTGGGTTGATCCAGGTGTCGGGCCAGATAGTCAGCAAATTCCTGACGGGGAATCGAGCGGGCGCCAAGGCTGTGCAGATGATCGGTCGGCATCTGGCAGTCAATCAGCACGAACCCCGAATCTTGCAGATGGCGCACCAGCGTGGCGAAACCGTACTTGGAAGCGTTGTCGGCGCGGCTGAACATCGACTCGCCAAAGAACAGTTGACCCATCGCCAGTCCGTACAGGCCGCCGACCAGTTCGCCCTGATCCCAAACCTCCACCGAATGGGCGAAGCCGCGTCGATGCAATTCAACGTAGGCGTCCTGCATCGCTTCGGTGATCCACGTGCCATCGGCGTAATCGCGGGGTGCGGCGCAGGCGCGAATGACCGCGTCGAAGTCTTTATCGAAGGTGACTTGATAGCGTTCCTTGCGCAGGAGTTTGCCCAAGCTGCGCGAGACGTGCAGTTCGTCGGGAAACATCACCGTGCGCGGATCCGGCGACCACCAGAGAATCGGCTGGCCTTCGGAAAACCATGGAAAGCAGCCGTGACGATACGCCTGAATCAAACGATCGGCGGACAGATCACCGCCGGCGGCGAGCAGTCCGTTGGGTTCGCGCATGGCCTTTTCCAATGGCGGAAAAGTCAGGGAGTTGCGTTGTAACCAAGTCAGCATGGCATCCAGGCTTGCAGAAGGGGAGGGCGGGGCGGGCTGTTCGGCCCGCGATAAAGTGTGCCGTTAAATGACAGGAAAGTCGTCCAGAGACTGCTCGCTCATGCAGCCGAATGGACGCGGCTGCAACTTGGCGTCGAGGCTGTGGTCGTAAACGATCGCTATGGCAGCCCGTGTGGCGTGTTGATGTAAGCGTTCCATCCGCGCCGGGCCGGAGTTGAGGATGATCAGGCGTGAATGCTTCGCTGCGTTCATCAAATACACCTCATAAGCCTTTGTCACAAAAGGTAATGCATGCTCAAATTGGCCCACGGGTTTTGTGTGCTTGACTATGCTTTACCCTGGGGTTTGAAGCATGGCATCGCACGTACAAACCCGTACAATGCCGGGCTGTTACAGAATATTCGCGTTGTGCCGTGTTTTTAAAAGCCACGGCGCAGTGTTAAAAGTAGTCTCAGTTGCGCTCGTTCACTTTGTTACCTGCCTGGATTGGGCAGTTTTTTATCGTCATTCAATAGATGGACGCGCCATTGGCGCAGGAAAAGTAGCGTTTTGAAGAAATCCACCGCAGCACCCAAAACTGTCGTTCCGCTCTGGCGCCAACAGTTGCACTACCGGCTCAAGGAAGGTGCATTGATCGCCATCGGCGCTTTGTGCCTGTTCCTGATGATGGCCTTGCTCACCTACGGCAAGGACGATCCGGGCTGGAGCCACAACAGCAAGATCGACGACGTACAGAATTTCGGCGGCCCGGCGGGCTCCTACAGCGCTGACATCCTGTTTATGGTGCTGGGTTACTTCGCCTACATCTTCCCGTTGCTGCTGGCGATCAAGGCTTATCAGATCTTCCGTCAACGCCACGAACCGTGGCAGTGGAGCGGCTGGCTGTTCTCCTGGCGCCTGATCGGTCTGGTGTTTCTGGTGCTGTCCGGCGCTGCGCTGGCGCATCTGCATTTCCATGCCGCGTCGGGTCTGCCGGCCGGTGCCGGTGGTGCGTTGGGCGAAAGCCTCGGCAATCTGGCGAAGAACGCGCTGAACATTCAGGGCAGCACGTTGTTGTTCATCGCGCTGTTCCTGTTTGGTCTGACGGTGTTCACCGACCTGTCTTGGTTCAAGGTGATGGACATCACCGGCAAGATCACCCTCGACCTGTTCGAATTGTTCCAGGGCGCGCTCAATCGCTGGTGGTCGGCGCGTACTGAGCGCAAGCAACTGGTCGCGCAACTGCGTGAAGTCGATGATCGCGTGCATGACGTGGTCGCGCCGACGGTGACCGACAAGCGCGAACAGGCCAAAGTCAAAGAACGCCTGATCGAACGTGAGCAAGCCCTGAGCAAGCACATGTCCGATCGCGAGAAACAGGTTCCGCCAGTCATCGCTCCGGCCCCGGCCAAAGCGCCCGAGCCAAGCAAGCGCGTGCAGAAAGAGAAACAGGTGCCGTTGTTCGTCGACAGCGCCGTGGAAGGCACCTTGCCGCCGATCTCGATCCTCGATCCGGCGGAAAAGAAACAACTCAATTACTCGCCGGAATCCCTGGCAGCGGTCGGCCACTTGCTGGAGATCAAGCTCAAGGAATTCGGTGTTGAAGTGACCGTCGACTCGATCCACCCGGGTCCGGTGATTACCCGTTACGAAATTCAGCCTGCCGCCGGCGTCAAAGTCAGCCGCATCGCCAACCTCGCCAAAGACCTTGCGCGTTCGCTGGCCGTGACCAGTGTGCGGGTGGTTGAGGTGATTCCGGGCAAGACCACGGTCGGTATCGAGATTCCCAACGAAGACCGGCAGATCGTGCGCTTCTCTGAAGTGCTGTCGACGCCTGAGTACGACAACTTCAAATCGCCGGTCACTTTGGCGCTGGGCCATGACATCGGCGGCAAGCCGGTGATTACTGACCTGGCGAAGATGCCGCACTTGCTGGTGGCCGGTACGACCGGTTCCGGTAAGTCGGTGGGCGTGAACGCGATGATTCTGTCGATCCTGTTCAAGTCTGGCCCGGAAGACGCCAAGCTGATCATGATCGACCCGAAGATGCTGGAACTGTCGATCTACGAAGGCATCCCGCACCTGCTGTGCCCGGTCGTGACCGACATGAAGGACGCTGCCAACGCCCTGCGCTGGAGCGTTGCCGAGATGGAACGCCGCTACAAGCTGATGGCGAAGATGGGCGTGCGTAACCTGTCCGGCTTCAACGCCAAGGTCAAGGAAGCCCAGGACGCCGGCGAGCCATTGAGCGATCCGCTGTACAAGCGCGAAAGCATCCACGACGAAGCGCCGCTGTTGCAGAAGCTGCCGACCATCGTCGTGGTCGTCGATGAGTTCGCCGACATGATGATGATCGTCGGCAAGAAGGTTGAAGAGCTGATCGCCCGTATTGCGCAGAAGGCGCGTGCGGCCGGTATTCACTTGATCCTCGCGACCCAGCGGCCGTCGGTGGACGTGATCACCGGTCTGATCAAAGCGAACATTCCGACGCGTATGGCGTTCCAGGTGTCGAGCAAGATCGACTCCCGGACGATCATCGATCAGGGCGGCGCCGAACAACTGCTTGGCCACGGTGACATGCTCTACATGCCGCCGGGCACCAGCCTGCCGATCCGGGTTCACGGCGCGTTCGTCTCCGACGAAGAAGTTCACCGTGTGGTGGAAGCGTGGAAACTGCGCGGCGCTCCTGAATACAACGACGACATCCTCAACGGTGTCGAAGAGGCGGGCAGCGGCTTTGAAGGCAGCAGCGGTGGCGGCGATGGCGATGATCCGGAAGCTGACGCGCTGTATGACGAAGCCGTGCAATTCGTCCTCGAAAGCCGTCGCGCCTCGATTTCTGCTGTGCAGCGCAAGCTGAAGATCGGCTACAACCGCGCCGCCCGGATGATCGAAGCCATGGAAATGGCCGGGGTCGTCACCTCAATGAACACCAACGGTTCGCGTGAAGTCCTGGCCCCGGGCCCGGTTCGCGACTGAAGCCAGAAGCAAGAGGCGGGACAATGATGTTCCGCCGCTCTCCCAACAAGTATTCAAGAGGACTCCCATGCGTCTTATCCGCATGCTGTTGCCAGTACTGGCGTTGACCACCCTCACGGCTCACGCCGATGACAAGGACGTGGCGCGTCTGACCCAATTGCTGGAAACATCGAAAACCCTGACTGCCAACTTCTCGCAGCTGACCCTCGACGGCGGCGGCACCCAGTTGCAGGAAACCACCGGCAACATGACCCTGCAGCGCCCGGGCCTGTTCTACTGGCACACCAACGCGCCGGCCGAGCAGACCATGGTCTCTGATGGCAAGAAAGTCACCCTGTGGGATCCGGATCTGGAACAGGCGACCATCAAGAAACTCGACGAGCGTCTGACCCAGACCCCGGCGCTGCTGCTGTCCGGTGACGTGTCGAAGATCAGCCAGAGCTTCGACATCACCGCGAAAGAAGCGGGCGGCGTGATCGACTTCACGCTGAAGCCGAAAACCAAAGACACCCTGTTCGACAACCTGCGCCTGTCGTTCCGCAACGGTTTGCTCAACGACATGCAACTGATCGACAGCGTCGGCCAACGCACCAACATCCTGTTCACCGGGGTGAAGGCCAACGAGCCAGTGCCGGCCTCCAAGTTCAAGTTCGACATCCCCAAGGGTGCGGATGTGATCCAGGAATAATGCACACGCTCTGTGGACGGGCTTTTGTGGCGAGGGGATTTATCCCCGATGGGCTGCGAAGCAGCCCCAGAACCTGCAACCCGGTTGTTTCAGACATACCGCGTTGAATGGTTTCACGACTGCTGCGCAGCCGGTCGGGGATAAATCCCCTCACCACAGGGTTCGCCAAGATTTCAGAAAATTCGAGGTTTCAACGCTACGTGATGGATCTGTTTCGCAGTGCACCGATTGCCCAGCCACTGGCCGCGCGTTTGCGGGCGACCAATCTGGATGAGTACGTCGGTCAGGAGCACGTGCTCGCTCGCGGCAAGCCTCTGCGTGAGGCGCTGGAGCAGGGTGCCCTGCATTCGATGATTTTCTGGGGCCCGCCGGGCGTGGGTAAAACCACCTTGGCGCGCTTGCTCGCGGAAGTCTCGGACGCGCACTTCGAAACCGTTTCAGCAGTGCTCGCCGGGGTCAAAGAGATCCGTCAGGCGGTTGAAATCGCCAAGCAGCAGGCTGGCCAATACGGCAAGCGCACGATTCTGTTCGTCGATGAAGTGCACCGTTTCAACAAGTCGCAGCAGGACGCATTCCTGCCGTACGTGGAAGACGGCACGCTGATCTTCATCGGCGCCACCACCGAAAACCCTTCGTTCGAACTCAACAACGCCTTGTTGTCGCGGGCCCGCGTCTACGTGCTGAAAAGCCTCGACGAAGCGGCGCTGCGCAAACTGGTGCACCGCGCACTCACCGAAGAGCGCGGGCTGGGCAAGCGCAATCTGACCCTCAGCGACGAAGGTTTCCAGATGCTGCTGTCCGCCGCCGATGGCGATGGCCGGCGTCTGCTTAATCTGCTGGAAAACGCCTCCGACCTGGCCGACGACAACAGCGAGATGGGCATTGATTTGCTGCAGAGTCTGCTCGGCGATACGCGTCGGCGCTTCGACAAGGGTGGCGAAGCGTTCTACGACCAGATCTCGGCGCTGCACAAATCGGTACGCGGTTCCAACCCCGACGGCGCGCTGTACTGGTTCGCGCGGATGATCGACGGTGGTTGCGATCCGCTGTACCTGGCCCGGCGCGTGGTGCGCATGGCCAGCGAAGACATCGGCAATGCCGACCCGCGCGCGCTGAGCCTGTGCCTCGCCGCGTGGGAAGTGCAGGAGCGCCTCGGCAGTCCGGAGGGCGAGTTGGCCGTGGCGCAAGCCATCACCTATCTGGCCTGCGCGCCGAAAAGCAACGCGGTGTACATGGGTTTCAAAACTGCCCTGCGCGCCGCCGCCGAGCACGGTTCGTTGGAAGTACCCCTGCATCTGCGCAACGCGCCGACCAAACTGATGAAACAGTTGGGCTACGGCGACGAATACCGTTACGCCCACGATGAACCGGACGCTTATGCCGCCGGCGAAGACTATTTTCCGGACGAACTCGACCCGATCCCGTTCTACCAACCGGTGCCGCGTGGCCTGGAGTTGAAGATCGGCGAGAAGCTCAACCACCTCGCCCAACTCGATCGTTTAAGTCCTCGGCAGCGGAGAAAATAGTGCTTCCATTGATCATTGCGGTGTCTGCCGGCGGCGTTGCTGGCACTTTGTTGCGCTTCGCCACCGGCAATTGGATCAACGCCAATTGGCCGCGGCACTTCTATACCGCGACGCTGGCCGTTAATATCGTGGGCTGCCTGCTGATCGGCGTGTTGTATGGCCTGTTTTTGATACGCCCGGAAGTGCCGATCGAGGTGCGTGCCGGGTTGATGGTCGGCTTCCTCGGGGGCCTGACGACTTTTTCATCCTTTTCACTGGATACGGTGCGCCTGCTGGAAAGCGGGCAAGTGCCGCTGGCCCTGGGCTATGCGGCACTCAGCGTATTCGGCGGGCTGCTCGCGACGTGGGCTGGCCTGTCTTTGACCAAACTTTGATAACGAGAAACCGACATGCTCGATTCCAAACTGTTACGTAGCAACCTTCAGGACGTAGCGGACCGCCTGGCTTCCCGTGGCTTTGCCCTGGATACCGCGCGCATCGAAGCGCTGGAAGAACAGCGCAAGACCGTCCAGACCCGCACCGAAGCACTGCAGGCTGAGCGTAACGCGCGTTCCAAATCCATCGGTCAGGCCAAGCAGCGCGGCGAAGACATCGCGCCGTTGATGGCGGACGTCGAGCGCATGGCGGGCGAATTGAGTGCCGGTAAAGTCGAACTGGACGCGATCCAGACCGAACTGGACTCGATCGTGCTGGGCATTCCTAACCTGCCGCACGAATCCGTGCCGGTCGGCAAAGACGAAGACGACAACGTCGAAGTGCGCCGCTGGGGCACGCCGACTGCTTTCGATTTCGAAGTGAAAGACCACGTTGCCCTCGGCGAGAAGTTCGGCTGGCTGGACTTTGAAACCGCTGCCAAGCTGTCCGGCGCGCGTTTCGCTCTGCTGCGTGGCCCGATCGCCCGTCTGCACCGCGCGCTGGCGCAGTTCATGATCAATCTGCACGTCAACGAGCACGGCTACGAAGAGGCTTACACGCCTTATCTGGTTCAGGCGCCGGCGCTGCAAGGCACCGGTCAACTGCCGAAATTCGAAGAAGACCTGTTCAAGATCGCCCGCGAAGGCGAAGCCGATCTGTACCTGATCCCGACTGCCGAAGTGTCGCTGACCAACATCGTCGCTGGCGAAATCGTTGATTCGAAACTGCTGCCGATCAAATTCGTTGCCCACACCCCGTGCTTCCGCAGTGAAGCCGGTGCATCGGGTCGCGACACTCGCGGCATGATCCGTCAGCACCAGTTCGACAAAGTTGAAATGGTGCAAATCGTTGAGCCGTCGACCTCGATGGAAGCGCTGGAAGGCCTGACCGCCAACGCTGAAAAAGTCCTGCAACTGCTCGGTCTGCCGTATCGCACCCTGGCGCTGTGCACCGGCGACATGGGCTTCAGCGCGGTCAAGACTTACGATCTGGAAGTGTGGATTCCGAGCCAGGACAAGTACCGCGAAATTTCGTCGTGCTCGAACTGCGGCGACTTCCAGGCCCGTCGGATGCAAGCGCGTTTCCGCAACCCGGAAACCGGCAAACCTGAGCTGGTGCACACCTTGAACGGTTCCGGCCTGGCCGTAGGCCGTACCCTGGTTGCCGTGCTGGAAAACTACCAGCAGGCCGACGGTTCGATCCGTGTGCCGGACGTACTGAAGCCGTACATGGGTGGCCTTGAGGTCATCGGCTAAATGAAATATCTGCCGCTGTTTCACAACCTGCGCGGCAGTCGTGTGTTGGTCGTCGGTGGGGGGGAAATTGCCTTGCGCAAATCCCGCCTGCTGGCCGATGCCGGTGCGCTGCTGCGGGTGGTCGCACCTGAAATCGAATCGCAGCTGCGTGAGCTGGTCGCAGCCTCGGGCGGCGAATGCCTGTTGCGCGGTTACGTCGAGGCGGATCTGGACGGTTGCGGGCTGATCATCGCCGCCACCGACGATGAAACGCTGAACGCACAAGTCTCCACCGATGCTCACAAGCGCTGCGTGCCGGTCAACGTGGTCGACGCGCCTGCCTTGTGCAGCGTGATCTTCCCGGCGATCGTCGATCGCTCGCCGCTGATCATCGCCGTGTCCAGTGGCGGCGATGCGCCGGTGCTGGCGCGACTGATTCGCGCCAAGATCGAAACCTGGATTCCCTCGACTTACGGTCAGTTGGCCGGGCTCGCCGCACGTTTCCGTAATCAGGTGAAAAGCCTGTTTCCGGATGTACAGCAGCGTCGTGGATTCTGGGAGGACGTGTTCCAAGGGCCGATTGCCGACCGCCAACTGGCCGGGCAGGGCGCTGAGGCCAAGCGTCTGTTGCAAGCCAAGATTGATGGCGAAGCGACCGTCACCACCGGTGAAGTGTATTTGGTCGGCGCAGGGCCGGGTGATCCGGATCTGCTGACGTTCAAGGCTTTGCGTCTGATGCAGCAAGCCGATGTGGTGTTGTACGACCGTTTAGTCGCACCAGCGATTCTTGAGTTGTGCCGTCGCGATGCCGAGCGCGTGTATGTCGGCAAGCGCCGTTCAGATCATGCCGTGCCGCAGGATCAGATTAACCAGCAACTGGTTGATCTGGCCAAGGCCGGCAAGCGCGTGGTGCGCTTGAAGGGCGGTGATCCGTTTATCTTTGGCCGTGGCGGCGAAGAGATCGAAGAACTGGCGGCGCACGGGATTCCATTTCAGGTCGTGCCGGGGATTACCGCAGCCAGTGGTTGCGCGGCGTATGCCGGGATTCCGCTGACCCATCGTGATTACGCGCAGTCAGTGCGCTTTGTCACCGGGCATTTGAAGGACGGTTCGACCGACCTGCCCTGGGCCGACCTCGTCGCCCCGGCGCAGACGCTGGTGTTCTACATGGGCCTGGTGGGCTTGCCGGTGATCTGCGAGCAGTTGATCAAGCACGGTCGCGCGGCGGATACCCCGGCGGCGTTGATTCAGCAGGGCACCACGGTCAATCAGCGAGTCTTTACCGGCACGCTGGCGGATCTGCCACGCATGGTGGCGGAGCATGAAGTGCATGCGCCGACATTGGTGATCGTGGGGGAAGTGGTGCAACTGCGCGAGAAACTGGCGTGGTTTGAAGGGGCTCAGGCGCAGGTCTGAGTCAGATCAAAAGATCGCAGCCTTCGGCAGCTCCTACAGAGAACGCATTCTCATGTAGGAGCTGCCGAAGGCTGCGATCTTTTGATTTTTGCTGTTAGCCCTTCAACCAAACCCCTTTGCCACCCAACCGCGCCCGATCATGGGCCGCCGTGAAATCCTGCTCCGGCCCCTTCGGCACAATCCCCGTCGGGTTAATCGTCTTGTGACTGCCGTAGTAGTGATTTTTGATGTGCTGAAAATCCACCGTCTCGCCAATCCCCGGCAGCTGATACACCTCACGCAGCCAGTTCGACAGGTTCGGATAATCGGCAATCCGCCGCAGGTTGCATTTGAAGTGCCCGTGATACACCGCGTCAAAACGAATCATTGTGGTGAACAGGCGCACATCGGCTTCGGTCAGGTACTCGCCGGTCAGATAGCGATTCGCACCTAAAACCCGCTCCAGATGATCGAGCTCAGCAAACACCTCATCGAACGCTTGTTCATAGGCCTGTTGCGACGTGGCAAACCCCGCGCGGTACACGCCGTTGTTTACGGCTGGATAGATTCGATCGTTCAGCGCATCGATCTCGCTGCGCAGTGGCGCCGGGTAGAAGTCCAGCTCATTGCCGGTCAAGCCATCAAACGCGCTGTTGAACATGCGGATGATCTCCGCTGACTCATTACTGACGATGCGTTTGAGCTTTTTGTCCCACAGCACCGGCACGGTGACGCGGCCGGTGTAGTCGGCGGTGTCAGCGGTGTAGCGCTGATGCATGAATTCAAAGCCATCGAGTTTGTCGCCGGTCGAGCCCAGCGCGTTGTCGAACGTCCAGCCGTTTTCCAGCATCAACCAACTGACCACCGAAACGTCGATCAGACTTTCCAGACCTTTGAGTTTGCGCAGGATCAGCGTGCGATGTGCCCATGGACAGGCGAGTGACACGTAGAGGTGATAGCGACCGGCCTCGGCGGCAAAACCACCTTCACCGCTCGGGCCGGGCTCGCCGTTGGCGGTTACCCAGTTACGGCGTTGTGCCTGTTCGCGCTGGAACGCGCCGTCTTTGCTGCTTTCGTACCACTTGTCCTGCCAGTGGCCATCGACGAGTAAACCCATGATCAAGACTCCGTAAATCAGTAAACGTTGGAGTCGAGTCTATTCCTGTGAGTTCGAACAAAAAGCGCAAAGATCGGGCGTGAATGATCGGTTAAATCGATTTGTCCCGCGCGGCCCAGTATTGCTCGGCGGTTTCGAAGGCTTGTTCACGCGGTTGGCCTAGCCCGCGCAGGGCCAGCGCCATCGTCGAAATCAGCGCCATTTGTGGGTAGCTGTCGACCACATCGCCGCGCCACACGGCTTTCAGGTGCTCGACATCCAGCGACGATGGTTTGACGTGACGTTGCGCCGACAGTTGCGGCCATTCTTCGTCCCAGCTCTCGCCGCCGGTAGTGCCGTAGAGATGACTGTCGGCATCCGGGTTGATCTCGATTTCGCCGCCATCACCCTTGACCACAATCGCTGTGTCGCCGAGCAGGCCGCTGGCATCGCGGTGCACCGCTTGGTAGCCGGGGTGGAAAATACTTTGCAGCCCGCAGCGTGCGCTCAGTGGATTGAGAATCCGCGCCAGCGAATGAATCGGCGAGCGCAGACCCAGGGTGTTGCGCAGATCGATCATGTTCTGCAACTGCGGCGCCCAGTCCACCAGCGGCATAAATGCGAGGCCGCCGTTGTCCAGCGCCGTGCCGACCTGTTGCCAGGTGCGACACAACGGGATGTTCAACTCGCCGAGCAGTTGCTCGCTGTACAGCCGCCCGGCGGTGTGCGCGCCGCCGCCGTGCATGAAGATGCGCACGCCGTTCTGCGCCAGGCACTTGGCGGCCAGCAGGTACCACGGCAGATGGCGCTTCTTACCGGCGTAGGTCGGCCAATCCAGATCGACATTCAGCGCAGGCGCCTGCAAGCGTTCACGCAAGGCTTCGGTGAAACCGGCCATTTCCTCGGCGCTTTCTTCCTTGTGGCGCAGCAACATCAGGAACGCACCGAGCTGGGTGTCCTCGACCTTGTCGTCGAGCACCATGCCCATGGCTTCGCGCGCTTCTTCGCGCGTCAGGTCACGGGCGCCGCGTTTGCCCTTGCCGAGGATGCGTACGAACTGGGCGAATGGATGTTCAGCAGGCGTTTCGAGGGTCAGCGCTGGAAAGTCGGTCATAAGCAATTCGTCGGTTTGGGCAGGCCCGCCAGTTTTGCGGCGAGTTTGGCAGGGGTGCCTTTGAACAGTCGGTTCAGGTGCAGGCTGTTGCCTTTTTCCACACCGAGTTTCAGCGCGGTGTACTTGATCAGCGGACGCGTGGCCGGGGACAACTGGAATTCGGCGTAGAAGCTGCGCAGCAATTCGAGGACTTCCCAGTGTTCGGCGGTCAACTCAATCTCTTCGGCGGCGGCGAGGGCGCTGGCGACCTCCTGCGACCAGTCGCTGAGGTCAACGAGGAAGCCGTCCTTGTCCAGTTCGATGGCGCGGGCGCCGACGGTCATGGAATTCATAGCCAGCTGTTGACCTTGTCGTGATGGATCGACAGTTCGACGAAGGCCGGGTAGTCGATCACTTCGGCCCAGTCAGGAACTTGGAGGGCGCGCGCCTGCGCATCTTCGGCCAGAACGAACAATTTGATCTGGCGGCTGTGCAGCGCGGTGAACGGCGCGGTGCCCGGTTGCAACGCGTAGACCGCATCGCCGGACAGCAACAAAGCATCAGCGCCGCCGATCACGCGCAGGCAACTGGTCAGGCGATCGTCGCCGAACGGGGAATGAGACAACACATGCAAAGTCGACATCAGAGGGTGATCACCTGGTCGTAGCGGTCAATAAGGGCGGTGATTTGCTCGGCGGCCAGCGGCTCGGCTTCGTCCAGCGACAACGTGCTGAGACCACGGGCGCTGGCGCTGTCGGCGCAATAGAACAGTTCTTCAACACCGAACATCGGCAGCGCTTGCAGGTTGGCGCTGAGGTCTTTCTGTTGCAGCGCTTTCGCGTTTTGCCCGGCGCTGAGTTGCAGCACGCCGTCATCGAGGAACAGCAAACCGATCGGCAGATCGAACGCACCGCCGGCCAGCACGATGTCCAGCGCTTCGCGGGCGCCGGGGCCCGACCATGGCGACTGGCGGCTGATGATCAACAGGGATTTGGCCATCTCACGCACCTCCAAAGCAGATCAGGCGATCGGCATCTTGCACCGCATCATGCAACTGACCGAGGCCGGACAATTCCCACGGCGCACTGACCGAAATCGCGTCACGCTGATAACGCTTGGCTTCTTCCGCGTTCAGGGCGCCACGGCGCAGGGCGGCGGCGATGCAGACCACACCGTCGAGCTTCTGCTCGGTGATAAACGCGCGCCATTGCTTGGGCAAGTCGAGTTCGTCCTGCGGGGTGACCACCGCGTCGGAGGCGTTGTAGACGCCGTCCTGATAGAAAAACAGCCGGACAATCTCATGCCCACCGGCCAGTGCCGCCTGCGCAAACAGCAGGGCACGGCGCGAGGAGGGCGCATGGGCGGCGGAAAACAACGCGATGGCGAACTTCATGACGGACTCGATCAGCAAAACTGCGGCCATGATAAAGCATTGCGGCCGCCAAAGGATCGCGGAAACCCGATCCCTGTAGGAGCTGCGGCACGCTGCGATCTGTTGATCTTGATTTTAAAAAAACCAGATCAAAAGATCGCAGCCTCGTTTCACTCGTCAGCTCCTACAGGGGATTTGCGGTTAGCGGGGCATGTAGCCGAGTTGCCAGCGTCGCGGGATTCTGAGGGAAAGCAGGCCGATCAACGCGGCCAGCACTGCGCTGACAAACATGGCTTTGAGGCCCAGATGCTGTTCCAGCACCGCCCCGAGAATGGCGCCGATAAACATCCCGCTCCATGGCACCAGTTGCACCCGCCAGCCGCTGCGCCGTTCGCCGAGCATCCAGCGCCCCAGTCCTCGGCCAAATCGCGACAGCGCGCCGGTCACGTAGGTCAGCCCGACCGGCAGGCCATTCACTTCCTCGACCGCCGCGTTGAGCATGCCCATCGCAATGATCGCTGCGAGCAATGCCGGCAGTTGCGCGTCGAACGGCCACGCTGCCGAGGTGCTGAGCAGGGTGGCGATGCACAGCAGCAGCGGCAGCGCGCGTCGCCCACCGAGGCGCGCGACGAGCACGCCCAGGGCATTACCGAGGATGAACGTCGCGACAAGAATCACCAGGCGCAAGGTCAACCCGAGATCACCTTCACTGATCGCCACCGCCAGGCGTGTCGTGTTCCCGCTCATGAACGAGACGAAATCGCCGCTGGCCATGAAACCGATGGCATCGGTCATGCCGGCCAGTACCGACAGGCTGGCGACCAGCGCCAGACCCACGCGTCCGCGCCATTTCTGCGTGTGCAGATGGCCGGGGCTGGCGCGATGAGTCGAGGCGGAAGGCAGCATCGGCGAAAGGATCCTTGGCGTGGCGGTTAAGGTTCTATCCCGTACAGGTCGCAGTATTCCAGCCAGTCCATGCCGGCCATTTCCGCCACCTCGCGATGCACTTCCAGGCGCTGCGCCTGATATTCCTCAGGCGAATCAGCGGTCAGCTGCAACGTCAGTTCCCAGGCAAACAACCCCAGCTTGTCCGCCTCTTCTTCAAACGCCTCATGCAGACGTTCTTCGCGGTATTGCGCCTGGGTTTCTCCCTTAGCCTGAGCCAGCAGAGGATTGAGGTGGTCGAGGCTGTCGCGCAACTCGGGGCGCGCATCGAGAAACAGTTTCAGGGCGTGTTCATGTCGCTGATCGGTAGGCGCCATGGGTTTTCCTTGTGAGGCTGATGACCTTAGGTTGCCGCAGCGGCGAGTGCCTGTCTCGCTATAAATGCAGTAAAGCAGAACGATTTCCGCTTGCGGCGGTGATACAGTCCGCTTTTTTCTGAATGAGCGAATGCAATGCGAATTCTGATGGTAGCGCTGGCGGCGACGGTTCTGGCCGGTTGCGCAGGTTCGGCGATGGACGATGCGCGCACCCAGGCGCCTTATAAAGTCATGACCTCGGACAAAGCCGAGAAGCTCGTGGCGCAGTGCGTGCAATTCGCCTGGCAAGACGAGGCGGTGTTTGGCGTGGACGCGGGGGCTTATCTGCAACCGGGCAAGAAGGGCGGTTCGACGGTGTACACCCGTTCGGCGGAGTCGTTCGTTGACCTGAGCACGGAGCCGTCGGGGACGACGCTGAATTACTACGCGCAGAAAGATGATTTTGTCGCGAAGCGGCGGTTGGCGGCGTTGGCGACTTGCCTGTAACCATCAGTTGATGCAGCTGACGTCTTCGCGGGCAAGCCTTGCTCCTACAGATATTGATCACCGTAGGAGCAAAGCTTGCTCGCGAAGGGGCCGTCACATTCAGTCAATCAACCGCTTCTGGAAAAAATGCCGCTTATGCCCCAGCGGATAATCAACAATCTCACCGCACTCGGTATACCCGACCTTCTTGTAAAACTCCGGCGCCTGAAACGAAAAGGTGTCGAGCCAGATCCCCACGCAATCCTTCTCTCGCGCAAAATCTTCGGCCATCTGCATCAGTTTCGAACCGATGCCCTGACCGCGCCCTTCAATCGGCACGGCCAACAATTCAATAAACAACCAGCGATAAAACGTGTGGCCATACAGGCCGCCGAGCACAGCGTCGTGCTCGTCGCGCACCAACAGCGCGATCGGTTCCCACACCGATGGGCCGGCCTGGGAGACGTTATGCGCGCGCAGTGGCGCCAGAATGGCTGCGCGGTGTTCTTCCGTGGGTGTTTGCGTTAACTCGATGCGCAAGTTCATGCAGGACTTCCTTGTAGGATAATTCGCCAGCGTATCCTGCCCGGTGGTCTGCTTCCAAGTCCCTGCGCAAAACCGGTGGAACCGTCGCTCACGCGTCGCGGTCTAGCTTTTACAGCGTCATTCCAGCACGCGGTTGATGAGGACACGCCATGAATATTTTTGAAGCCCTTCGTGAAAGCCACGACCGCCAGCGCACTTACGCGAAAAGCCTGATCAAAACCAGCGGTGACACCCCGGAGCGGGTTGAGGCTTACAAACTGCTCAAAGATGAACTGCAAGCCCACGAAACCGCCGAAGAACGTCACTTCTACATTCCGTTGATGGAGTGCGATGCCGGTGTCGACCTCAGTCGTCACGCGATTTCCGAGCACCATGAAATGGACGAGATGATGGAAGAACTCGACGAGACCGAGATGTCGAGCCCAGCGTGGTTGGCGACGGCGAAGAAGTTGTCGGAGAAGGTGCATCACCACCTGGAGGAAGAAGAGCAGAAGTTCTTCCAGATGGCCGGCAAATTGCTCAATGAGAAGCAGAAGGTGCAGCTCGCCGGGCAATATGAAAAAGAGTATCAGGAGCAGGTCGAGGCTAAGTAGATCAAAAGATCGCAGCCTTCGGCAGCTCCTACAGGAGATCGAATTGCAAATGCAGGAGCTGCCGCGGGCTGCGATCTTTTGACGTTAAAGCTCCCTCCAGCGTCAGCAAATGCTCCTTGGCCTCCAGCCCGCCCGCAAACCCGGTGAGTTTCCCCGACGCACCGATCACCCGATGACACGGCGCCACAATCGAAATCGGATTACGCCCATTCGCTGCGCCCACTGCCCGCACCGCTGAAGGATTACCGATCTGCGCGGCAATCTGGCTGTAGCTGCGCGTCTCGCCAAACGGAATCGTCAGCAACGCCGCCCACACCTGTTTCTGAAAATCAGTGCCGACAAAATCCAGCTCCAGATCGAAGCGATCGCGGGTGCCGGAAAAATATTCTTGCAGCTGCCGAGCGGTTTTTATCAGGATCGGATTGTCTGGTGCTGCGCTCATCGGCCCGAGGCGCACGCGGTTCGGTTTGTCGTTTTCCCAGAGGATGGCCGCCAGTCGTGAACCGTTCGCGACCAGCTTCAACTCGCCGACGGGCGAGGGCAGGGTGATGAAGGTAAAAGCCATGCAGGCCAGCTCCGGTTCAGGGCATCGATGGCGCTCAGCATACTGCCTGCGCGGGGAGGCGCAATGCGCAATCGCGACCATACTGCTTGTTGCTCTTGAAGCGTTCGCCTCTGTTTTGCACAGACCCTAAAAACAAAAAAGAGATCGACTCATGAAGTACGAACCTTTGGCCAAATCGCTGATAGCGACCTCATTGGCACTCAGCTGTCTGATGGCTCACGCGGCCTCGGTCGCACCGGTCGCCGCCGAAAACGGCATGGTAGTCACCGCGCAGCATCTGGCGACCCACGTCGGCGTCGATGTGTTGAAAAGCGGCGGCAACGCGGTGGATGCCGCCGTCGCGGTGGGTTATGCGCTGGCGGTGGTTTACCCCGCAGCCGGCAACCTCGGCGGTGGCGGTTTCATGACCATTCAACTGGCCGACGGGCGCAAGACCTTCCTCGATTTCCGCGAAAAAGCGCCGCTGGCCGCGACCGCCAATATGTATCTGGACAAGGAAGGCAACGTCATTCCTGATCTGAGCACGCGCGGCCACTTGGCGGTCGGCGTACCGGGCACCGTCTCCGGCATGGAACTGGCGCTGAGCAAGTACGGCACCAAACAACGCAAGGACATGATCGCCCCGGCCATCAAACTGGCTGAAGACGGTTTCGAACTGGAGCAGGGCGACGTCGAGCTGCTGGAATACGCCACCGATGTGTTCAAAAAGGACATTCGCGATTCCGGCTCGATCTTCCTGCACAACGGCGAACCGATGCAGGTCGGGCAGAAACTGGTGCAGAAGGATCTGGCTAAAACCCTGCGCACCATTTCCGAAAAAGGCACCGACGGCTTCTATAAAGGCTGGGTCGCCGATGCGATCGTGACGTCGAGTCAGGCCAACAAGGGCATCATCACCCAGGCCGACCTCGACAAATACAAGACCCGCGAACTGGCTCCGGTCGAGTGTGATTACCGTGGCTACCACGTGGTTTCCGCGCCACCGCCAAGCTCCGGCGGTGTGGTGATCTGCCAGATCATGAATATTCTTGAAGGCTATCCGATGAAGGATCTGGGCTTCCATTCGGCCCAGGGCATGCACTACCAGATCGAAGCGATGCGCCACGCGTACGTGGATCGCAACAGCTATCTGGGTGATCCGGATTTCGTCAAAAACCCGATCGAACACCTGCTCGACAAGAACTACGCAACGAAACTGCGCGACGCGATTCAACCGCAGAAGGCTGGCGTCTCGGCCGAGCTGAAACCGGGTACCGCACCGCATGAAGGCAGCAACACCACGCATTATTCGATCGTCGACAAGTGGGGTAACGCGGTTTCGGTCACTTACACCCTCAACGACTGGTTCGGCGCGGGCGTGATGGCGAGCAAGACCGGGGTGATCCTCAACGATGAAATGGACGACTTCACCTCCAAGGTCGGCGTGCCGAACATGTACGGTCTGGTGCAGGGCGAAGCCAACGCGATCGCGCCGGGCAAGGCACCGCTGTCGTCGATGAGCCCGACCATCGTCACCAAGGACGGCAAAGTGGTGATGGTGGTGGGCACGCCGGGCGGTAGCCGGATCATCACCGCGACCTTGCTGACCATGCTCAACGTCATCGACTACGGCATGGGCCTGCAGGAAGCAGTCGATGCGCCGCGCTTCCACCAGCAGTGGATGCCGGAGGAAACCAACCTCGAAGACTTCGCGGCGAGTCCCGACACGAAGAAGATTCTCGAGAGCTGGGGCCACAAGTTTGCCGGCCCGCAGGATGCCAACCACATCGCCGCGATTCTGGTCGGCGCACCGTCGCTGGGCGGTAAGCCGGTTGGCAAAAACCGTTTCTATGGTGCCAACGATCCACGGCGTAATACCGGGTTGTCATTGGGTTACTAAGGCGCGTAAAAACGGGGCGGGCCCATGTCCGCCCCTGTTTCATGGACTGATCAAGGAAGGCTCATCATGACCACCGCATTGCTGATCATCGACGTCCAGCAAGCTCTCTGCTCGGGTGAGTATGAGTGCCATGACATTCTCCGGGTGATCGACACCATCAACGGCCTCAGCCGCCGAGCGCGCACGGCCGGCGTGCAGGTGGTGCTGATTCAGCATGAAGAAAAGGACAGCCCGTTGGCTCATGGCGCGGAAGGCTGGCAACTGGCGGAAGGGCTGGAAACATCGAGCGAGGATTTACGCGTGCGCAAGACCACGCCCGATTCGTTCTATCAGACTGATTTACGCAAACTGCTGCCGAGCGAGGATTTCGAACGCTTGGTCATTTGCGGGTTGCAAACCGACTATTGCATCAACGCGACCGTGCGCCAGGCCCATCAACTGGGCTACGACGTAGTGCTCGCCGCTGACGCACATTCCACCGTCGACAACGGCCCGATGAGCGCCGACGACATCATCGCCGAACACAACAAAGACCTCGCGCACCTGACCGGCTCCGTCGCCCGCATCGACGTAAAACCCGCCGCAACCATTACGTTTTGAAAACACCACACCCCCTGTAGGAGCTGCCGGAGGCTGCGATCTGTTGATCTTGAAAATCATGATCAAAGATCGCAGCCTCGTTTCACTCGACAGCTCCTACAGGGGTTGTGTTTGCAGATGTACTGCGGTCATTCTGCGGTTCAAGTCGCAAACAAAACCCCGCGAATCTCCCCAGCCCTCGGCGCCACAACCCCCTCCAGCACCAACCGCGTAATCGTCTCCGCCGCCCGTTCGTAATCCTCATCCAGCGGCTCTTCGCGTTCCATGATTCGGCCCATCTGCCAGCCAATATTGGTGTACGTGCGCGTCGCCGACCAGATGAACAGCATCAAATGCTCCGGATCCACCGGTGCCAGCAAACCGCGCTCGATCCAGCTGCGCAGACACTCGACATTCCGTCGCGCTTCAGCGTGCAGCAGGTCGCGGCACTCGTCTGGCAACTGCCGCCCGCCGAGCAACAACTCTCCACTGAAAACCTTGGCAATCGCCGGATGCTCGCGGGCAATACGAATCCGCGCAGCGACGTAAGCGCGCAAACCCACCAGCGGATCATCGCTTTCACGCAGCACCGCCGACGCCTCCAGCAACGGTTCGACAAACCCCAGCAAGACTTTCGAGTAGAGGTTTTCCTTGGTCTGGAAGTAGTAATACAGGTTCGCCTTGGGCACGCCGGCGCGGGCGGCGATGTCGCGGGTCTGGGTGGCGTCAAAGCCGTTGGCGGCGAATTCTTCACTGGCAGCGTTGAGGATCAACTGCTCGTTGCGTACGCGGATGGCACTCATGGAAAAACAGTCTGAATAAACAACATGGAAAGATTCTGGCGATTTCGGTTTCGCAATATACAAAACTATATAGCGGTGAAGCCAGCTTACTCGACAGACAGCGCTATGCTGCTTCGATCATTGAATAAACGAGGAAGGGGTCATGACGATTAAGGCTTTGCGCGCCGATACCGCACAGCTGGACGCGGTGGCGCAGTTATTCGACGCTTATCGGGGTTTCTACGAGCAGCCGTCGAATCTGGCACAGTCGCGCGCCTTCATCGCCGAACGCATGGCGGCGGGGGAGTCAGCGATTTTTCTGGCGCAGGAGGAGCACGGTGAAGCGCTGGGATTTGTGCAGTTGTACCCGACGTTTTCCTCCATCGACGCCCACCGCACCTGGCTGCTCAGCGATCTGTTCACCACGCCAGCCGCCCGGGGTCGCGGCGTTGGCCGATTGCTGATGAACACCGCCCGCGCGTTTGCCCTGGAAACCGGCGCGAAGGGGTTGGTGCTGGAAACCGCCACCGACAACGTCACCGCGCAGGGTTTGTACGAGTCGTTGGGGTATGTGCGCGACACCGGTTATTACACTTACGTGCTCGACTTGCGTCAGGGCTGAGGGGATTGCGCGAGTAGCCGCTCGATCTGCGCCAATTCCCAAGTACTGAGCAAACTCACCGGATCAGTGCCATAACGCTGCCAGCCGTCGAGCGCGCCTTCGCGCCCATCGGTATCGCGCGCGTATTCACAGTGATGCAACCGGCCGCCGTCAAAATCCAGCAGCAAGCGCCAGCCTTCGATATCAACGGCAACCAGCCCGGACGCGGAGGGCGCCTCGCATACTTTAAAGGCGAGCACCTCCAGCGCCGCGTCACGCAAACGCTGACAAACTTCGCGAGCGGTTAAAAATGCAGACATGTTCGAACTCGATGAAGACTGAGCGCGCCAGCATAAAGCGCAGGTCGATAACTGTCAGCGATCACTGGCCGCTGCGGGGACAATTCCGTAACATCCGCAACCCACTTTTCCCCGAACACCTGCGGTCGCCGACGTCGGCCGCTCAGTCAGGTAAGCCATGAAACCGATTCGTCTGCGCGCCGATGTCCTGGCCGGACTCACCACCTCGTTTGCCCTGTTGCCCGAATGCATCGCCTTCGCGCTGGTGGCACACCTCAATCCGCTGATGGGCCTGTACGGTGCTTTCATCATCTGCACGTTGACCGCTTTGTTTGGCGGTCGGCCGGGTATGGTCTCCGGCGCGGCGGGTTCGATGGCGGTGGTGATTGTTGCGCTGGTGGTGCAACACGGCGTGCAATACCTGCTGGCGACCGTGCTGCTCGGCGGTTTGATCATGATGGCGTTCGGTTTGCTGCGCTTGGGCAAACTGGTGCGCATGGTGCCGCACCCGGTGATGCTCGGCTTCGTTAACGGTCTGGCGATCATCATTGCCCTGGCGCAACTGGAGCATTTCAAGAACGGTGAGGAATGGCTAAGCGGCACGCCGTTGTACCTGATGGCGGGGCTGGTGGCGCTGACCATGGCGATCGTTTACATCCTGCCGCGCCTGACCAAAGCGGTGCCGCCGGCGCTGGTGGCGATTCTCGGCGTCGGCCTGCTGGTCTATCTGTTCGGCCTGCCGACCCGCACCCTCGGCGACATGGCGCACATCGCCGGTGGTCTGCCGACTTTCGCTTTGCCGGACATCCCGTGGACTCTCGAAACACTGCGCATCATCGCCCCCTACGCGATTCTGATGGCGCTGGTCGGGCTGCTGGAAACACTGCTGACGCTGAACCTCACCGACGAAATCACTGAAAGCCGTGGCTACCCGGATCGTGAATGCGTGGCGTTGGGCGCGGCGAACATGGTCTCGGGCGCGTTTGGCGGCATGGGCGGTTGCGCGATGATCGGCCAGACCGTGATCAACCTCAGCTCCGGCGGGCGCGGACGTTTGTCCGGTGTGGTCGCGGGCGTGCTGATTTTGTTGTTCATTCTGTTTCTATCGCCGCTGATCGAGCGTATCCCACTGGCGGCGCTGGTCGGGGTGATGTTCGTGGTCTCGCAACAGACTTTCGCCTGGGCGTCGTTGCGCGTCATCAACAAAGTCCCGCTCAACGATGTGCTGGTGATCATCGCCGTGACCACCATCACCGTGTTCACCGATCTGGCCACCGCTGTGCTCTGCGGCATCATCATTGCTGCGCTGAACTTCGCCTGGCAGCAGGCGCGCGAGTTGTACGCCGATGAGCACTTTGAGGCCGACGGCAGCAAACTCTATCGCCTGCATGGCACGCTGTTTTTCGCCTCGACCACGCCGTTCCTCAACCAGTTCGACCCGGCGACCGATCCGCAAAAAGTCACCCTCGATTGCCGGCATCTGAGCTTTGTCGATTACTCGGCGATTGCCGCGCTGAAAACCTTGCGTGAACGTTACGCCAAGGCAGGCAAGGATCTGCAGGTATTCCACTTGTCCGAGCGCTGCAAAAAACTGCTGAAACGCGCCGGCGTCGATCACGACTGACACACGGCGCTTACACGACTTTGTGATGAATGTGGACTTGTGGTGAGGGGATAAATCCCCTCACCACAGGTCTTGCATTGGTCTTTGATCAGGCGTCGATGGCCGGGAAGTCGATCTCGGTCAGCGCCACGTTGTTCAGGTAGTTGGTCAGGGTCTGCACCGCCACTACGGCAATCACTTCGATGATCTTGCCGTCATCAATCCCGGCGGCGCGAGCGGCAGCGATTTGCTCGTCACTCAAGTGGCCACGGCTTTCGGTCAATTGATAGGCGAGGGCGGCATAGGCGTTCAGTTCACCTTGGCGCGCCGCGACGATGTCCTCGGCCGACAACCCGGCCTTGCTGCCGAAAAAGGTGTGCGCCGCCAGGCAGTAATCGCAGCCGTTAACCTGCGAGGTCGCCAGGTACACCGCTTCTTTTTCCTTGGCGCTGAGCGACGATTTGCCCAGTGTCGCTGACGCTTGCACGTAGGTGTCGAGCGCGACCGGCGCCTTGGCCAGTGTGGCGAACAGGTTCGGCAGGAAACCGATTTTCTTCTTCACACCTTCCAGCACGGGGCGGGTGGCGTCGGTGGCGGTTTCGAGGCTGATGGCGTTGATACGGCTCATGGTGATTCTCCGAAAGTCCGGCGCGAACTGCGTCGGCGATGGAATGAATGTTAGTGAGCGCAACTGGTGTTTTGGCGGCAAATCGTCGACGATATGCGGCAGATCGTCCAGATTCGCCCGCAGGAGTCGCCCAATGGATCGCCTTTCTACTTTGCTCAGCCACTTCGGTGTGAATGCCGGCACCTTTCACAGCGGCGCGTTTTGCGGCATCAGCGTGCATGAGGGCGAGCCGTGCGGGCATGTGCATCTGTTGCAGGCGGGCGAGTTGCTGCTCAGGCCGGCTAACGAACGCGAGCTCAGGCTGAGTGAACCTTCGCTTATTTTCTTTCCGCGACCGTTTCCCCATCGAATGTCTGCCGACGAGTCCATGGACACCCGCGTGGTCTGTGCCACGCTGACGTTCGACGGCGGTTCGGGCAATGCACTCGCCACCGCGTTGCCGGATTATCTGGTGCTGAAACTCAGCGACATTCCCGAACTGGGCAGCACGCTGGAATGGTTGTTCAAGGAAGCCTTCGAAGGACATTGCGGGCGGGTTGCGGTAATGGATCGGTTGTTTGAACTGCTGGTGATTCTGCTGTTGCGCCACCTCATCAGCAGTCGCGATCAACAACCGGGGATGATGGCCGGACTCGCCGATCCGCGTTTGTCGCGGGCCTTGATCCAGATGCACGAGCAACCGCATAAACCGTGGAGCGTGGCCGAGCTGGCCAGCGTCGCCAACCTCTCGCGTGCCAGTTTTGCCGAGCAGTTTCGCCGCGTGGTCGGGCAGACGCCGGCCGATTATCTGCTGAGCTGGCGGGTCAGCCTGGCGCAGAAACGTTTGCGCGAGGGCAAACCGATTGCGCTGATCGCCGAGGAGGTCGGTTACGAAAGCCCTTCGGCGCTGGCTCGCGCGTTTCGCCGCAAGACCGGGCTCAGCCCGCGCGAGTGGAAGGCTGGCGCTTAGGGATTATTTGGCGAACTTCTTCGCCCCGGCGACACACAGAATGACGCCCAAGGTCACCGCGAGCATGCCGACGCTGACGTGTTCATGCAGCAATGTCGCCGCCAGCGCCAAGCCAAAAAACGGCTGCAACAACTGCAACTGACCCACCGCCGCAATCCCGCCCTGCGCCAAGCCGCGATACCAGAACACAAAACCGATCAACATGCTGAACAGCGATACGTAGCCCAGACACAGCCATGCCGACAGGCTGATGGTGCTGAACGAGGCGGGCGCCAGCCACAGGCTGAGCACCGCCATCAGTGGCAGCGACAGCACCAGCGCCCAGCAAATCACCTGCCAGCCGCCGAGGCTGCGCGACAGTTTCGCCCCTTCGGCGTAGCCGAGCCCGCAGGCGACGATGGCGGCCAACATCAGTAAATCGCCGGTGGGCGAAGCGGTCAGGCCTTGAGAGATCGCAAACCCCACCACCAGCGCACTGCCGAGTACCGAGAAAATCCAGAACACCGGACGCGGCCGTTCACCGCCGCGTAATACGCCGAAAATCGCTGTCGCCAGTGGCAGCAATCCTACAAAGACAATCGAATGTGCTGACGTCACGTGTTGCAAAGCCAACGCAGTCAGCAGCGGAAATCCGAGCACCACGCCCATCGCCACGATGAACAACGACAGCCACTGATCGCGTGTGGGGCGCCGTTCGCGAAAAAGCCACAGCAGTGCCACGGCCAATACCCCAGCGATGGCGGCACGCAATACCGTGAGAAACACCGGGTCGAATTCCAGCACTGCCAATCGCGTGGCCGGCAGTGAACCGCTGAAAATCACCACGCCAATAAAGCCGTTGATCCAGCCGCTGGTTTTTTCCAGTGCCGGGTTCGTCAGATTCGAGGTTTTTTCCATACCAGGTCGCGCTCAGAAGTGGGGTTGCGTCATTTGAATCCTATGGCTGAGAATCAGGACAATCAAAGAATTGTCATGGATACAGCCGACATGCCGCGCTTCCGATACAAGACGCTGGTTGATACCTACGCCGATGACATTCGCTCGGGTCGCCTGTCGCCGGGCACGCGCCTGCCGACGCACCGGCAACTGGCGGCGAGCGAAGGGCTGGCGCTGGTCACCGCTTCACGGGTTTATGCTGAGCTGGAGGCGATGGGCCTGGTCAGTGGCGAGTCCGGGCGCGGCACGTTTGTGCGAGAAACCTCGTTGCTACCGGGGCAGGGCATCGATCAGAAGGATGTCGCGGTCGGCATGATCGACCTCAATTTCAACTACCCGTCGTTGCCCGGTCAGGCGGATCTGTTGCGCACGGCGCTGCGGCAGTTGGCGTTGTCGGGCGATCTCGAAGCGTTGATGCGCTATCAGCCGCACGCCGGTCGCGCTCATGAGCGCGCGTCGGTTGCGCAACATCTGCTAAGCCGTGGCGTGCAGGTCGAGACCGAGCAAGTGCTGATCGTCAACGGTGCACAGCAAGGGCTGGCGGTGACGCTGATGGCGTTGCTCAAACCGGGTGATGTGATTGCCGCTGACGCGTTGACCTATTCCGGGTTCAAAGTGCTGGCCGAAGCGCTGCATCTGGAAGTGGTGGCGATCCCCACGACCGAACACGGCCCGGATCTGCCTGCGCTGGACACGCTCTGCCGGGAGCGTGCGGTGCGCGCCGTTTACAGCATGCCGACGTTGCACAATCCGCTGGGTTGGGTAATGCCGATTGATCAACGCGAACAACTGCTGGCGATCGCCCGACGGCATGATCTGACAATCATCGAAGACGCGGCCTACGCCTTTCTGGTGGAAAACCCACCGCGCCCGCTGATTGATCTGGCGCCCGAGCGCACTGTGTACGTGTCGGGACTGTCGAAAAACATCGCCACCGGTTTGCGCGTCGGATTCATCGCCGCGCCCGTGGGGATGGTGCCGGCGCTGGAACGCGTCATTCGCGCTACGACCTGGAACACGCCCGGCGTGATGACTGCAATTGCCTGCGGCTGGCTCGACGATGGCACCGTCATTGAGCTTGAGGAACAAAAACGCAACGACGCCAAGGCACGGCAAAAATTGGCCGCGGAATTGCTCAAAGGGCTGTCGTGCATCGGCCATCCGTCTTCGTACTTTTTATGGCTGCCACTGCCGGAAGATGTGCGCGCCGATCAGATCGTCGTGGAACTGCAGCAGCATCAGATCTCCGTCACCACGGCCGAACCGTTTGCCGTGTCCGCCCATGTGCCGCACGCGATTCGGCTGGCGCTGGGCTCGGTGGACATGGCCGTTTTGCGTCAGGCATTGATCACCGTCAGAAAGATCATCGGCGCTTACCTGTAAAAAACTGCCTTGCACAAAATGTTAGGCTTGCCGCAATTGTGTAGCGCCTGTTTTTGGATCGTTCGATGAAAACCACTGCTTTACTGTCCCTGGCCTTGAGCCTGATCGCCACCTGTTCAACTGCCCAAGCCGCCGGCGACCCTGAAGCGGGGGCAAAAATCTTCCCGCGTTTGTGCGGTGGTTGCCATCAGGTCGGTGAGTCGGCCCGCCCCGGTTTCGGCCCGGAACTCAACGGCATCGTCGGTCGGCCTGCCGGTACTTCGGCCAATTACGTCTATTCCGACGCGATGAAAAACTCCGGCGTGACCTGGGATGCCGACACGTTGAGGGCGTATCTCAAAGACCCGAAAGGCGTGGTGCCGGGCACGCGGATGATTTTCTGGGGCCTGAGCGATGAAGAGAAACTCGACAACCTGCTCGCGTACCTGCAGACCTTCTCGGAACACCCGTAGGAGCTGCCGAAGGCTGCGATCTTTTGATCTGGTTTTTAAGGGCAAGATCAAAAGATCGCAGCCTTCGGCAGCTCCTACGGGGATTGTGGGGTGTCGGTTTGTTTGGTGAACCATTGCATCACCGATGCACACGCCGGGTGCGTCGCCGCTGACGGCTGCAAGCACAGCGAATAAATGCCGCCGGTTTTCAGCGGTGGGCCGAACGGCACCACCAACACGCCGCGCTCCAGCGACTCCGCCGCCAGCGTCATGTCAGTGACCGCCACGCCCAACCCGCGCGCCGCCGCATCCAGTGCCAACTCATCAAGGTTGAACGGGATGTGCCGGTAATCCTCCAGCGGTTTTCCATTATTCGCCGCCAGCCATTCGAACCACGCCTGACGATCAGCCGAGCGATGCAGCAAGGCAAAACGCTGCAACTCGTCCACTGAACGCGGTGCGCCCGGCAGATTGGGCGCGCACACCGGCACCAGCGTTTCTGCAAACAGCGTCAGATACGCCGGGTCGCTGGTCGCTTGCGGCAGATACAGAATGTACGCGTCGCTGTCGCTGGCCGGCTCAACCACTTCGGTGGCGACCGTCTCAATCGCCAAGGAAACCTCGGGATGGTTGAGGTAAAAGTCGCTGAGTTTGGGCAGCAGCCAGCGCACCGCCAGTGACACGTGCATGCGGATGCGGAATGGCCGCTCCTGTGGGGCGAGGCGCTCTTCGAGATTTTTCAGTTGTTCGAGAATACTGCGCGCGCTGGCCAGCACCTGTTCGCCTTCTGCGGTCAGGCGCAGGCTGCGGCTGGTACGGATAAACAGCGCAACATTGAAGTGGCCCTCCAATTGCTGGATCTGCCGACTGACCGCGCTTTGGGTCAGGCACAGCTTCTGCGCCGCCAGAGTGAAGCTGCCGCAATCGGCGACTTCGACCAGTGCCTGCATGGCTTGAAGGGACGGTACGTGGCGAATTTTATCCATGCGATTTCAGAATGGCTCGATGATTTTATAACGTTGGTCGGTCTGACGAAGACCTTATAGATTCTAGCTCTGGCGGCGACCTTCTCAAGGTGTCCATGCGATTCACGCATGCACTTTACACAGGGGCAAGCCGTTGAACGACAGTCATATGAGGTGATGCATGGAAAACATATGCGGCTGGATCGCGCAGGCTGGCCATTCGCCGGAGCGCGGTCGCCTGAGCGGCGCGCAGAAGGCCGATTGGCTGGTGATTGGCGCTGGAATTACCGGGCTCAGCGCTGCACACACGCTCGCCGACATGCACCCGCAGGCGCGCATCGTCGTGGTCGACCGGCAGCGCGCGGCGCAAGGCGCGTCGGCGCGTAACTCGGGGTTCGTCGTTGCTCATGAACACCCGGCGCACAGTGAATTGATCGGCACCGCCGGGTTTGCCGGATTTGAAACCGACACGATGATTTCCCGGGCGGCCAGCGAAGAAGTCCGTCAGCGCATCGGCCAGCACGCCATCGAGTGCGACTTTCGCGACAGCGGTTATTACTTTGCGGTCAACGACGCGGCCAAGCTTGATCATGTCGAGGCCAAACTGGCGACATTGCGTGCGCTCGGCGCTCGGGCGGAATTTCTGCAGGGCGAACAACTGGCGCAAAAACTCGGCACCCGTCACTACGCCGCCGCGATCTGGTGTGGCCACGGCAATGCGCTGCTGCAACCGGCCAAGTATGTGAAAGGTTTGCTCAACGCACTGCCGGGCAACATCACCGTGTATGAGGACACCGACATCGCCAGTGTCGAGCGTCTGAGTCAGGGCGGGCTGCGCGCCAACGCGGCTAACGGCAGCGTTGAAGCGAAGAAAGTGCTGGTGTGCCTGAACGCGTTTATTCCTCGGGTCGGCATCAACGACAGCGGCACATTCCCCATGGAACTCAGCGCCAGCCTGACGCGGCCGCTGACCGATCACGAGTTTCAGGCGATTGGCGCGGTCGAGCCGTGGGGCGTGCTCTCGACCCGGCCGCTCGGCGCCACCGTGCGCCTGACCCCGGATCGCCGCGTGATGATCCGCAACACCGCCGAATACCGCACGCGCGACCTGTCCAACGGCGCACTCGCGCAACGTCGCCAGCATCATGTACTTGGATTGCAGCGGCGTTTTCCCTTCCTCGACGAGCGCGACATTCAATACACCTGGACCGGTCATTTGAGCGCTACCCGCAGCGGTCAGGCGTATTTCGACCGGGTGGAAGAGGGCGTGTACGCCGTGGCGGGCTGCAACGGTTCCGGCGTTGCGCGCGGAACCTTGTGGGGCCGACTCCTGGCAGAACTGGCCTCGGGCGTTGACTCGCCACTGCTGCAATCGGTGATGCAGCGCGCCGAACCCGGCTGGTTGCCGCCGCGTCCTTTCTTCGACATCGGTGCCATGCTTCGCATGCGCGTGGAGGCGGTCAGGGCCAGAACAGAAATCTGAAAATCCGCGTACCGCACAAGAACAAAAGCCACTTCCTTTCAGGTGATAGAACATGCGCATCAATACGCTCACCCTGGCGATCGCCCTCGCTGCAACGTCGGCGGCCGCTTGTGCCGACGAAACCGTCAATATTTCCAACTGGAACAGCTACATCGCCCCGGACACGCTGGCTAATTTCACCCAGACCAGCGGCATCAAGACCACTTACGACATCCACGACAGCAACGAAGTGCTGGAGTCGAAGTTGATGACCGGCAACACCGGTTATGACGTGGTCAGCCCGTCGAACCACTTTCTCTCGCGACTGATCAAGGCCGGGGCGATCCAGAAACTCGACAAGTCGCAACTGCCGAACTGGAAAAACCTCGACCCGGTGTTGATGAAGAAACTCGAAGTCAACGATCCGGGTAATCAGTACGGCTACCCGTACATGTGGGGCACGGCCGGCATCGGCTACAACGTCGAAAAAATCAAAGCGATCTTCGGCAATACCGATATCACTCGCTCGTGGAAGATGTTTTTCGACGAAGAGAACATCAAGAAGCTGAGCCAGTGCGGTGTGGCGATCATCGACAACCCGACACAGGTGCTGCCAATCACCCTCAACTACCTCGGCTTGCCGCCGCACAGCCACGAAGCGGCCGACTACAAACAAGCCGAGCAGGCCTTGCTGAAAATCCGCCCGTACATCCAGTATTTCCACGCCTCGAAATACATCAGCGACCTGGCCAACGGCAACGTCTGCGCGGTGATCGGTTTCAACGGTGACATCGTTCAAGCAGCGGCGAGCGCCAAGGAAGCCAAGAACGGCATCGACATCGCCTATTCGATCCCGACCGAAGGCACGACATTGTGGTTCGACATGATGGTCATGCCGAAAAGCGCGCCGCATGAAAAGAACGGCTACGCCTACATGAACTACCTGCTCGAACCGAAGGTGATTGCCAACATCAGCAACAGCATCCATTACGCCAACCCGAATGCGGCGGCCAACCAGTTTCTCAATCAGGACGTGATCGGCGATCCGGCGATTTATCCGCCTAAAGAAGTGATGGACACATTGTTCACCGTCGAAGAACTGCCGGCAGCGATTGCGCGGCTGACGACGCGGTTGTGGACGAAGTTGAAGACCAATACCTGACCCCCCGCGACAACGGTGACACTGGTGGGATGGACGATTTTGGGTTATTGCTGACAGCGCGGCATGTCGCCGAAACCAAGGAGCTTTCCATGAAATCTTTGTTGCTGGCAGCACCTTTGTTGCTCATCGCATCAGTGGCCCACGCTGGCATCCCGATGCTCAATGCCACTTGCCCGGGCAAGATCGAAGTTCACGCCGATGAGGGCGGGCCGATCTACATCAATGGCAAGGAAGCCAAGCTGAAGAAATTCAACGACAACTATTTCGAGGCCAAAGGCGCGAGCGTGACCATTTCGCTGAGCATCAATCCCGATGGTTCACCGGGGGTGTCGTACACCGGGAAGAACAAGGCCAACGGGATCTGTGAAGTGAAGCAGGGCTGATCAGGCGATCTGGTTACGCCCGGCGGCTTTTGCCCGGTACAGCTGTTGGTCAGCGCGTTTGATCAGCAGGGTCTGGCTGTTGTCAGCCGGATCCGCCAGGCCGATGCCAATGCTGACGGTCATGTTGCCGACATGAGGGAAATGCGCGTTGGCGATGGCTGTGCGGATTTTCTCGGCGACCACTTCAGGGGTATCCGGTTGCGCGACTTCCGGCAACAACACCGCGAACTCTTCACCACCATAGCGCGCCACGAAATCGGTGCTGCGGGTGCTCTCGCGAATCAGTTGCGCCAGTTGCACCAGCACGTCATCGCCGATGGCGTGGCCGTAGGTGTCGTTGATCCGTTTGAAATGATCGGCGTCGATCAGCAGCAAGGCAAACGGGCGGCCGGTACGGCGGAACAGCAGGTTGTATTCGGTTAGTTTTTCGTCGAAGCGACGACGATTGAAAACGCCGGTCAGGGAATCGTGGGTCGCCAGACTGAGCAGTTCGGCGTTGGCTTGGGTGAGGGCCGCAGTGCGTTGCGCGACGGTCGCTTCCAGCGAGGCATTGGCTTCCTGCAACTGACGTTCTTTGCCGAGCAGTGATTGCGTCATCGCATCGATCGACTGGCCGAGCTGGGCAATTTCCTGCACCGGATGTTGCAGCGGGAAGTGTGCGCCGGGCTGATTGTTCTGTACGCGTTTGGCCGAGCGAGCGAGTTGTTCAATCGGGCGGCTGAGGTACAGCGCCAGGTAGTACGCCACCAAGCCACAACCGATTGCCGCGAACACGCCCAACAGCAACAGTTTGTAGAGCAGCAGGCGCGCCGGTTGCAGGGCAGTGTCCAGCGGTTGGCGCACAGCAATCGACCACGACAATGCAGTGCTCGACGGTGTCGGCACGGTCACGCGACTGGTCAGATAGCCGTTGCCGACCGTCCAGCCCGGCGAGTTCGGATCGTTGGCCGCGACCTGTTGGCCCATCAACGCCTCCGGGTACAGCACTTTACCGTCATGATCGATGATCAGCGCTTCGAGATCCGGCGCCGAATCCTTGTGCGACACCGCCGCCGATTCGACAATCCGCGTCACCCAGCTCCAGTGTGCGTGAGCCCCCAGCACACCAATCACCTGGCCCTCGGCGTTGTGAATCGGCGCGGCGAAATCGATGAAACGTAACGGTTCGCCATTCGGCAATCCCGGCAGCAATTTGGCGAGTAACACGGCTTCGTGCGGATCACCGGTGTACTCATTGCGCAGACCAGCCTGGAACCACGGCCGTTGTTGCACCGATTGACCGACCAGCAAACCGTTTACGGCCTGATGCACGAGACCGTCGGCATCGGCCACGCCCATCCACGCATATTCGGCGCGGGCCTGGGTGCGCAACTGCATCGACTTGAGAATCGCCGGGTTGTCCAGATCGCCGCGCTCCAGATGCGGCGCTCGACTGAGCAAATAAACCTCAAGTTGCCGCTCGCGCAACTGTTCGCCAAGCAATGCCGCCGCCGAGCGCGCGGTGCTCAGCAGCGCATTGCCGCTGGCCTGTTTCATCTGCTCGGTGGCGATATGACCGACGTAGAAACCCACGCTCAGCAGCGTCAGCAGGGATAAACCGGCAAACCAAAGAGTGAGATGGCTACGCAGACTGGCTTTGAGCATGGGCGAGCGGATTCTGTTTTGAAGTTGTGGCCGGATGGTATGCGCAATGATCGACCGACCGCCAGTCGTCACTTGCGCCAGGATTTGTCAGACCCGTCGCTGACCCTTGTAGGAGCTGCCGCAGGTTGCGATCTTTTGACTTTATTACCTCGCCGCCCGCACACACAATTCACCGGTGCTCCGCATCAACGCCAACTCATGCAGCGCATCCTGCGCCAACCCCTTGCGCGCTTCCGCCAGCCAGCTCGAACAATTCGGATCCCGACGGTAAGGCGCGAAATCAGCGTACTGCTGCAACAATCGGCTCTGCAGCTCATCCAGTCGCGGCCGAATCTGCTTGCCCAGATCCGGGCGTGCAGTGTTCGGCGCCACACCCGCCGCTTGCCATTGTGCGAGCAAACCGTACTGCACCAGTTTATTGGCCTCCATTTGCGCAGCAATCAATTGCGCCACGTCTTCAGCATCGAGTTTGCGCTCGGCGGCCAGCGTGCGCGCATTGGCAATCACCTGCGCTTCACGCGGCGTGTCCTGAATCGGCTTGCCGCTGTCCCACTTGGTCAGCGCTACCAGATCGCCGATGTTCAGGCGCTCGTTCAACGTCATCAACAACGGCTTCAAGGCTTCGGGAGCAGCGCTGGGCGTGGCGGCGCAAGCGCTGCCGGTGAGGAGAGCGAGGAGGGCGCTGGTCAGCAGATTTGTAACGTGCGGCATGAGCAAAATCTCAATCATGAACAATGGGTGGAGTGTTGTTTACCACAGACTCCGGCATCGCTTCAGGGCGAAATTAAACACGAAGCTTAAATGTTAATTGCGCCCCGCCGACAACTCATCGAAGCTATCCTCCTTAAGCCTTCCTGCCGTCGAGATGGACCTCCTGCCCCATGCAAACCCCAGCCGTCACCAAACCCCTCTGGCAAACGTATTTGTTATTCCTCGCCCCGATGGTGTTGTCGAATTTTCTGCAGTCGATGTCGGGCACGGTGAACAGCATTTACATCGGCCAGATGCTCGGCACTCAGGCGCTGGCGGCGGTGTCGGGCATGTTTCCGATCATCTTCTTCTTTATCGCGCTGGTCATCGGCCTTGGTGCGGGCGCGGGCGTGTTGATCGGTCAGGCGTGGGGCGCGCGCGAGCCGCATATGGTTAAAGCCATCGCCGGCGCAACGTTGTTGCTGGGTGTGCTGATTGGTTTGATCGCGGCGGTGCTCGGCAGTGTGTTCGCGCGGCAGGCGTTGACCGGATTGGGCACGCCGGCGGATGTGCTGGACGATGCGGTGGCCTACGCGCACGTGATGATGTGGATTCTGCCGTCGATGCTGGTGTTTGTGCTGTTCACCCAGTTGCTACGTGGGGTGAGTGACACGTTGTCGCCGCTGCTGGCGCTGATCGTCTCGACCAGTGTGGGTCTGGCGCTGACCCCGGCGTTGATTCGCGGCTGGTTTGGTCTGCCGCAACTGGGCATTCAAAGTGCGGCGTACGCGGGCCTGGCCGGTAACCTCGCGGCGATGGCGTGGCTGGCGTGGCGCTTGATCCGCAAGGGCCATCCGCTGGCGCCGGATCGAGAGTTTTTTGCAGCGCTGCGGCTCAACGGTGCAATCCTCGGCAAGGTGCTGCGCATCGGCCTGCCGACCGGCGTGCAGATGATTGTTCTGTCATTGTCGGAACTGGTGATTCTGGCGCTGGTGAACCAGCACGGTTCGCAGGCAACGGCGGCGTATGGCGCGGTGACGCAGATCGTTAACTACGTGCAGTTTCCGGCGTTATCGATTGCGATCACTGCGTCGATTCTGGGCGCACAGGCGATTGGTGCCGGGCGTCTGGAGCGAATGGCGCCGATTCTGCGCACGGGTTTGCTGATCAACGTGTGCCTGACCGGTGGGCTGATTGTGCTGGGTTACCTGCTGTCGCACTGGTTGCTTGGCTTGTTCCTGACCGAAGACTCAACCCGGGCGATGGCCGAGCATCTGCTGCACATCATGCTCTGGAGCCTGCTGGTGTTTGGCTTCCAGGCGATCATCGGCGGGATCATGCGCGCCAGTGGCACAGTGCTGGTGCCGGTGATCATTGCGATTATTTGTGTGGTCGGCGTGCAGTTGCCGGCGGCGTACTGGCTTGATGGCCAGTACGGTTTGCAGGGTGTGTGGATGGCGTTTCCGGTGGCGTATCTGGGGATGCTGGTGTTGCAGACGCTGTATTACAAACTGGTGTGGAAGCATCAGAAGATCGAGCGGATGGTTTGAACTTCAAACCCTGATCCCGAAGTGGCGTAACTGTCGGTTGTTTGCTTTAGTCAATCGAGGCCCTCGACGGTAAGCGCTGCCCGGAGAATCCCATGTCGATCCGATTGCTGCTCGCTGCCGCGCTTTGCCTGTGCGCCGTGCCGATTGCCCAGGCGGTCGAATACAACCGGGTCAACACGACCGCCAGTCAGATCAGCTTCACCTATAACCAGATGGGCTCGCGGATGTACGGCACGTTCGGCAAGTTCGAGGCGACGCTGAGCTTCGATTCCGACAATCTCGCCAATGCCCATACCACGCTGCACATCGACCTCACCAGCATCGATGCCGGCAGCGAAGACGCCAATACCGAACTGGTGAAACCGGCGTGGTTCGACACGGAAAAATTCCCCGTCGCGGTATTCGAATCAAGCCATTTCACCCAGGTGAGCGAAAACCGCTACCTGATCGCCGGCCAGCTCACCCTCAAAGGCATCACCCGCGACGTGCAGGTGCCGGTTGAATTGAAGCCGGAGAACGCCATCGGCATTTTTGACGGTGAGCTGCTGCTCAAGCGCGACGAGTTTGGGCTCGGCGCGGGGGAGTGGGCGGACACGGTGGTGTCGAAGGACATCGCGATCAAAATCAAAGTGGTGGCGCCGCAGCAGTAATACCCCGATTTTCCCAATGTAGGAGCTGCCGAAGGCTGCGATCTTTTGATCCTGTTTTTAAAAGACAAGATCAAAAGATC
>NZ_LHVN01000024.1:0-7654 GCF_001269815.1 Pseudomonas sp. P1.31 | reverse complement strand
CGAAGGCTGCGATCTTTTGATCCTGTTTTTAAAAGACAAGATCAAAAGATCGCAGCCTTCGGCAGCTCCTACAGGGGTTGGCGCAGGGACAAGGTATGATGTCGCGGTTTTCTGCCGGAGTTCAGCTGCCATGCCTCGCATCACCCACTACAAATCCCCATGCCCCGAAGGCGTCAACAGCCAGATTCTGCAAATGGTCGTCGACTACCTGACCGACATCAGCGCGGTTGGCCTGGGCCCGAGCAACCTGCTGTACAACGTGTATCAGTACGCGGTGGGCTACGAGGTGCATTTGTATCTGGAAGCGTTGAATGGCGACAAGGGCACCGAAGTCGAGTTGCTGGTGGCGACCGCCGATGAAGATCCGGAACAGGTGATCGGTTTCCTTTTGTACCTGCCGGTGCAGGGCGACTGGGAAGCGTGCAGCGTCGCCTACATGGCGGTGCGCGAAGGGCACCGGCGGCAAGGCGTGGCGCGGGCGATGATCGGCGAAATGCTCGGCCGTTATCCGCATGCGGAGCTGGGCTGCACCGTCGGCAAAGTCCCGTATTTCGAAGCGCTGGGCTTTGAGGTGATCGGCTCGCGTGAAACTCAAGTGCTGATGAGCACCCGGCATTACCGCAGCAACGGCTTGCGCGGTTTCATCGACACCACGCCGATTTACCGCTCACTGGAAGTGCAGCAGATTCACACGTATCTGCTACAGAAAAACAGCAAGCGCGCGATGCTCGATGCCGAGAAGCAGCGCGATCGCCATCTGGATCAAACCACTCGCCACACGGAAGAATTTGTCCGTCAGCGACTGACCCTGCACTAGAGCCTTACAGCGGCGCGTTCGACCATTGCGATGATGGTTGCGAACAACTCGTTGATTGCGTCCTCGGCGCTGATTTCACCGTTGGCGGCAGCGTGCGACAGCGCTTCTGCGGCGCCGAGCATTGCACGCAAAGCGGCTGCGGTAATCAGTCCACCATTAGCGTAGGGCGCCAGGTCGCGGCGGCACTTTTCGAGGAAGATCGCCTCGTACTCCCGCTTGATTTTCTCCAGTTCCGGGGTGCTCGCCAGCGCGGCGATGATCCCCGGAATTTCCGTTCCCTGAAACATCACACAATCGACATACGCCTTGGCAATCACTGAAGCGGTGCCGACGAGTGTCGGCTCGCATTCGGCGATCGCGGCGTCCATCACCACGGTCTGGCGTGCATCAAAATCGCGGTACAACGCCGCAAGCAAACCGGCGCGGGTGACGAAATGGTCGTAGACCACCGGTTTGGTCACGCCGGCCTTTTCGGCGAGATAGCCGAGGGTCAGCGCATCGGTGCCCTCGGCGCGGATGATCTGCCAGGCGACATCAAGCAACTGGCGCAGGCGATCCTCACGGGAAAGGCGTTTGCGCGGTTGCGCGGGGGAATTCTGTTTGGTCAGTTGATCAGTTGACATGGTTTATATACCAAAGGTAACTTAAGCTTCGTAACTTACCAAGAGTATATAAGCCTTGGTCAGCCCCACCAACCGGAGAATTGCCATGCACGCATTGATTGTTGTTGCTCATCACGATCCGCGCTCACTGACCCACAGCGTTGCCACACAAATTGCTGCCGGCCTGACCGAAGCCGATCCGGCCAACACCTTCGAGATCGCCGATCTCTACGCTGAAGGCTTCGAACCGCGTTTCGGCGCTGCGGATTTTGCCGTGCATCATCGCGAGGCTTCGCCGCCGGAGGATGTGCTGGCGGAACAGGCACGCATTGATCGCGCCGATGCGTTGGTGCTGGTTTACCCGGTTTACTGGTGGTCGATGCCGGCGCTGCTCAAGGGCTGGATTGATCGGGTGTTCAGCAATGGCTGGGCGTTCGATTTTGCGGGTGACTTGAAGCATGTGAAGTTGCTGCAGCGTTTGCGCGTGCACCTTGTACAACTCGCCGGGGCAGACGAACGCACCTATGAACGTCACGGTTACGGTGCGGCGATGACGGCGCAGATTGAACACGGGATTTTCGATTACAGCGGGGCGACGGTGCTGAGCTCGACGTTGCTGCCGGAGTCGGAATTGCGCGAGCCGCAGGTGCAACTGCAAATAGCCCGCGAACTCGGCACGAAAATGTTCACATAACCCCTGTAGGAGCTGCCGAAGGCTGCGATCTTTTGATCTTGAAAAACAACATCAAAAGATCGCAGCCTTCGGCAGCTCCTACAGGGATTTGGGGGGTTATCGCGAGCCAGGCCAGCCTGCCTTTTCGAGGGCGGCTAGCAAGGTTTGTGCATCCAGCCCCTGAACCGAATGGCCATTGCCTTCAGTGCTCTCGCTGGCGAGCAAGGCATTGATGATCGCTTCCTCAACCGCCTCGGTGGCGGCCAGAAACAGCTCGCTGATGTGATCGTTATTGACCATCCGCAAGCCGTCACACGTCGGCGCACCTTTGCTTTCATAGGCCGCCGGCGGCACGTGATCATTACCCGTGGCGAAGGCGATAAAGATGTCGCCGCTTTGATCTTCATTGCCGCCACCGGTGCGCGCCAGACCGACGCTCGCCCGTTGCGCCAGGCGAGTGCACTGATGCGGCAACAACGGCGCATCGGTGGCCAGGCAAACCACGATCGAACCCATGCCAGGGTGCGGCAATGCGGCGCGCAAAAACGGTGAATCCTTCTGTTCCATGTAGCGCCCGACCGGGTAGCCGTCAACCCGTAACTGGTTGCGAATGCCATAGTTGGCCTGGACGATCGCGCCCACTGTCCAGCCGCCCTGCGTAGCGCTCAATCGCCGCGACGAAGTGCCGATGCCGCCCTTGAATTCATGGCAGATCATGCCGCTGCCACCGCCGACCGCGCCTTCCACAACCGGGCCGTCGACCGCGTTGTGCAGGGCTTCGGCGACATGTTCAGGTTTGACGTGGAAGCCGTTGATGTCATTGAGCAACCCGTCGTAAGTCTCCAGCACCACCGGCATGTTCCAGTAGAGACGGCCATCGTCCGGTTGCTGCTGACGATCCAGCACAATCAGCGCATCGCGCACCACGCCGAGGCTGTGGGTGTTGGTGAAAGCGATCGGACTGGTCAACAAGCCCGCCTCGCGAATCCACTCAAGACCGCTGGCGTCACCGTTGCCATTGAGCACATGCACGCCGGCGAAACACGGCTGCTGGTTGGTCGAACCCTGACGCGGTTCGATCAGGGTGACGCCGGTGCAAATGTCACGACCGGCCGTGCTTTTACCGCGCACGTTGCTGTGGCCGACACGCACACCGGGCACGTCGGTGATCGCATTGAGCGGGCCGGGCTGCATCTGGCCAATGCGGATGTTGAGGTCACGGACACGAGGTTTCATTGATTTCTGTCTCTCCATAAAAATCTTACATGTATCGCGATCTCTGTGGGAGCTGCCGCAGGCTGCGACCTTTTGATCTGCAAAAACAACGTCAAAAGATCGCAGCCTGCGGCAGCTCCTACAGGAAATGCGTTGGTCTCGCTGATCAGTGGTCACCGGTTGATATCCCCTCGATGACCCCGCATGATTCGGCACTTCTGGTCGCTACGGCCGGTGTTGATCAAGTGCGGTCAGCCTATCGATCTGATCGCGCCTGACCCATTCCCATCATGGGTTACACAAAAGGGGTAGAGCGTGGACGCGTTGTTGCAGGAATTGCCTGTGCATCAAAGTCTGGCGCGGGTCTTCACCTGTGTCGGGCAGGACGGATTCTGGCGGGCGCTGGTCGATACCTTGCGCCTGCTGGTGCCGATGGATAACGCTTTGGTCGCGATGATGAAGGCGGGCCAGGCGCCGCAATTGCTGATTGATATCGACAGCAAGGGCGCTGTCGAAGAACAGGAAAACCTCGCCGATTACACCGCCGGCATGTACCTGCTCGATCCGTTTTATCAGGCCGCTTCGGCGGGGCTCGCTGATGGCTTGCACAGCCTGGCGTCGGTGGCGCCTGACCAGTTTTTGCAGAGCGAGTACTACCAGAGCTACTTCCGCTCGGTGGTGGGCGCGGATGAGTTGCAGTTCATGATCAACGTTGATGGCAGCGTGTTGGGTTTATCGATGGGGCGTTCGACGCCGTTCGAAATGGCCGAGCAGGGCCGGCTGCTGTGTGTGCGCGACTGGGTGCTGGCAGCGATGCGCCGGCATGTGCAGCTATTGCCGCCGCAAGGGGCGGTTGCTGAAGTGCTGGTCGGCGATCTGGCGACGTTGCTGGATCGTTTTGATGCGCGGCTGACGGTGCGTGAAAACGACACGGCGCGGCTGATCTTGCAGGGTTTCTCCAGCAAGGCGATCGCCCAGCAGATGGGCATATCGCCGGAAACGGTGAAAGTGCATCGGCGCAATCTCTATCAAAAGCTCAATGTCACCGGACATGGTGAGCTGTTCGCCCTGGTGCTGCGCCCGAACTGACTCTCCACCCCCCTGTAGGAGCTGCCGAAGGCTGCGATTTTTTGATCATGTTTTTAAGAGATCAGGATCTAAAGATCGCAGCCTTCGGCAGCTCCTACAGGGATTTGGGTTGTGTCAGGAAGTGCGTTTGAAGACCAGGGCTTTCAGGCCGCTTTCGGGATCGATGTCGGGAAATTCCGGCGGGTTCTCCAGCCGCTGTTCAAAGCGCAAACTCGGCGCCTCCTGCGTCACGCCATCAATCAAAAAGTCCGAACCAAACGCCGGGTCATTCATGCAGGCCAGCACCGTGCCGTCCGCCGTCAGCAACTCCGGCAGACGCCGCAACACGCGCTGATAATCCTTGGTCAGCAAAAAACTGCCTTTCTGAAACGACGGCGGGTCGATGATCACCAGGTCGTACGGGCCGCTGTTGATCACCTTGCCCCAGGACTTGAACAGGTCGTGGCCGAGGAAGCTGACTTTGCCGGTGTCATGGCCATTCAAACGGTGATTGTCGCGACCACGGCTGAGCGCGGCGCGGGACATGTCCAGATTGACCACATGGCTGGCGCCACCCTCAATGGCCGCCACGGAGAAACCGCAGGTGTAGGCGAACAGGTTCAGCACGCGCTTGCCGTCGGACTGTTCGCGCACCCAGTTGCGCCCGTAACGCATGTCGAGAAACAGCCCGGCGTTCTGCTTGCGGCCCAGGTCGACGCGGTATTGCAGACCGCCCTCGACGATGGTCATTTCATCGATCTCATCGCCCAACAGCCATTCGGCGGTGCTCTGCGGCAGATAACGGTGCTGGATCAGCAACGTGTGCGCTTTGGACTGCTGCCATTCGGCCGAAGAAGTGATGTCGAGCAACACGCGCTTGAGATCTTGCAGTTGCTCCGGCGCCGGCTCCTTGAACAGCGACACCAGCACCACGCCTTGCAGCCAGTCCACCGTGACCTGTTCCAGCCCCGGCCAGCAACGCCCGCGCCCATGAAACAAGCGACGGGTTTCGCCCGGTGCGCTGGCGAGTGCCGGCAGCAAATGGGCGTGGAGGGTGGCGAGGGCTTCAGGGTTCATCGGTCACGGTCGGCAAGCAAATGGGCCGGCATTTTAACCACAATTACGCCACTTCGAACGTTTGTCTCAGGATTGCCAATCCGACCATTTAGAAAACTCCTGTATCAAAAATGAATTTCTACAGAACGCGCTGCTCATACCAGATAAGCAGCGGATTCAAGCCGCTAAATCGTTAATGCTATTCAGGGAGTGCAGTTTCATGTGCCCATCACCAACGGCGGACGCGCACCTTCCTGGCGGGTTGATTCTGGTAGTTGAGGATGATCCGTTGATTCTGGAGTTTCTTTGCGAAATTCTTCAGGAGGAAGGTTTCAAGGTCGAGCCGCATAGCAGCGCCGACGCAGCCAAGTTATATCTGGACGAGCACGCGCCGGAAGTGAATCTATTGCTGACCGACATCACCATGCCAGGCACCCTCAACGGCGCCGATCTGGCCAACCTGGTCGGCGATCGCTGGCCGGACAAACCGGTGATGGTCATGTCCGGTTATGAAACGCCGGAGACGTCTGGGGTCAAGCACTCGGTCGCGTTCATCAAGAAACCCTGGGCGATCGGCCAGTTGCTCGATTGCGTCGAGAGTGCCTTCAAGTCCAAGGCTCCGCGTCTGCACTGACAAGTGCTACATTGCCGGGCAAATTTGCCCGGCCCCTTGCCAGAGGATGCGACCCTTTGTCTGCTCACAATGATCTTTTCGACCGCGCGTTTGGCGCGTTCCTGTTCGACATGGACGGCACCGTCCTCAACTCCATCGCCGCCGCCGAGCGGATCTGGTCAGCCTGGGCCGTGCGCCATGGCGTCGATGTCGAGGCGTTTCTGCCGACCATTCATGGCGCACGGGCGATCGACACGATCAATCGCCTGAACCTGCCGGGCGTGGACGCGGAGGCACAAGCGGCGTTTATTACCGCAGCGGAGATCGAGGATGTTGAAGGCATTGTCGAGATTCCGGGGGCGGCGGCGTTTCTCAATCAATTGCCAAAGGATCGTTGGGCCATGGTGACGTCGGCGCCGCGCGATCTGGCATTGCGGCGGATGGCGGCGGCGGGGATTCCCGAGCCTGCGGTGATGATTACGGCTGAGGATGTGAAGGCGGGCAAGCCTGATCCGGCGGGTTATCTGCTGGCGGCTAAACGCTTGGGGCTGGAGCCGGCGGAGTGTCTGATTTTTGAGGATGCCGCTGTCGGGATTCAAGCCGCTGAAGCGGCGGGTGCGTCGTTGATGATCATCACCACGACGCATCAGCATCCGCTTGAAACCGAGCACGCGACACTGGCCAGTTACGACGCGATCCGCGTCCAAATCGACAACGACGGCCTGCACCTACAGCCTGCCTGAGCTGTACCTGTAGGAGCTGCCGAAGGCTGCGATCTTTTGATCTTGTTTTTAAAAGACCAGGATCAAAAGATCGCAGCCTTCGGCAGCTCCTACAGGGGGTGCGGGGTTAGTAGACACCCGGTAACAAGCGCCAGCTCCGGGCGCAGTAGGCGTCATACTCGGCGCCAAACTGCCCGCGCAGCAGCGCCTCTTCTGAATGAATACGCGCGATCAACGGGATCAACGTCAGCGCCGCCAGCAGCAACCCGACGGTTGAACGAAACGCCAACGCCCATCCCAGCGCATTCACCACCAACCCCAGATAACTCGGGTTGCGCAGGTGTTGATAAATCCCATCGGTCACCAACCGATGCCCCGGCTGAATCGCCACCAACCCACTGAACCGGTGGCCCAAGACAAACACCGGCCACAAGCGCAGCGCCCCGCCAATGATGAACAACAACGCGCCAAGCCAGCGCACACCTTCGCCGCCAAACGTCCAGAAATTCAGCCGATCGCAGTAAGCCGGCAGAAAACCGCTGAGCAAACCAATCACGCCAAACGCCGGAAGCACCCAGCGATTGGCGCGATCCTCGCGTTCGCCGGAGCTCAGGTTGACCTCGGTAAACATCGACGCGATCACCATCGCCACAGTGGCCAGCGCGACCACCACCAGCGAGCCGTGGGAAAAGAACATCCCCACGCCACCAATGCCCCACACCGCCAGGCCCAGATAGGCGAGGGTGGCGAGCACGGCGACCACGGTCATTTGCGCTGACATTCTCATGGCGTTCTCACGGCGGCATACACACTCTTGCAGTGTAGATCCCCGTAGGAGCTGCCGAAGGCTGCGATCTTTTGATCTTGTTCTTTTAAAAACAAGATCAA
>NZ_LHVN01000023.1:0-231696 GCF_001269815.1 Pseudomonas sp. P1.31 | reverse complement strand
GCGATCTTTTGATCTTGTTCTTTTAAAAACAAGATCAAAAGATCGCAGCCTTCGGCAGCTCCTACAGTAATTGGCGGTGCACACAGAATTTGCGTGCGCCACTAACCCCTGTGGGAGCGGGCTTGCTCGCGAAGAGGCCCGCTCAGTCAGCGCAAATCTCATTGCCTGTCAAAACCGTGCGGAAGGTTTCCACCAACGGCCGCAAATTAATCCGGTGCCAAGCCGCCCACAACGGCGTAGTAAACGCCAGCCAAGGCACCTCACGCAGCACGACCCCGGGAGGCGCGTTATGGCTCAGGCCTTTCTGAATCATCGCAATCCCCAGCCCCGATGCCACCAGCCCCAGCGCGGTAAACGGCTCAGTCGCCTGCATGCGCACATCCGGAGTAAACCCTGCGCGGATGCAGGCGCTGACAAACTCATCACTCGCGTCCTGCCGTGGCTGCACGCCGATCCATTCCTGATCCGCCAGATCCTGCGGACTCAACACCGCCTGCTGCGCCAGCGGATGCTGTTCCGGCAGCGCCAGCAGCATCGGATCATCCAGCACCTGAAAACCCAGCAGATCCGGGTCGTCATCGGTCGGCGGCTCACTCACCAATGCGATATCGAGACTACGCTGACGCAGGCCTTCGAGTTGCTCGGCGGAACTCAAGTTGTACAGCGCGACGTGGACATTCGGCCGATCGACCCGCAACACACGCAGGGCATTGGGCAAAACCCCGGCGTGCATGGCGTTCTCTATATAGCCGATGCACAAACCGCCTTCTTCACCACGACCCAAGCGCTTACCGAGGGATTCGAGGCGATTGGCGTGCGTAAGCAGTGCGCGGGTTTCAGCGAGAAACGTCTGGCCATCGCGGGTCAGGCGAATGCGCTGCTGGCTGCGTTCGAACAGCGTCAGGCCGAGGCGCTCTTCAAGCTGAGCGATCTGCCGGCTCAGCGGCGATTGGGAAATGTGCAGCCGTTCGGCGGCGCGGCCGACGTGTTCTTCCTCGGCGACGGCGACGAAGTAGCGCAATTGACGGATGTCGATCATGTCAGACCTATAGGGACTCAAGTGCTGCGCATTATGTCTTGGACGGTCTCGGTGTCGCAATCTAGGATCTGCTCAACGGTCACGCAGACCACCAACGAATGAGGACAATCCGATGAGCTTGAAAGACAAACTGCTCGGTAAACTGGGCTTCGGCACCGCCCCACTGGGCAACATGTTTCGTGCCATTCCCGAAGCAGAAGCGCAAGCCACTGTGCATGCTGCGTGGGATGCCGGCGTGCGTTACTTCGACACCGCACCGTTTTACGGCTCGGGCTTGTCGGAAATTCGTCTCGGCGAAGCCTTGAAGCAATACAAGCGCGACGACTACGTGCTGAGCAGCAAGGTTGGCCGGGTGATTCTCGATGAAGTCGAAGACGCTGCAGCCCGCGATCTCGGCGAAAAAAGCGGCGTGTTCGAACACGGTCGCCCGAACAAAATCGTCAATGACTACAGCGCCGACGCGACCCTGCGCTCGATCGAAGACAGCCTCAAACGCCTGCAAACCGATCGCCTCGACATCGTCTGGGTACACGACATCGCTCAGGACTTTTACGGCGATCAATGGCTGGAATACTTCAATCAGGCTCGTACTGGCGCGTTCAAAGTGCTGACCCGTTTGCGCGAAGAAGGCGTGATCAAGGGCTGGGGTCTGGGCGTGAACAAAGTCGAACCGTGCGAGTTGACCCTCGATCTGACCGAAGCGCAGCCTGATGGCTTCCTGTTGGCCGGGCGCTACACGCTGCTCGATCACGAACGTCCGTTGCAACGCTTGATGGACTCGGCGCTGGCGCAGAATGTCGAAATCGTCGTCGGCGGCCCTTACAGCTCGGGCATTCTCGCCGGTGGTTCGCACTTTGAATACCAGAAGGCCAGCCCGGAAGTGATCGCTAAAGTTGAGCAGATCAAACGCATCGCCGCCGCTTACGACGTTGATGTGAAAGCTGCCGCGCTGCAATTTTCGTTGGCCAATCCTGCCGTTGCTGCGGTGATTCCCGGCGCGAGCAAACCGGGCCGCATCGCTGAAGATGTCGCGGCGTTGTCGGCGGTGATTCCTGCCGGTTTCTGGCAGGCCATGCGTGAGGCAAAACTGGTTTCTGAACGCGCACCATTACCCATCGATGAGGTGAAAGCATGAAGATTGATCTGAGTGGAAAACTGGCCATCGTCAGCGGCAGTACCGCTGGGATCGGTCTGGGCATCAGCCAGTCGCTGGCCGAAGCCGGCGCCACGGTGGTGGTGATCGGCCGCGACAACGGCAAGGTCGAGCAGGCGTTGGCGAGCATTCGCGAAAAAGTGCCGGGCGCGCAATTGCGCGGTCTGGCGGCCGACCTCGGCACGGCGGAGGGCGCGCAGACACTGTTCGCCGCCGAACCGCGCGCGGACATTCTGGTGAATAATCTTGGCATCTTCGACGCCGTCGATTTCTTCGAAGCGCCGGACAGCGAGTGGACGCGGTTCTATGAGGTCAACGTGATTTCCGGCGTACGCCTGGCGCGGCATTACGTGCCAGCGATGGTCGAGCAGGGCTGGGGGCGGGTGATCTTTCTGTCCTCGGAATCCGGGGTGGCGACGCCGGCCGACATGATCAATTATGGCGTGACGAAAAGCGCCAACCTCGCGGTGTCCCACGGTTTGGCCAAGCGCTTGGCGGGCACTGGTGTGACGGTGAACGCGATTTTGCCGGGGCCGACGTTCACCGATGGCCTGCAAGACATGCTCAAGGATGCCGCCGCCGAGTCTGGCCGCAACTTGCGCGATGAGGCCGACGCCTTTGTGCTCAAGGCTCGCCCGACCTCGATCATCCAGCGTGTTGCGGATGTTGAAGAAGTCGCGCACCTGGTGACTTACATTGCTTCGCCGCTGTCCTCGGCTACCACGGGCGCTGCGTTGCGCGTCGATGGCGGCGTGGTCGACAGCCTGACTATATGAATACTTGAGAGAGACGTTTATCCATGGCATCTGCATCTGCACATATCGACATCCCGGCCTCGGCCGATCAGGTCTGGCAATTGATCGGCGGCTTCAACACGCTGCCGGACTGGCTGCCGTTCATTCCCAAGAGTGAATTGAGCGACGGCGGTCGTGTTCGCACCTTGCAAACCGCTGACGGCGCCGTGGTGATCGAACGCCTGCAAGCGTTCGATAACGCCGCCAAGACCTACAGTTACTCGATTGAACAGGCACCGTTTCCGGCAACGGATTATCTGGCGACGATCAAGGTTGAAGCCCAAGGGCTGGGCGCACGGGTGACGTGGTCAGGGCGCTTCACCGCCAAAGGCGTGAGCGATGAAGAAGTGGTGGCGCTGTTCACCGGCATCTACCAGGGCGGCCTCGAAGCCCTGCGGGCCAACTACCCAACCTGATCATCCACCATAAAAACCTGTGGGAGCGGGCTTGCCCGCGAAGGCGGTGGATCAGTAGACACATTTGTTGCCTGACACACCGCTTTCGCGGGCAAGCCCGATCCCACATGGATCGCATGTGCGCCCCGGATTATGTGTACAGCCGAGATCCCTGTAGGAGTGAGCCTGCTCGCGATAGGGGTGAGTCAGACGATACATTTGTTGCCTGACACACCGCCTTCGCGAGCAAGCTCAGCTCCTACACTGATTTGTGCTGTGCCCGGGATTTTTTGTGCGACTAAGAACCCTGTAGGAGCCGAGCTTGCTCGCGAAAGCGGAGGATCAAACGATACATTTGTTGCCTGGCACACCGCTTTCGCGAGCAAGCTCAGCTCCTACATTGATTTGTGGCGTGCACGGGATTTTTTGTGCGACTAAGAACCCTGTAGGAGCCGAGCTTGCTCGCGATAGCGGTGGATCAGACGATACATTTATTGCCTGACCCACCGCCATCGCGAGCAAGCTCCGCTCCTACACTGATTTGTGGTGTGCACGGGATTTTTTGTGCGACTAAGAACCCTGTAGGAGCCGAGCTTGCTCGCGAAGGCGGAGGATCAAACGATACATTTGTTGCCTGGCCCACCGCCATCGCGAGCAAGCTCAGCTCCTACACTGATTTGTGGTGTGCACGGGATTTTGTGTGCGCCAGAGAACCCTGTGGGAGCGGGCTTGCCCGCGAAAGCGGAGGATCAGACGATACATTTGTTGCCTGACACACCGCCTTCGCGAGCAAGCTCAGCTCCTACACTGATTTGTGGTGTGCACGGGATTTTTTGTGCGACTAAGAACCCTGTAGGAGCCGAGCTTGCTCGCGATAGCGGTGGATCAGACGATACATTTATTGCCTGACCCACCGCCATCGCGAGCAAGCTCAGCTCCTGCACTGATTTGTGGTGTGCACGGGATTTTTTGTGCGACTAAGAACCCTGTAGGAGCCGAGCTTGCTCGCGAAAGCGGAGGATCAGACGATACATTTGTTGCCTGACACACCGCCTTCGCGAGCAAGCTCAGCTCCTACAATGATTTGTGGTGTGCACGGGATTTTTTGTGCGACTAAGAACCCTGTAGGAGCCGAGCTTGCTCGCGATAGCGGTGGATCAGACGATACATTTATTGCCTGGCACACCGCTTTCGCGAGCAAGCTCAGCTCCTACATTGATTTGTGGTGTGCACGGGATTTTTTGTGCGACTAAGAACCCTGTAGGAGCCGAGCTTGCTCGCGAAAGCGGAGGATCAGACGATACATTTGTTGCCTGACACGCCGCCTTCGCGAGCAAGCTCAGCTCCTACACTGATTTGTGGTGTGCACGGGATTTTTTGTGCGACTAAGACCTTGTAGGAGCCGAGCTTGCTCGCGATAGCGGTGGATCAGACGATACATTTGTTGCCTGGCACACTGCTTTCGCGAGCAGGCTCACTCCCACATTGATTGCATTCCAAATGGACGTCAGGAATTAGTGATCAGGCTCTGCCGGCAGTCGAGCACCAGTTTCGCGCCGCCGAGGTCGCTGGTGCCGACTTCAAGATTGAAGCCATGCAAGCTGACAATCGCCGCAACGATCGAAAGCCCCAATCCGAACCCGCTCTGCGGCTGCCCACCCTCGGTGCGATAGAAGCGCTGGAACACCGCCTCACGCTCTGACTCGGCAATCCCCGGCCCCGAATCGTGCACTTCGATGCGCGTATGCCCTGCGTCATTCACACCGCGCAAAACCACGGTACCGCCCGCCGGGGTGAACTTGATCGAGTTGCTCAGCAGATTCGCCAGCGCTTCAAACAACAGCGCCCGGTCGCCGTTCAAGGGTGGCAATGTTTCCGGCATGTTCAGTTCGAAATGCAGTTCATCTTCTTCAGCCAGCGGCAGATAAAACTCATGCAGTTCCTGCAGCAATTGCACCGGGTCCAGCTCGACAAAACCGGAGCGGCGCTGGCGATCTTCCAGTTCGGAAATCCGCAACAAACCACGAAACCGCGCCATCAGCGTATCCGCTTCGGCCAGTACCAAATCCAGTTGCGCTGCTTCCTGCGAGCCTTCACCCGCCTGTTGCTGCATGCGATACAACTGCGCGCGCAAGCGGGTCAACGGTGTGCGCAAGTCATGGGCGATGTTGTCGCAAACCCCCTTGACCTCGTTCATCAAACGCTCGATGCGCTCAAGCATGGCGTTGACGATGGCGGCGAGCATATCCAGTTCATCGCGGCGATTGGACAGTGGCAGGCGATGGGTCAAGTCGCCCGCGACGATCGCCTGAGCGCTGTCCTGAATCGCTCTGATCCGCCGCAAAGGTCGGCGTCGCAGCAAGTGCCAACCGGCGATCCCCGGCAGAATCGTGAATGACACCCCCCAGAACAACGCATGCAGAATGATCCGCGTCACCGCGAACAGCGAACCGTTGTCGCGCAGCAGCACCAGCCAGCGGCCGTCGCGGGTCTGCGTGGCGACGGCATCGCAACTGTCGTTGGGCAGGGTCGGATCATCGGAGCCCGCGCAGTCGGCGAGCATGTGAATCTTGCCGTCCAGCGGCAGACCTTCGGGGATTTGTTGCAGGGCGCCGCCAAGGTAGCGGCCTTCGACGTCGAACAGGCCATAAGCGTCGATGCCACGAATGTCGAAAGTCATGCTCGCGGCGAGTGCGTCTTCCAATTGTTCGCCGCGAAAGTGCGAAAACAGATGCTGACGTTGCATCAGCGAATGCTTGGCGAGGTTATCGAGGTAGCTGGACACCTCGTAATACATGACCCCCATGAGGATCGCGCTCCAGGCCACGAACAACGAGCTGTACAGCGCCAGCAAGCGGCTGCTGGAAGAGCGCCAACCGTCAGACGGGTTCGGCAATGACATAACCGGAGCCCCGTACCGTGCGGATCAGTGGAACATTGCCCACCGCGTCGATTTTCTTGCGCAAGCGGCCGATGTGCACGTCGATCAGGTTGGTGCCCGGGTCGAAGTGATAGCCCCAGACCTCTTCGAAAATCATCATCCGCGACAGAATCTGGCCGCTGTTGCGCATCAAAAATTCGAGCAACTTGTACTCGGTCGGCAGCAGCGTCAGCACTTGGTCAGCGCGGCGTGCTTCGTGGCTGATCAAATCCAGCTCCAGGTCGGCGACCTGCAATGTGGTGGGCTGGGTTTCTGCACTGTTCTGGCGGCGCAACAGCACTTCAACCCGCGCGGCCATCTCATCGGTGGCGAACGGTTTGGTCAGGTAGTCATCACCACCGGCGCGCAAACCGCGCACGCGTTCATCAACATCGGAGAGGGCGCTGATCATCAGAATCGGTGTCGATACGCCCATGGTGCGCAGCGTTGTGACGATGGCCAGGCCATCCAGTTCGGGCAGCATGCGATCAAGAGTGATCAGGTCGTAGTTGCCGCTGACGGCACGGTCGAGGCCTTCTCGGCCATTGTCGACCCAATCCACGTCGAGGCCATGGCTGCTCAGTTCGGCAACGATTTCCCGGGCGGTCACGGCGTCGTCTTCGATGGTCAAAATGCGAGTCATGGGCAGGCCTGCTGATCGGTTGAAACGGAATGGCAGCATTTTGCCAAGATTTTTGCCTGACGCTTTAAATTAACTTTCATGTAAGGGCTGTCAGAAACGCAGATTCGCTTGCTGCGGATCAATGCAGACTAATGCATAAAACCCGCTGTAATTCACAGCTTGTTGCAATTTGCATGGTCTTAGGAAGTTCATTCTTTGTAACTTATTGAAAATAAACGATTTATTAAATCTCTGCATCTGGCACGGTCGCTGCAATTCCTCTCTCGAACGAGTTGTAACACCATTTTTCATGCCTGGAGCAGAACAACAATGAATAGATCCTCTGATGGGTTTTATCCTGCCTTTGAAGGAGATTCGAGCAACGTCTCAGGGGTGTCCTGGGGCGCGATCTTCGCTGGCGCGGCGGCGGCTGCGGCATTGTCGTTGATCCTTGTACTGCTCGGTTTCGGTCTGGGTTTCTCCGCTGTTTCACCGTGGGCCGGGGAGGGCGTGAGTGCCAAGGGCCTGGGTATTTCTACAATCGTGTGGCTGGCGGCGACGCAGATTATCGCTTCCGGCATGGGCGGTTATGTGGCCGGGCGTCTGCGCGTCAAGTGGGCGAACATGCACGGTGACGAGGTGTACTTCCGCGACACCGCGCACGGTTTCCTCGCCTGGTGTGTGGCAACGTTGGTCACCGCAACATTAGTGGTCGGCTCGGTCAGCAGCATTGTCAGCGGCGGTGTGCAGGCCGGTGCCAGCGTGGCGGGCGGTGCAGCCAGTGCCATGACCCAGGCGGCCGGTACCGCTGCGGCGAACACCGACAGCAACCAGTACGGTTACTTCATCGACAGCCTGTTCCGTGATGATCGCCCGGCTTCGGTCAGCGATGACGCTGCCCACGGCGCCGTGGCCCGCATCTTTGCGCAAAGCCTGGCCAACGGTCAGCTGAGTGCCGAGGATCGTACCTACCTGGCGCAGTTGGTCGCTCAACGTACTAACTTGTCGCAGGCTGATGCCGAGCGCCGTGTAGATGAAGTCTATGCCCGCACTCAGAAAGCCATCGCCGACGCCAAAGTCAAAGCTCAACAAGCGGCTGACACCGCTGCGAAAGTCGCTGCCTGGACTTCGCTGTGGATGTTCATCGCGCTGCTGGCCGGTGCCTTCTTCGCCAGCCTCGCGGCCACCTTTGGCGGTCGTCGTCGCGATGCAGTCGAGTACGTTGAAGTCGATACCTACACCACGACCACTCCAGTCCGTTAAACAAGGAGCATCACCATGCGCTCACTTCTACTGTTTTTTCTCGGCGTACCGATCCCGATCATCATCCTGATTGCGCTGTTCGTACACTGATCTATTGGGGCTTATGCCTCGGCCGCTTGCACCTTCGGGTGCAAGCGGCTTTTTCGTTTCTGCCGAATGACCGGCTACCGATCTGGGTCAATATTTCTCTCTGGAATATTCACTAACGTATTTGATCCAGACCTTGGCTGGGCGTGAGCTACAGTGCAACAGGCGCAAGTACTGCGCTGACGTAGTAGCCGAAGCGACGCACGAATCAAATGAAGTGAACACGTCGACACGCTGTAGTACAGCAAGGAGCGGACGCACAACTCCCCTGAACTTTTCACGGATGAATTGCAATGCACTGCCTAGTAAGAACCTTCGATATCCAGCCCTTGGCGCAGGCGGATATGACTGTCCATATCAACGGCCAGGCGGTCGATGCCGCCATCGGCGAAACCGTCCTCAGCGTCATTCAAGCCCTCGGCATGCGCCAGATCGCACGCAACGACCATGAGCAGATCAGCGGTGCTTACTGCGGCATGGGCGTGTGCCAGTGCTGTCTGGTGAAAATCGATGGCCGGCACAAGCGCCGCGCCTGCCAGACGGTAGTGCGCGACGGTATGCAAATTGAAACTCAAGTCAATCGCATCACTGCGCAGGAGGTTGTATGAACCTGCATCCGGTGATTGTTGGCGGTGGGCCGGCGGGCATGGCCGCGGCCATTGAACTGGCTCGCCACGGCGTGCGTTGCACGGTGCTGGAAGAGGCTTCGCGTCTGGGCGGTGTGGTCTATCGCGGGCCATTGCGCGATGGCGTGCAACTGGATTACCTCGGGCCGCAGTACGCCGAAGCGCTGGGCAAATTGCACGGTGAATTTCAGCAGCATGCCGGGTTGATCGACGTTCGTCTCAATCACCGCGTGGTCGGCGCTGAGGGTACACGAGCATTGGTAGTGCTTGATGGCGACGAACAGTTGCACGAAATCCAATACCCACAATTGTTGCTCGCGGCCGGTTGCCACGAACGCAGCGTGCCGTTTCCTGGCTGGACGCTACCGGGTGTGATCATGCTCGGCGGCCTGCAATTGCAGATTAAAAGTGGCGTGGTCAAACCCCAAAGCCCCGTGATCATTGCCGGCACCGGGCCCCTGCTGCCGTTGGTGGCGACGCAACTGCATGCGTCCGGCGTCAAGGTGTCTGGCGTTTATGAGGCCTGTGCGTTCGGCAAGATCGCCCGGGAGAGTCTGGCGCTGCTGAACAAACCACAGCTTTTCCTCGACGGGTTGAGCATGCTGGCCTATCTGAAATTGCACGGCATTCCGATGCACTACGGCTGGGGTGTGGTCGAAGCGCACGGCGAGGGCGGGCTGAAAAGCGTCAGCGTCGCGCCGTACTCGGCCACGTGGGAGCCGGACATGGCCCGCGTCGAGCGTTTCGAAGCGCAGACACTGGCCGTCGGTTACGGCTTTATCCCGCGTACGCAGCTCAGTCAGCAAATGGGCCTGGATCACGGTTTCAGTGACGACGGTTATCTGAGTGCCCATTCGAATATCTGGCAGCAAAGCAATCAGCCCCACGTGCATCTGGCCGGTGACATGGGCGGGATTCGCGGCGGTGAAGCGGCGATGCTCGCCGGCAAAATTGCCGCCACGTCGATCCTCTTGCAACGCGGCGTCTTCGAAGAGGAACTGGCGCAGATTCGCCGCGACCGCTTTCTGAGCAAACTCAAAGCCATTGTGCGGTTTCGCGCGGCGGTCGATCGCTACACCGAACGCGGGGTTGGCCAGACGGCATTGCCCGCGGCCGACACGGTTATCTGCCGCTGCGAACACGCCACCCGTGCCGATATCGACCTGGCGCTGGAGCAAGGCGTGCAAGACATCGCCAGTCTGAAAATGCGCACCCGCGTGAGCATGGGCGATTGTCAGGGGCGCATGTGCGTCGGCTATTGCAGCGACCGTTTGCGCCAGGCCACCGGACGTAAGGATGTCGGCTGGCTGCGCCCGCGTTTCCCGATTGATCCGATTCCCTTTTCCGCGTTTCAGTCCGTCGGCACGGAGGCCGTTTCCCATGAGTAAGTTCTACGACGTGATCATCGCCGGTGGTGGCGTGATCGGCGCGTCCTGCGCCTATCAATTATCCAAGCGCAAAAATCTTAAAGTCGCGCTGATCGACGCCAAGCGCCCGGGCAACGCGACGCGTGCTTCGGCCGGCGGTTTGTGGGCGATCGGCGAGTCGGTCGGCCTAGGGTGCGGGGTGATCTTTTTTCGCATGATGTCGGCCAACCGCAAGCGCGAAACCCAAGGCGCCGCTGTTGCAGTCGACTCGAGCACGCCGCACATTTTGCCGCCGTCATTCTTCGACTTCGCCCTGCAATCCAACGCGCTGTACCCGGCGCTGCACCGTGAGTTGAAGGACAACCACGGAATGGATTTCAAGTTCGAAAAAACCGGGCTGAAATTCGTTATCTATGACGATGAGGATCGGTTGTACGCCGAGCATATCGTTGGCTGCATTCCGCATCTGGCCGATCAAGTGCGCTGGCTGGATCAGGCCGAGTTGCGCGCAGCTGAACCGAGCGTCAGTCACGAAGCACGCGGGGCGCTGGAATTCCTTTGCGACCATCAGGTCAGCCCGTTCCGTCTCGCCGATGCCTACACCGAAGGTGCGCGGCAGAACGGCGTCGATATCTACGTCAACACTAACGTGACCGGTGTGTTGCATCACGGTTCGCGGGTGACCGGCGTGCAAACGGCGGAAGAAGGCGTGTTCCACTGCAAAACCCTGATCAACGCGGGCGGTGCCTGGGCGGCAGATTTGAGCGAGTGGGCGACCGGCATCCGTATTCCGGTAAAACCGGTGAAGGGCCAGATTCTGCTGACCGAACGCCTGTCGAAAATCCTCAACGGCTGCCTGACCACCAGCGATTGCTACGTGGCGCAAAAGGACAACGGTGAAATCCTGATTGGCAGCACCACCGAAGACAAAGGCTTCGACGTCACCACCACCTATCCGGAAATTGCCGGGCTGGTGCAGGGCGCGGTGCGCTGTTTGCCAGAGCTCAAGGATGTGAACCTGAAACGCACGTGGGCGGGATTGCGCCCGGGTTCGCCGGATGAGTTGCCGATTCTGGGGCCGATGCGCGGCGTGCAAGGGTATTTGAATGCCTGCGGGCACTTCCGCACCGGGATTCTGACCTCGGCGATTACCGGCGTGTTGCTGGACAAACTGGTCAATGATGAGCCGTTGCCGTTGGACATCACGCCGTTTCTGGCGGATCGCTTTGAACCCGCGCCGGTCAAGCAAACCCTGAAACTCGAACTGGCCTGACACAATCCCCCTGTAGGAGCTGCCGAAGGCTGCGATCTTTTGATCTAGATCTTTAAAATCAGAGTCAAAAGATCGCAGCCTTCGGCAGCTCCTACAGGGTTGGGTGATCACATTATTTCGGTATTGAACACGGGCTCAGGGCTTACGCGATTCCTCTTCCAGCTGATCCGACTCAAACAGCCGCGCCAGCTCGGCCCTGGCTTCCTGAGCGGTTTGCAGCACCTTGGCCATGTCGTCGTAAACCGCATGTTGCGCTTCCAGAACCTGTTCGTCGTGATGCTTGAAGCGTTTGATCCGCGCATCGGCCTGCGCTTGCGTCAACCCAAGCCCCACCAACGTGCGCCGGCTCATTTCCAGACTTGAGTAGTACGTTTCACGAATCGCCTCAGCGCCGACATCCACCAAACGGTGAACATGCTGACGGTTACGCGCGCGAGCGATGATTTTCATGTGCGGATACAGCTTGCGCACCACTTCGGCGGTCTTGATGTTGGTCTCCGGATCGTCCGTGGCAATCACGAAATATTCCGCCTCGCCAACCTTCGCCGCGTTGAGAATTTCCGGGCGCATCGGGTCGCCGTAGAACACCGGCACACCGCCGAAGCTGCGCGACAGTTCGATGGTTTCCACCGACGTGTCGAGGGCGACAAACTTGATGTTCTGCGCACGCAAAATCCGCGCGACGATCTGACCCATCCGTCCCATGCCAGCGATCACCACGCGCGGGCTGTCGGTATCGATCTCGCGGAATTTCTCCGGCACTTCCACCGGCTGCACTTTCGGGCTGACCATTTTGGCGCAGATCAACAACAGCAACGGCGTCACCGCCATCGACAGGGTGATGGTCAGCACCAGCAAATCGTACAGGCGCGGATCAAACAGGTTTTGGTCGCGACCGATCTTGAACACTACAAAGGCAAACTCACCGCCAGCCGCCAACACGATACCGAGACGAATCGCACTGACCTTGTTCAGTCCGCCGGCCAAGCGTCCCACGATAAACAACAGTGGCAGTTTCAGACCAATCAACAGCAGCGTCAGCCCCAGTACAGTAATTGGCGCACTGAGCAGCAAACTGAGGTTGGCGCCCATGCCGACGCTGATGAAAAACAGACCGAGCAGCAAGCCTTTGAACGGTTCGATCTGCGCTTCCAGCTCATGGCGATATTCCGAATCCGCCAACAGCAGGCCGGCGAGAAACGCGCCCAGCGCCATCGACACGCCGACCAGATCCATCAGCCACGCCGTGCCGATCACCACCAGCAACGCGGTGGCGGTCGAGACTTCCGGCAGTCCGGTTTTCGCGACAATACGAAACACCGGGCGCAACAGATAACGGCCGCCGACTACGACCACGGCAATACTGCCCAGCACCTGTAAACCGTGGTTGAGGTCTTGAGCGGCGCTGGTGGTGTGATCGCCGCCGGCCAGCATTGGCACCAGCGCAATCAACGGGATCGCCGCAATGTCCTGAAACAGCAAAATCGCAAACGCCAGCCGACCGTGAGGGCTGGTCAGCTCCTTGCGCTCGGCCAGGCTTTGCAGGCCAAAAGCGGTGGACGACAAGGCCAGACCGAGGCCGAGCACAATTGCGCTGTTGAGCGGTTGGCCGAAGGCGAACAACGCCAATACACCAATCACCGAGGCCGTCAGCAGCACTTGAGCGAGACCAACGCCGAACACTGATTTACGCATCACCCACAACCGTCGCGGCGACAGCTCAAGACCGATGATGAACAGCAACAACACAACGCCCAATTCGGAAATATGGCTGACGCTTTGCGGGTTGCCGATCAGCCCCAGTACGGACGGGCCGATGATCACCCCGGCAAACAGATAACCGAGCACAGCGCCCAATTGCAGACGTTTGGCCAAAGGCACGATAAGCACCGCCGCCAATAGAAAGACGACGATGGCTTGTAACAAATTGCCTTCATGGGGCATGGGTTTACTCCTGACAACGGTACGGCGAATGCGGCAAGGATAAGGGCTGGCCTCGCGATGCACCACAAAACCGCGCATCGCATCCCTTGGACACACCCTGTAGGAGCTGCCGAAGGCTCGGGCCGCGATCGGACGATCTTTTGATCTTTGTTTCGCCTCCAAAAATGAAAGGTCAAAAGATCGCAGCCTTCGGCAGCTCCTACAGGGATCCAGATGTGCTCTGTAATAATTTGCATCAATTGGTTACATTTAGAACCCCTGCGTATCAATCCCTGCGAGTCCGCCATGGCCATCAACTTCGATCTCAACGACCTGCAAGCCTTTCGCGCGGTGGTCGAGCAGGGCAGTTTTCGCAAGGCCGCCGACACCGTGCGGCTGTCGCAACCAGCCCTGAGCCGGCGCATCGAGAAGCTCGAAGACGCGCTCGGGGTAAAGCTGTTCGAGCGCACCACGCGCAAAGTCAGCCTGACTCAGGCCGGACGCGGGTTTCTGCCCAGCGTCGAGCGTTTGCTGGATGATCTGGATGTCGCGCTGCTCGGCATCAGCGAAGTCGCCTCGACCCGATTGGGCCACGTCACCGTCGCCTGCGTGCCGTCTGCCGCGTACTTCTTCATGCCGCGCGTGGTCGCCCGCTATCACCAGCAATTTCCGCGGATCAAGGTCAAAGTCCTCGACTCCAGCGCCCACGATGTCCTTACCGCCGTGGTCAACGGCGAGGCGGATTTCGGTTTGAGTTTTATGGGCACGCAGGATGCCAAAGTTGATTTTGAACCGCTTGTGCAGGAGTGCTACGTGGTCGCTTGTCGCCGCGATCACCCGTTGGCCGGGCGCAGCAGCGTGACGTGGGACGAGTTTTATCAGCAAGATTACATCTCGCTGGACAAGACCTCGGGCAATCGCTTTTTGCTCGATCAGGCCTTGAGCCGGGTGGTGCCGCAGCGTCAAAGTATCTGCGAAACCCTGCATGTGACGACGATGATCGGTTTGGTGGAGGCCGGGTTGGGCGTGGCGGCGGTGCCGTTGATGGCGATGCCGGGGCCGGATCATCCGATTCTGACGCGGGTGCCGCTGACCGATCCGCAGGTGATGCGCAGTGTCGGCATCATCAAGCGCCGGGATCGTACGTTGACCCCGGCGGCACTGGAACTGGAGCGGCTGGTGGTGGAAATGAAAGTCTTGCCGCCAGAAGTCAGCGCTTGACCGAATCCAGCCCGGTCGCTTGCACGTCAGCCTGGGCGGCGGGCGCGGCGAGATAAGCGAGCAAGGCTTTCGCCTCGGCCGGGTGTTCTGCGTTCACCGGAATACCGGCAGCAAAACGCGTCACCGACTGCACCGATTCCGGAATCTTCGCGACAAAACTCACCCCCGGCACCGGCAGCAATTCGCTGACTTGCTGGAAGCCCAGTTGATAGTCGCCAGTGGCAACCACCGAGCCCACCGGGACTTTCGGGATCATCTTCGCTTTCGGTTTCAGTTGATCTTCGATGCCGAGTTTTTTGAACAACTGCTGCTCGATGTACACGCCGCTGGCGCTGTCGGAGTAAGCCACCGACTGTGCGTCGAGCAGGGTTTTCTTGAGGTTGTCGACGTTGCTGATGTCCGGTTTCGCCGCGCCTTCGCGTACCACCAGGCCGATCCGCGAGTCTGCCAGTTCAACGCGGGAAGCCGCGTCGACCTTGCCTTGTTTGATCAAGTCATCGAGGGCGTAGCCGACCATGATCACCACGTCGGCGTGTTCACCGCGCGCGAGGCGATTGGGGATCGCTTCCGGTGCCTTGCCCATCGACGGGCCGAGTTGGGTGTCGAGGGTGTTGCCGGTGGCGGCAGCGAATTTCGGGCCGAGGATTTTGTAGGCAGCGGTGAAGCCCCCCGACGTCATCACGTTCAGTTGTTCAGCGTGTGCCAGAGCGCTGAACGCGAAGAGGGCGAGGGCGGTGAGGTTGAAGAGTTTTTTCATGGTCATTATTCCTTATGCGGCAACCGGTTGCAGACGGCCGCCCGCGCGGCGATAGAGGTACAGCGTCGCGCACAATGCGCACAGCGCGCCGATGCTCATCCAGTAACCCGGCGCGGCTTTGTCGCCGGTGTACTGAATCAGGAAGGTCGACATGGCCGGGGTGAAACCGCCGAAAATTGCGGTCGCCAGGCTATACGCGAGGGAGAAACCGGCCACACGCACTTCGACCGGCATGATCTCGGTCAGCGCCGGAATCATCGCGCCGTTGTACATGCCGTAGATAAACGACAGCCACAACAGCGACAGCAACATGTGGCTGAAGCTTGGCGCCTGCACCAGATACGACAGCGCCGGATAAGTCGTAGCCAGTGCCAGCAGTGACATCGCGATCAGCACCGGGCGACGGCCGATGCGATCCGACAACATGCCGCCGATTGGCAGCCAGAAAAAGTTCGAAACGCCGACCAGCAAAGTCACCAGCAGCGCATCCGAGGTACTCAGGTGCAGCACGGTTTTGCCGAACGTCGGCGCATAAACGGTGATCAGGTAAAACGCGGTGGTGGTCAGGGCGACCATCAACATCCCGCCGAGCACCACCACCCAGTTCTGGCCAAGGGTGCGGAACACTTCGCCCATCTTTGGACGGTGTTTGCGCGCGGCAAACTCTTCGGTTTCCGCCAGATTACGACGCAACAGAAAGATGAACGGCACGATCATGCAACCGACGAAAAACGGAATCCGCCAGCCCCAATCGGCAATCACGTCCGGCGCCATCCATGCGTTCAGCGCGAAACCCAACGCGGCGGCAACGATGATCGCCACTTGCTGACTGGCCGACTGCCACGCGGTGAAAAAGCCCTTGCGGCCCGGCGTGGCGATCTCGGACAAGTACACCGAAACCCCGCCCAATTCCGCACCGGCGGAGAAGCCTTGTAACAGACGCCCGATCAGCACCAGCGCCGGCGCAAACAGGCCGATGGTTTCGTATCCGGGCACCAACACAATCAATATCGTGCCGCTGGCCATGATCGACAACGTGACGATCAAACCCTTACGGCGACCGACGTCATCGATGTACGCACCGAGCACGATTGCCCCCAGCGGACGCATCAAAAAGCCTGCGCCGAACACCGCGAAGGTCATCATCAGGGATGCGAATTCACTGCTCGCCGGGAAGAACACCGACGCGATTTGTGTGGCATAGAAGCCGAACAGAAAGAAGTCGAACTGTTCGAGGAAGTTGCCCGAGGTCACCCGGAAAATGGCGCCGGCCCGCGAGCCGCCGTGAGGGATTGTGGCTGTCATAGCAAAGTACTCCACCGCTTTTATGACGTGCGCCACGGAGAGTCTGCGCACGGATGTTATTGGGGCGGATGGTGGCGCAGGTGTGACAATATGTTAATTGCATTGTTGGCATGCATTGATGTGTAAAGCGGATCAATACCCTTAACGACATCGCACAACCCTGTGGGAGCGGGCTTGCTCGCGAAAGCGGTGTGTCAGTCGCTAGATATATTGCCTGGGCTACCGCATTCGCGAGCAAGCCCGCTCCCACAGTTGATCGGGGTGACCACAGATTTTGCGAGCACCCCGCAATCCTGTGGGAGTCTGGCTTGCCAGCGATGGCGGTCTACGCGTCAGCAGTTGCGACCAGAAACGGTGGCAACGGACAATCGAGCAAATCAGCCACCGCGCGGAAAATTTCCGCCTCAGCCACGGTGATTACGCCGTCATGCATCACACAACGAGTCATCGCGTTGAGCAGGGCGGGCCGCTCTTCCGGCATAAGATGGCGCAGACGCTTGATCGCCGCTTCCAGTCCTGCCAGTTCTTCCAGTTCAATCGGCAGTTCTTCCGGCGGTTCGAACGTCAGTCCTTCCCAGGCAAAATGCAGCGCCTGCAAGGCTGCCTGTTGATTCTGCTGCCCGGCGCGGGCCATGGCGTTGAGCAAAACCAGCAATTGTTCCGCGCATTGGAACAAACCGAACTTGAACTGAACCGCAGGCGCGCCCTCGACATTGCGTTCGACGATGCGCAGCAGTGTCCACTCCAGTAGCTCGGTTTCGTTGTCGGCATTTATCAGCCGGTTCATGGTTTGCTTCATCGCCGCGAAGGGCTTCTTGTCTAGGTGCTTGAGGCTGGAGATAGCGAGATCCAGAAGCGGTACGCGCAGTCCGGGATTGAGCGTCGATAACGGTTCATGTAGCTGGTTGAGGGTGTCGAATATTGTGGTGTCGATATCATCTCGCAGTGCATCGAGTTGAATTGCCGAGAGTGAAGGCGAGCGGGAAATTAGCAATCCATAGACGATGGCCTGTGCGCCACCGGTGCTGTGAGCGGCATCTTTAAGAGTTTGGGGGATGACGCCGATGGTAGAAATGGGAGCCTGATCCGCATTCATCTCGTAAAGCACAGCCATGGCTGAATCAGGAACCATGCTGAAGACGTCAGACAGATGCGGAAAGGTTCGAGGCTCGGTTCGCGCTTGGATTGATCCCGGGATATTGGTAAAACTGCCATCCCAAAGAGGATCAATCCGCCGAATGCGCTCGCCAATATCAGGGTGAGTGGCTAGCTGGTTTTTCAACGGCTTTGCTGAGCCGTCGCTGAAGTACAGATGACTGAACTGCTGGGCTCGTGGTGAACTCAAGGACGAACCTTGACTGGCAATCTTTTTCAGCGCACCGGCAAGGCCCTGGGGGTTGCGCGTAAATTGCACGGCACTGGCATCCGCCAAAAACTCGCGTTGGCGACTGACCGCTGCCTTGATCAGATTGCCAAAGTAACTACCGGCAAAACCGGCCGCGCACAGTATCAGTCCGAGACAAGCCAGTACGAAAACCAACCGGCCATCACGCTTTTCACCCTTGCCGGTATTGGCTAGCCCTGCGAGTAAGGAAGCGCCTGCCAAACCCAGCACCAGTATTCCGTGAACCACTGCCACCAACCGCGTGTTGAGGCGCATATCGCCGTTGTAGATATGGCTGAACTCATGAGCGATGACGCCTTGCAACTCATCGCGAGTCAGCAGTGTTATTGCACCCTGAGTCACACCGATCGCTGCATCTTCGGTCGTGAATCCGGCGGCGAAAGCGTTGATGCTCTCATCCGGCAGCAGGTAAACCGCCGGTACAGGGACACCAGAGGCCAGCGCCATTTCCTCGACTACGTTCATTAACTGGCGCTCTTCCAGCGTGCGCACGTCTTCGTTAACAGAGCGCCCGCCAAGCGTCTGCGCAACGACTTTGCCGCCACCGCGCAGTTGAAAGAATTTGTACAGACTGCCCGCCAGCACAATGCCCGACACCCATGTTGCGGTGAACGCCAACGCACGCCAGGCGGCGCCCATGTCGCTGTTGTGTCGGCGATCAAAGGCGCCGATGACGAAGGGCAGGCTGGTGAGCAGAATCAGGCAGGCAACTGCCATGACCATCAGCAAGATCAGCCGCGCAGTCTGATGTCGAGCCTGACGCTGTTGTTCAAAAAAATTCATGAAGCCATCCGTTGGCAAAGAGGATCAGAACGACACTTTTGGAGCGACCTTGATGGCCAATGTGTCAGCGAATTTAAGGGGAGCGGCATCGGTGCCGTGGCCAAAACTGGTCGCCAGCAGCACCGCCGGAAAACTCTGTTTGAGCGTGTTGTAAGCCATCACCGCATCGTTGTAAGCCTGGCGCGCGAAACTCACTCTGTTCTCGGTGCTGCTCAACTCTTCACTCAGTTGCAGCATGTTCTGCGAAGCTTTCAGATCCGGATAAGCCTCGAGCGTCACGGTCAAACGATCCACGGCGCCGTTGAGCGCGCTGTCGGCCTGACCCAATTGTTCGATGTTTTGCGCCTTGCCCGGTTGCGACTGTGCGGCTGCAAGCACCGCCACTGCGGCATTGCGCGCGACGATCACGGCTTCGAGGGTTTCGCGTTCGTTGGCCATCGCACCTTTGGCGATGACCACCAGATTGGGGATCAGGTCATAACGACGTTTGAGCTGCACTTCGACTTGCGCGAAGGCGTTCTTGATTTCGTTGCGCCGCGCCACCAGCGAGTTGAACACGCGCATGGCGTAGAGGGCGCACAGCGCCAGCAAAACCAGATTGACGACGAGATAGGTGTTCACGGTGATGTCCTTTTCACTCGGCGGGAAATTGCGCGGCATGGTAGCGCAAAAACATCACTCCTGTGGGAGCGGGCTTGCTCGCGAAAGCGGTGTGTCAGTCGCTAGATATATTGCCTGGGCTACCGCATTCGCGAGCAAGCCCGCTCCCACAGGTTTTGCTGTGTTCACGAAATTTACGGACACATGAAAAGCCTGTGGGAGCCTGGCTTGCCAGCGAAGGCGGCATGACCGGCGACTACAATTTCCCGGCCAGCCATAGCAAAAACACGGAATGATTCCCGCGCCCCGCAGTCGGAGTTCAGGTATCACACATCAATAGAGGTTCACCGATGAACAGCAAAACCCTAATCGCCAGCCTGGCCCTCGTCGCCGGCATTGCCGGGATAAGTCCACTTGTTCAAGCGGCGCAAACCTCAAGCGATCCCTCCGTTCAATCCCCGGTCAGCGACCGCGAATTGAAGGTCAACGACCGCGCCCCGGATATCTATCAACGCAGCGAAAAAGCCATCGACTGGAAAGCCAAAGGCCTGAAAAAACCGGTTGAGCAGGCACAATGGGTGCAGATAAATGATCAGTACGTCATGGTGATGATTACCAACGGGACGATTGTCGAGATGAAACCGGTTCCGCGTTAAGTCCGGATTCAAAAGCCCTGCGCATGCGCTCGCGCAGGGCTTTCCCCGCCCAATCGATACTGATTATTCCCACTGCGCTTAGCCTCATACATCGCCAGATCGGCAATGTGCAGCAGCCGATCCATCGCCGTCGCATGATCCGGAAACACTGCCACCCCAAGGCTGGTGCCGATGTGGCGCTGGTCGTTGCCGATGCTGATCGGTGGCGACAGTTCGATGAAAATTTTCTGACAGATGCTGCGGGCTTCGTCCTGCAGGTTGAGGCTGGGTGATAGGCCCTGCAGGATGACCACGAATTCGTCACCGCCAATCCGCGCGACGGTGTCGGTGCTGCGCAGGATGCGTTTCAGGCGGGTGGCGGTGGTGATCAAAACGCGGTCGCCGGCGGCATGGCCGTAGTGGTCGTTGATGTTTTTGAAACCGTTGAGGTCGACGAACACCAGCGCGACGCGGGTTTCAGTTTGTCGCGCCTGATCCAGTGCTTCGGACAACCGTTGCTCCAGCACCAGACGATTGGGCAAACCGGTCAGCGGATCGAAGTGGGCGAGGTGCTGGAGGTAACTGGCCGAGGCCTTTTCTTCAGTGATGTCGCGCACCACGCCCATCATTTTGATCACCGCATCATGGTCGTTGCGCACTACGTTGCCGGTCTCGCGCAGCCAGCGAATCGTGCCGTCGGGCCAGACCACGCGGTATTCCTCGTCATGGTTTTCCCCGGTTTCCAGGCAACGCAACTCACCGTCGCGCACCCGCACGCGGTCATCCGGGTGTACGCAGGAGCAGAAGAGGGCGTAGGACGGGGTGATGTCACCGATCTTGAAACCGAACATGCCGTAGATGGCGTCCGACCAGTACAACCGATCGGTATCGACCTCCCAATCCCAAGTGCCAATGCGCGCGAAATATTGGCTACGTTTAAAGCGCTCGGCATCGCCGTCTTGATGAATGTTCTGGCCATCGGCTGCGCGGGTCAGCAGTTCTCGGTAATCGGCGAGTTGCCGACGCAATTCACAGTCGCGCCAGATCAGCACGGCAATCACGGCCAGCAAAATCACGCCAACGGCGAGGCCGATCCAGAGCTGGGTCATTGGGGCGCTGCCGGCATGGCGAATCGATCCGTGAAGTAGTGGCGGTTGGCTATCTTAATTCGTCATCACTCGATTCGGATACAGCGTTGATCTGCGTGTTCGGGTTGCCAACAGCCAGCAATTCTGGGAAAACGGCGGCCTGCTGAACAATAGAGCGAATGTTATGAATGATGAACTGCAGGTAATCGATCTCCAAGTGGGCGAGGGCAAAGCCGCAGTCAAAGGCGCGCTGATCACCACGCAATACACAGGCTGGCTGGAAGACGGCAGCGAGTTCGATTCTTCCTACAGCCGTGGCAAACCTTTTCAGTGCGTGATTGGCACCGGTCGTGTGATTAAGGGCTGGGATCAAGGGCTGATGGGGATGCAGGTGGGCGGCAAGCGTAAATTGCTGGTGCCGGCGCATTTGGGTTATGGCGAGCGGACGATGGGCAAGATTCCGCCGAATTCGAATCTGGTGTTTGAGATTGAGTTGTTGGAGGTTTTAACGCGGGAGGATTGAGATGGCGGACGGCTATTGGGCTGGATGAGGGACTTGCCCTCATCCAAATGACATTCGGCGTATCAGGTGAATACGTCGATATCGTCAAGCGTATCTTCGATCGTCCCTACGAGAGAGGGAAATCTCTCCTTGGTTATTTCCAGCGCCGGCAAGACCGTTTCGGTACCCAGTTCGCCATGCCGACGAGCGATGTGGCCGAGAGCAGTAACTGCGGACGCCACAATCGCTTCGGTTTCGCTGGAGAGGTGTTTCAGGCAGATGTCCTCTGCCCAAGCTCTGTCTTCCTCGGTTAATCCAATAGAAATCAATCCGATAATGACGCTCTTGTTAACGCCGCTAGCAAGAAGTCCTATCGCGTGTTCGCGGGATATTGATGAATCGTCATATTCAAGGTTCAGCGGGGTTAACCTCTTACGCCAATGAATACATCCAGCTCCATAGGTAGTTGCTCAGCAATTACTTCGCTGATTTGTTGAACTTGATCACTTGTCAGCAGCCACTCTCCATCAGGGCTATCATCCAAATTCTTCCAGCCCAGTACGGCGAGCACGGCGGGTTCGGATTTTTGATTTACAGTGAACTCATATTTTAATGAGTCATCGTAGTCATCATCTTTCAAAAAACCGCTAATCCATAAAAACATCAGTAACCTCCTGGTCATTTTGGGGTTGATCTTTCAGGGTCTGCTGGATCGATCTGCTCCCCTGTCTCGTGGTTAAACTCGCCAAGATGTTTGCCCTGCTTGTTATAAAGCTCAATCGCGCCAGTCTTACTGTCCCACTCGTAAATTCGACCCTTCCTGTCTTTCCATCGGCTTCGTCTGCTACCGCCGCCTTGAACGCTGCTTTTGGATTTGACAGGAAAGGTATCCGGGAATGCGGGGAGAGCTACCGGGGGCCTGTGGTACTTGATATCACCGCCGAGAGCGGGTCTTGAAAGCACAACATACAGAGGCGGCACCCCTGAGTCAGCCGGAAACACCAGAATAAAATCCTGGTACTCCGGTGGGTAAACCGGATTGACGATGATCCTGTCTGCTTGTTCGGTCGGAGGGTAAATCCAGATGTGTGGAGTTTGCGGCGAAGCCTCCAGCGGTGGAATACCCAAGGTGCTGGATGAGTCAATGGCCGGCGTCCAGATCAGCGTTGCACCGTTGCCGAAGTTTGCGACTCGCTGATTGCCGTGTTCGACAAATTGAACGACAGGAATCATTTCCCAATCGCTGCGGGTCTGGGTGTTGAATCCATACCCCTTCAAAGTGCCATCAGCCTGTTGCTCTACATGCAGTCGGACGCGACTGCGGCCTTTCTCAAGTGATTTCAGTTGTTCTTCTGTATAAAGCGAACTGTCTCCCAAGCTGGATGGCCAAAGCAACGCAACCATACCGATCATTGCACCGGCAGCGACACCTGCCGACATTACGCTAGCTCCACCGACGATGCCGGCGTTGGAGCTTGCAGTCGCAATCGTACCTAGAGCAAGGGTTCCCACTGTGGTGGGCAAGTTGCTGCCGCCGATTCTTTTTAAGGGGATATTTCCAAGGGCATCTCTTTCGCGCCCGCCTAACAGGGCCAACTCTCCAAAATCGGCCAGCTTCTCGACAGGGATGAATCCGGCGTTGCTGGCATGATTGATGACACCATCCGGAAGCTTGCAGCTCTTGGCAAATACACAACCTTTTGTTTCGGGCTGAACTTGTATCGGTTGTTTGATAAGTCGATTTTCGTAAGCTTGCTGTCTGGCCAACATATCTTCGTAAGCTGTTTGCCTGGCGTCGCGTTCTGCCAGTTCGGTGGCGGTCATGTAGCGTGTGGTGATGTGGTGCCCGTCACCAGCGGGTGGGTTTTGAACCCGAGGGATGTTAGATCTAAGAGGCATGAGCGTCCTTGTTCCATCGTCAAAAAACGATGTGGACGCTAAATCAATATGCATCAGTTAGATGTAGGACGAGTCTGAAGCTCTAGTGCTTGTTACAAGTGTAAAAATCATGGTTGGGGCGACAGGTTTAACAACTTACTGAGCGAAAACTTATCGATTTTGCCCTTTAACAAATCCTTGAGCTGAAACTCACTGATTCCAAGTCGTTTGGCTGCTTTCTTCGGTGGGTCATCCGAGCTCTTAACGGTCTCGCAAAGCGTACGCATCAGTTTGGCTCGCCGACGCATATCGGCTGCGTGCTGCGGGGTGTCTTCCAGTGCATCCCAAATACTTGAAAAGCATTGATTGTGGTCTGGATGATCCTTCATGGGTTCATAGCCTGTTTCCTTGGTTTCAGACGGCCTGCTTTTTTGTGGCGAGGGAGCTTGCTACCGCTGGGTTGCGTAGCAACCCTAAAACCATTCGATCCGGGTAATTCAGATACACCGCAGATACCGGTTTTGCGACTGTTTCGCAGCCGAGCGGGACGGTGTGACGATTCGACAAGCTCCCTCGCCACAGTTTTCAGTCTCAGTTTCGGGTGGGCGGTTCGAGGTTGTCGAGGGCGCGGTTGACGGCGAGTTCGCCGAGCATGACGACTTGCTGGATGCCGAGCAGGGTGTTGCGGTAGGGCGTTTCGAGCAGGCCGGCGAAGTCGCTGAGCATGATGCTGGCGGAGGCCATGGATTCGCAGGCGTGAGCCAGCAGGGATTCGGTGTCCATGTTCGGTGCGACGAGGAACATGGTGCTGGGTTGTCGCTGGGTCGGGACGTGGGGTTTGAGGTAGTGATCGAGGGCGCGTTCGGCGGCGTCACTCAGTTTTGTCGGGTGGAGGGTGGAGTAGGGGGACGTCGGATCAGATTCGGGTATGGCGTCCGCTTCTGGCGGATTTGGTGTCGGCTTAATCATTTGCTTAGAGTCTCCAATATTGCCGTCACCCGCATCGCGACTAAACGAACGGGTGGCAGCTATGCGCAGGTTAGTCGACCGGGACTCCAAGCTTTACCGGCGCACCCGAAGGCGCCCTACGCATAGCCACCATTAAGCACAGCTATAAAAGCCTGACTGAATGACTGCGTGCGACTTGGAGAAAAACCGGGCGACTAAACCCGATCACTGAACATTCAGTGACGCGAACCAAGTTACCGGCAGCCCCCAAACCGCACAAGCCGGCGGATTCTGGCGTAGTTGTAGGCAAAGGCGCAAGGCGCTGTAGCCTTGTGGATGATGCCGAAATGATGCTGCGTTTTTCCGGGCCCTTTCGCGAGCAAGCTTTGCTCCTACAGTTGATCGGCGACGCGCAAATCCTTGTAGGAGCCGAGCTTGCTCGCGAAGGCGGCCTATCAGTCACCCACGAAACTGAACATCGGCATCCGTCCATTCAGCGAAGGCCGGTAATGCCAGGCCAGTCGCTCCAGATTCACACCGTGATCGAGGATTTCTCTGACAGTCGCACTGGCAATTTCCATCGCCAGCGCTTGCCCGGGACACTGATGCCGTCCGCTGCCGAAACTGAAACTGCGCCGGTTCGGGCGATCCAGCAAAAACTGGTCAGGATGCTCGTTCAACGCCGGATCCCGATTGGCCGAGGCCAACAACAGCAGAATCACATCTCCAGCCTCAACGCGCACCCCATCAATCTCGCAGGACTGCGCCACAAACCGTCGCGTGTTCTGCACTGACGGATCAAAACGCTGCACTTCCGCCAACACCGCTTCCATCGACGCCTCACGCAAATCGGGCCGACTCTTTAGCGCCACCAAAGCATTGCCAATCAACCCGGCCGTGGCTTCATAAGTCTGTGAACACAGCCCGATCAAATTGGCGATCAGCGCTTCTTCATCGCCTTCAAACCGCCGCTGAATTTCCGTCAGCAAAGCGCTGTCCGCCTCAGCCAGCAACTCGATGAAATACCCGCGCAACTGCTCAGCCGCCGCATGCGCCGCCGCCAATTGAAGGTCATTGCTCAACGGCGAGAGACAGGCGACGAAATCCGCCGTCAGCGCACTGATCGCCCGGCCCTGCGCCGGGGTAAAACCAAGCAGCGCCGCGACCACGCAAACAGGCCCGCGAAACATGGCTTTATATAAGCCGTCGGCGTCCACGTTTATTAACCGTGCAGCCACCAAGGCGCGAACCTCGGCTTTATTGATCAGCCCAAGCGCAGGCTCGATTGCCGAACGCGGGCAACGCTGACGCTCGCCATCATTCATCCGCATCAACTGGCCGAACACCTTGCCGGCCATGCCGCCGGCAATCGCTTTCGGCACCGGTTCCTGTGCAGGACGCACGCGGCAATCGGCATGCGCCAACACCGCGCACACCGCACGGGCGCTGCTGGCGAGCCACAATTTCAGTTCCTGATGAAACACCAAGCCTCCTTGAGCACGCAGCGATGCGTAATAAGGATAGGGATCGGTATGAGTCGCAGCGTTGATCGGATCCATGGTTCGCAGCCTTGTCGTCAGGAAAGTGATGCGAGTATCGTCAGTCCTCAGCGACGACGATTCGTCCGGGAGCGAAATATGCACGCAGAACATCAAGACATCGGCGTCTCGCAGGTGGCCGCCGCCATCGCGGAACCGGCGCGTACGAAAATGCTCTGCTCGCTGATGGACGGCCACGCCCGCACCCCTACGGAGCTGGCGGCCATCGCCGAGGTCAGCGCCTCCACGGCCAGTGCGCACCTGGCCAAACTCAAGGATCTCGCGCTGGTGCGTCTGCATGTGCAGGGCCGTCATCGTTATTACAGCCTCGCCGATCAGCGCGTCGCCCAGGCGTTGGAAGCCTTGATGGTGATTGGCCAAAGCGCCGCGCCGACGTTCAAGCCGCACACGCCGGATCGTCTGCAATTCGCCCGGACTTGCTATGACCATATGGCGGGGACGCTGGCGGTGTTGCTGCATGACCGATTTATCGAGGCCGGATGGCTGGTGGAGACCGACGAGCAGGCGTATCGCTTGAGTGACAGTGGCGCGGCGCTGTTTGAAGGTCTGGGTATCGAGGTGCAGGATTTGAGCACGTTGCGCCGCAAGTTTGCTTGTCCTTGTCTGGACTGGAGCATGCGTCGTCCGCATCTGGGTGGCTCGTTAGGGGCGGCGTTGTTGCAAGCGGCGTTGCGGCGTAAGTGGGTGACGCAGGATCTGGACAGTCGGGCGTTGGCGTTGACGGCCGTAGGGCGCAGGGAATTCGGGGCTCGGTTTGGTGTTGAGGTGGCGATTGATAAAGGCCAGATCAAAAGATCGCAGCATTCGGCAGCTCCTACAGGACGTGTGTACACCCGATGAACCCCGATCCGGAATCTACGTAGGAGCTGCGGAACGCTGCGATCTTTTGATCTTCGCTCCAAGCCGACGAGGGGTCGTGCCCAACCTTGTGCGCAAGCTCGCGACGCTATACTGTATATCCAAACAGTAAAGAGCCCGCGCCATGCAAATCATCGACAAGCTGAGCATTCTCGCCGACGCCGCCAAGTACGACGCGTCATGTGCGAGCAGCGGTGCGCCCAAACGCAGCTCCGAGGGCAAGAGTGGTCTGGGCTCGACCGATGGCATGGGCATTTGCCACAGCTATACGCCGGACGGGCGCTGCGTGTCGTTGTTGAAGATTCTGCTGACCAATTTCTGTCTCTACGATTGCCAATACTGCGTCAATCGCCGTTCCAGTGACGTCCCCCGCGCACGTTTCACGCCGGAAGAAGTGGTGGCGCTGACCATGGATTTCTACCGGCGCAACTGCGTCAGCGGCTTGTTTCTCAGCTCCGGAATTATCCGCTCGGCGGACTACACCATGGAGCAACTGGTACGCGTCGCGAAGCTGCTGCGCGAAGAACATGAATTTCGCGGTTACATCCACCTTAAAACCATCCCCGAAGCCGATCCTGCGCTGATCGAAGAAGCGGGGCGTTACGCCGATCGTTTGAGCGTCAATATCGAACTGCCCACCGACGCCAGCCTGCAGACGTTGGCGCCGGAGAAGGATATCGGCTCGATCAAGCTGGCCATGAACACCATCTACACCGGTGTGCAAACCGTTCTCAATGAACCCCGATCAGCGAAGTTCGCGCCCGCTGGGCAGAGCACGCAAATGATCGTCGGCGCCGATGACACCGACGACAGCACAATTTTGCACAGTGCGCAGTCGCTGTACGGCAACTTCCGTTTGCGGCGGGTTTATTATTCTGCATTCAGCCCGATCCCCGACAGCCCGAAAAGCGTGCCCCTCGCCGCGCCGCCATTGATGCGTGAACACCGTTTGTACCAAGCCGATTTCCTCCTGCGCAGCTACGGTTATAGCGCTGACGAACTGCTCAAGGGCCCGGGCAATCTGGCCTTGGACATCGACCCGAAACTGGCGTGGGCACTGCAGAATCGTGAAGTGTTCCCGCTGGATCTGAACCGTGCCGAAGCGTCTCTGATCTCACGTATCCCTGGCATCGGCCTGCGCACCACCGAACGCCTGGTCGAGCTGCGTCGTCAGCGCCGAATCCGCTACGAAGACGTCGCGCGCATGCGCTGCGTGCTGGCCAAGGCCAAGCCGTTCATCATCACCAGCGATTACCACCCACAGCAGGCCGAAGTCACCAGCCATTTGCTCTATCAGCAATTGCGCGACCGGCCGATGCCGCAACAGATGGGGTTGTGGGGATGATCAATCTTGACTGCGACGATCTGTTCGAGACGTGGCGTCAGCAAGCGCGTTGGCTGCTGAGCCATGAAATCGATCCAAGTCTGGTGAGTTGGGCGTCGGAAGGGGTGGGAGACCTGTTCGCCAGTGATGCTCCAGTTCCAGAAGGTCAGGGGCCGTTTATGGCGCGGATTCCGCGTGCATTGCTCGATACGCTGGAACAAGCGGCGCAATACCGCGGCGATCAACGCTGGAGCCTTTTGTATGAAGTGCTGTGGCGGGTCAGCCATGGCGATCGCACGGCCATGCTCGCCGGAGACAAGCTTGGCAGCGAGTTGCAGCGACGTATCAAACAGGTGCGCCGTGAAGCCCATCACCTGCATGCGTTTGTGCGCTTCATCGAACGCCCGTCAGCCAGCGCTGGCCCGCAATACGTGGCGTGGCACGAACCGGCGCACGACATCCTGCACAGTGCCAGCGAACATTTCATCGGGCGCATGGGCCGTCATCGCTGGCTGATCGCGACGCCGCGTGACGGGGTTTATTACGATGGCGAGCAACTGATTCACCAGCGTCAATGCCCCGTGGAATGGCAGCAACTGGCGCAGAACGTCGATGATCCGCATGGTGATCTGTGGTTGACGTATTACAGCCACATCTTCAATCCGGCGCGGTTGAATCCGAAGGTCATGCAGGGACATTTGCCGGTGCGGTTCTGGAAGAATCTGCCGGAGGGGGAGTTGATTCCTGGACTGATTACGCAGGCGCGGATGGGGAAGCAGCAGAACGGGCAGGCGAGTGGGATCGCCAGTCGTGCCGGAAAAAGGATTGCCTTGAAATAGAAGATCAAAAGATCAGGCGATCATGTAGGAGCTGCCGAAGGCTGCGATCTTTTGATCTTTATCACCACAACAAAAAAGCCCCCACCAATCACTCGGTGGGAGGCTTTTATACATCCAGAGCCGTCAAATCAAACCTTAACGATCCAACCCGCTGGCGCTTCGATGTCGCCGGTCTGTACACCGGTCAGCTCTTTATAAAGCTTCTGGGTCACAGGGCCGACTTCTGTCTCGCTGTGGAACACATGCAGATGATCGTTGTAGCTGATGCCACCGATCGGCGTGATCACTGCCGCTGTACCGCAAGCGCCGGCTTCTTTGAAGTCCGACAGTTTGTCGATCAGCACGTCGCCTTCAACCACTTCCAGGCCCAGACGCGATTTCGCCAGTTCGATCAGCGACAGGCGGGTGATGCCTGGCAGAACCGACGGCGAGTTCGGGGTGATGAACTTGTTGTCGTGGGTGATCCCGAAGAAGTTGGCCGAGCCGACTTCTTCGATCTTGGTGTGGGTCATCGGATCTAGGTAGATCGCGTCAGCGAAGTTGGCTTTCTTGGCTTTCGAGCCCGGCATCAGGCTGGCTGCGTAGTTGCCGCCGACTTTGGCTGCGCCGGTGCCTTGTGGGGCGGCGCGGTCGTAGCTGGAGATCTGGAAGTTGTGCGGGGTCAGGCCGCCCTTGAAGTAGGCGCCGACCGGGATGCAGAAGATCGAGAAGATGAACTCGGGGGCAGTGCGCACGCCGATATTGTCACCCACGCCGATCACGAACGGGCGCAGGTACAGCGCGCCGCCGGTGCCATAAGGCGGAATGAAGCGCTCGTTGGCACGAACCACTTCCTTACAGGCTTCGATGAACTGCTCGGTATCAACGGTCGGCATCAGCAGACGCGCGCAGCTGCGTTGCATACGCAGGGCGTTCTGATCCGGGCGGAACAGGTTGATCGAGCCGTCCTTGCAACGATAGGCCTTCATGCCTTCGAAGCACTGCTGGCCATAGTGAAGGGCAGTCGAGCCTTCGCTGATGTGCAGCACGTTGTCTTCGGTCAGGGTGCCTTTGTCCCACTCGCCATCGCGAAAGTACGACAGATAGCGCTTGTCGGTCTTGATGTAGTCAAAACCCAGCTTGTCCCAATTGATGCTTTCGTTACCCATGACACCCTCTATCACTGAACAACCGTCGAAACGGTTCAAGGCTTCTGACGTTTTTTGGATGGGCACAACAATACTTCATTCTTGAGCGGTTTCGCAGCCCGGACGATGGAGGGATGAGCAGATTTATTAGCCTGCTTATGAAAAATCCTCGTTCATCGCTGAAAAGATCGCAGCCTGCGGCAGCTCCTACAGAATCGGCAAACCCCTGTAGGAGCTGCCGAAGGCTCGGGCCGCGATCGGACGATCTTTTGATCTTTACAGGTGCAACGCATGCCCCAAAGCACGCAACGCCGCTTCCTGCACCGCTTCTCCCAAGGTCGGATGCGCATGGATGGTGCCGCCGATGTCCTCCAGCCGCGCGCCCATTTCCAGGCTTTGCGCAAACGCTGTCGACAACTCGGACACGCCAACGCCCACCGCCTGCCAGCCGACAATCAGATGATTGTCCCGACGAGCGACCACGCGCACGAAGCCGCTTTTCGACTCCAGCGTCATCGCCCGGCCATTCGCCGCGAACGGGAAACTCGCCACAATGCAGTCCAGCCCCGCAGCTTTAGCCTCGTCCGGCGTCTTGCCGACCACCACCAATTCCGGATCGGTAAAGCACACCGCAGCAATCGCCGTCGGGCTGAATTCGCGGGTTTTGCCGCTGATCAACTCGGCAACCATTTCGCCCTGCGCCATCGCGCGGTGAGCGAGCATCGGTTCGCCGCTCAAATCACCGATGGCGTAGACATTGCGCATGCTGGTCTGGCAGCGGCTGTCGATCTTGATCGCCGAGCCGTTCATGTCCAGATTCAGCGCTTCCAGATTCCAGCCCTGGGTATTCGGTTTGCGACCGACGGCGACCAGCACCTGATCGGTTTCCAGGTTCAGCGTCTCGCCCTCTGGGTCGCGCACCTGCAACGTGCCGTCGAAACCCAGCACGCTGTGTTTCAGGTACAGCTTCACACCCAGTTGCTTCAACGCCTCGTGCACCGGTTGCGTCAGTTCGGCGTCGTAGGCCGGCAGGATGCGATCCTGAGCCTCGACCACACTGACGTCGGCGCCGAGTTTGCGATAAGCGATGCCCAATTCCAGACCGATGTAACCCCCACCCACCACGACCAGACGTTTCGGCACGGACGTCGGCGCCAGCGCTTCGGTGGAGGAGATGATCGGCCCGCCAATCGGCAGGATCGGCAGATTGACGCTGGTCGAACCGGTCGCCAGCACCAGGTGCTCGCACTGAATGCGCGTGTCGCCGACTTCAACAGTCTTGCCGTCGATGACTTTGGCCCAGCCATTGATCACTTGAACCTTGTTCTTCTTCAGCAACGCCGCAACGCCAGTGGTCAGGCGATCAACGATGCCGTCCTTCCACTCGACACTTTTGCTGATGTCGAGCGTCGGCGCCGAAACGCTGATGCCCAGCGCCGAATGCTGACTGTGATGCTGGGTCTGGTGAAACTGCTCAGCCACATGAATCAACGCTTTCGACGGGATGCAGCCGATGTTCAGGCACGTGCCGCCCAGCGATTGGCCCTCGACCAGAATCGTCGGAATGCCCAGTTGCCCGGCGCGAATCGCCGTTACATAACCGCCGGGGCCGCCGCCGATGATCAGCAGCGTGGTGTTCAGAGATTGCATACGAGCCTTACTCCACAAACAAAGTGGCAGGTTGTTCGATCAGGCCACGAATGGCCTGGATGAAGAGTGCCGCGTCCATGCCGTCGACCACGCGGTGATCGAACGAGCTGGAGAGGTTCATCATCTTGCGGACCACTACCTGGCCTTTGACGACCATTGGCCGTTCGACGATTTTGTTGACGCCGACGATGGCCACTTCCGGCAGGTTCAACACCGGGGTGCTGACGATACCGCCCAGCGCACCGAGGCTGGTGAGGGTGATGGTCGAACCGGACAACTCATCGCGACTGGCCTTGCCATTGCGCGCGGCGTTGGCCAGACGCGAGATTTCCGTGGCGCTGTCCCACAAGCTGCGCGCCTCGGCGTGACGCACCACCGGCACCATCAGGCCGACATCGCTTTGCGTGGCGACGCCGACATGCACCGCACCAAGGCGGGTGATGACCTGAGCTTCGTCGTCGTAACGGGCATTCATCTGCGGGAAGTCGCGCAGGGCGACGACCAGAGCGCGAACGAGGAATGGCAGCAAGGTCAACTTGCCACGACTGGCCCCGTGTTTTTCATTCAGGTGCGCGCGCAGTTCTTCAATCGCGGTGACATCGATTTCTTCGACATAGCTGAAGTGTGCGGCACGCTGGGTAGCGTCCTGCATGCGCTGGGCGATCTTGCGGCGCATGCCGATCACTTGAATCTGTTCTTCGTCGTTGCGCTGTGCGTAAGCGGCAGCAACTGGCGCCGAAGTGTTCGACTGACCTTGCGCCAAGTAGGCTTCAAGGTCTTCGTGCAACACCCGACCGGCCGGGCCGGAACCGCGCACCAGACGCAATTGAATGCCCAGATCCAGCGCATGTTTGCGCACGGCCGGGGAGGCGAGAGGACGTTCGTCTGCTTCGCGAGCCACCATCGGGCCTTGGCAAACGGCAGCCGGACGCGGGGCGGCTGGAGCAGGTTTGCTCTCAACAACGGCCTCAACTTTCGGCGCAACAGGTGTTTCTTTGACGGCAGCAGGCGCGGCCGATTCTTTCAGATTGCCGGCACCTTCAACCTCAATGCTGATCAGCACACTGCCAACCGCCATCACTTCACCCGGCTGACCACCGAGGGCAATCACCTTGCCATGCACCGGCGACGGAATATCGACCATTGCCTTGTCGGTCATCACGTCCGCCAGCACCTGATCTTCGACGACCAGATCGCCAACCTTGACGTGCCACTGTGACAGTTCTACTTCTGCGATGCCTTCGCCGATGTCCGGCATCTTGATAACGTGCGTGCCCATTCAGACCTCCATAACCCGTTTCAACGCCGCGCCCACTCGGGACGGCCCTGGGAAATACGCCCACTCCTGCGCGTGCGGGTAGGGGGTGTCCCAACCGGTGACGCGTTCGATCGGCGCTTCCAGGTGATGAAAGCAATGCTCTTGCACCAGCGACACCAGTTCGGCGCCGAAACCGCAGGTGCGCGTGGCTTCGTGTACCACCACGCAACGGCCGGTTTTCTTCACCGACTTGACGATGGTTTCCAGATCCAGCGGCCACAGGCTGCGCAGGTCGATGACTTCGGCATCTACGCCGCTTTCTTCAGCCGCGACTTGCGACACATACACGGTGGTGCCGTAGGTCAGCACGGTCACGTCCCTGCCCGGACGAGTGATGGCGGCAACGTCCAGCGGCACGGTGTAGTAACCGTCCGGAACCTGTGCTTGCGGGTGTTTCGACCACGGCGTTACCGGACGGTCGTGGTGGCCGTCGAACGGGCCGTTGTACAGGCGTTTCGGCTCGAGGAAGATCACCGGGTCATCGTTTTCGATGGAGGCGATCAGCAAGCCTTTGGCGTCATACGGGTTGGATGGCATCACGGTGCGCAAGCCGCAGACCTGAGTGAACATCGCCTCGATGCTCTGGCTGTGCGTCTGGCCGCCGTAGATGCCGCCGCCGCACGGCATGCGCAGGGTCATCGGCGCGGTGAATTCGCCGGCCGAGCGATAACGCAGGCGCGCAGCTTCGGAAATGATCTGGTCGGACGCCGGGTAGACGTAATCAGCGAACTGAATCTCGGCAACCGGACGCAGACCGTAAGCGCCCATGCCCACGGCAACGCCGACGATACCGCTTTCAGAAATCGGCGCATCGAACACACGCGAGGCGCCGTACTTGGTTTGCAGGCCTTCGGTGCAACGGAACACGCCGCCGAAATAGCCGACGTCCTGACCGAACACGACGACATTGTCATCGCGCTCAAGCATCACATCCATGGCCGAGCGCAGGGCCTGGATCATGGTCATGGTGGTCGTGGTCATGGCGGTTTCCAGCTGAATATTGTTGTTGTGATCGTTCATGTCAGATCCCCAACTGCTGACGCTGGCGCTTCAAGTGCTCCGGCATCTCTTTGTAGACGTCTTCGAACATGGTCGCGGCGCTTGGAATCTGGCCGCCGGCGAGGGTGCCGTACTGTTCGGCCTGTTTCTGCGCGGCAATCACTTCGGCTTCGAGCTCGGCGCTGACGGCGGCGTGCTCTTCGTCCGACCAGTGGCCGACCTTGATCAGGTGCTGTTTCAGGCGGGCAATCGGGTCGCCGAGCGGGAAGTGGCTCCAGTCATCGGCAGGACGGTATTTCGATGGGTCGTCGGAGGTCGAGTGCGGGCCGGCGCGGTAGGTGACCCATTCGATCATGGTCGGGCCGAGGTTGCGGCGGGCGCGTTCGGCAGCCCAGGCAGAAGCGGCGTAAACCGCGTAGAAGTCGTTGCCATCGACGCGCAGAGAAGCGATGCCGCAACCGACGCCGCGTCCGGCGAAGGTGGTGGCTTCACCACCGGCGATCGCCTGGAAGGTCGAAATCGCCCACTGGTTGTTGACCACGTTGAGGATCACCGGCGCGCGATAAACGTGAGCGAAGGTGAGGGCGGTGTGGAAGTCCGATTCGGCGGTGGCGCCGTCACCGATCCACGCCGAGGCGATTTTGGTGTCGCCCTTGATCGCCGAAGCCATGCCCCAGCCGACCGCCTGAATGAACTGGGTCGCGAGGTTGCCGGAAATGGTGAAGAAACCTGCTTCCTTAACTGAGTACATGATCGGCAACTGGCGGCCCTTGAGCGGATCGCGCTCGTTGGACAGCAGTTGGCAGATCAGGTCGACCAGTGGCACTTCGCGGGCCATCAGAATGCTTTGCTGACGGTAGGTCGGAAAGCACATGTCGTCGATGTTCAGGGCCAACGCCTGAGCACTGCCAATGGCTTCTTCGCCAAGGCTTTGCATGTAGAACGACATCTTTTTCTGACGCTGGGCGACGACCATGCGGTTGTCGTAGATGCGCGTCTTGAGCATGGCGCGCATGCCTTTACGCAGGATCTCGACCGGCACGTTTTCAGCCCAAGGGCCGAGGGCGTTGCCTTGATCGTCGAGCACGCGAATCAGCCCACGCGCCAGGTCGGCGGTGTCGGCAGGTTCGACGTCGATGGAAGGTTTGCGCACCGTACCGGCATCGGTCAGATGCAGGTAGGAAAAATCGGTTTTGCAGCCTGGACGGCCCGAGGGTTCAGGGACGTGCAGACGCAGCGGTTCATACGCTTGGGTCATGGCTTCTACGCTCGATCTTGTGAATTTCTTGTAGTGAGCTGGCAGTCATCCTTCGGTAGAAGAAATCTTGTCCTACAACAATCATAGGCCGGGCCAAGAAGAATATTTATCTCTGTTTCGTTGCGCTGGAGACGATTTGCAGATAGAAATTCTGCATAAACATAAAAAACAGGTGGTTTTGTCTCATGCGCAAACTGGATCGTACTGACATCGGCATTCTCAACAGCCTTCAAGAGAACGCGCGCATCACCAACGCCGACCTTGCACGCTCGGTGAATCTGTCGCCGACGCCGTGCTTCAATCGGGTGAAAGCGATGGAAGAATTAGGCCTGATTCGCGAGCAGGTGACGCTGCTGGACGCCGATCTGCTGGGGCTGCACGTGAACGTGTTTATTCACGTCAGCCTGGAGAAACAGGTGGAGTTGGCGTTGCAGCATTTCGAAGAAGCGATTTCTGATCGCCCCGAAGTGATGGAGTGCTATTTGATGGCCGGCGACCCGGATTATCTGATCCGGGTGCTGGTGCCGACGATCCAGTCGTTGGAGCGCTTCATGATGGACTTTCTGACCAAAGTGCCGGGCGTGGCGAATATCCGCTCGAGTTTTGCGTTGAAGCAGGTGCGGTATAAAACCGCGCTGCCGTTGCCGGCGAATGGGTTGACGTTGGGGGCGTGAAGATCAAAAGATCGCAGCCTGCGGCAGCTCCTACAGGGAAAAATGCATGATCGTGCCCACACGCCGCCTGGGAACGATCAATGCGAAATCCGTGTAGGAGCTGCCGCAGGCTGCGATCTTTTGACGTTAAAGCTTGTTAAGCGGAATCTTCAGATAAACCACACCATTGTCCTCAGCCGCCGGCAAATTCCCCGCCCGCACATTCACCTGAATCGCCGGCAGCAACAGCGTCGGCATGCCCAATCCGGCATCACGCTTCGTGCGCATCTCAACAAACGCCGCCTCATCCACCCCGTCATGCACATGAATGTTGCTTTTGCGCTGCTCGCCCACCGTGGTCTGGCACTGCGACTCGCGACCCTCGGGCGGGTAGTCGTGGCAAACGTAAAGCTTCACGCTCGCCGGGAAGGCCAGCAGTTTTTGGATCGAGTTGAACAGTTGATTGGCGTTGCCGCCGGGGAAGTCGCAGCGCGCCGTGCCCACATCCGGCATGAACAGCGTGTCGCCGACCAGAATCTGCTCGCCATCAATCAGGTAAGCCATGTCCGCCGGTGTGTGGCCGGGAACATGCAGCGCCGTAGCTTTGAGATTGCCGATGCTGAATGACTCGTTCGGCGCGAACAGGTGATCGAACTGAGAGCCGTCGACGCAGAACTCCGGCTCCAGATTGAACAGCGCCTTGAACACGTTCTGCACTTTGCTGATGGACTCGCCGATGGCGATCTTGCCGCCCAGTTCGCGGCGCAGATACGGCGCGGCGGACAGGTGATCGGCGTGGGCGTGGGTTTCCAGCAGCCACTGCACTTGCAAGTTGTGTTGGCGGACGAAGGCAATGATTTTGTCGGCTTGAGCGGTACAGGTGCGGCCGGCGGCGCCGTCGTAGTCGAGCACCGGATCGACGATTGCGCAGTGCCCGCCGTCGGCTTCATAGACCACGTAACTGTAGGTCGAGGAGGCGGGGTCGAGGAAAGCTTCAATCAGCGCGGGCATGGACACAAACCTGTACGAGTGGGCGAAAAGTCATTCGGGGTTGCAACACTTTATGTAAAAACATAATGTTCGCAGCTTAAGTGACGTTGAAGGCATCGTGCAAATGCAATCCAGTCTGACCGAATGTGAAGTCGCCCAATTACGCGCCTCGGCCACCAAGGCCTGTGCGTTGCTCAAGGCGTTGGCCAATGAAGATCGGTTGTTGATCCTCTGTCAATTGACCCAGGGCGAACGCAACGTTGGCGAGCTGGAAACCATGACCGGCGTACGCCAGCCGACGCTGTCCCAGCAATTGGGCATTTTGCGCGACGAAGGCATGGTCGCCACTCGCCGCGAAGGCAAATATATTTTTTATGGGCTCGCCAGCCCGGAAGTGATTCAGGTGATGAAGACCCTGTCGGGGCTTTATTGCGGGGCCGTCCTAAAAAGCTGGGAACACCCATAAATGCCAGCCATCGCACCAATCCCCTGTAGGAGCGAGCCTGCTCGCGATAGTGGTGTATCAGTCGATAAACATGTTGGCTGACCCACCGCGATCGCGAGCAGGCTCACTCCTACAATGGATCTGTGTGATGGCTGACGAAATCCTTGCGTGCAGCAAAAGGAACAAGCAATGAACGATCAACACTGGGGCCCATCCATCAGTGCAGACATCGTGGTTATCGGCGGCGGCACGGCGGGCATCGGCTTCGTCGCCAGCCTGCTCAAGCGTGATCCTGACCTGAAAATCACCGTGATCGAGCCGAGTTCGCAGCACTATTACCAGCCGGCGTGGACGCTGGTCGGCGGCGGTGCTTACGACGCAAAAGACACCGCCAGACCCATGGCCAAGGTGATGCCGCGTCAGGTCAACTGGCTGCAAGCCGCCGTCACCGGCATCGATCCCGACAAGCGCCAACTCACCCTCAACGATCAACGCACGGTCAGCTATCAAAACCTGATCGTCTGCCCCGGCCTGCGTCTGGCCTGGGAGAAAATCGAAGGCTTGCAGGAAAGCCTCGGTCAGCACGGCGTCACTTCCAATTACAGCTACCAGCACGCGCAATACACCTGGGATCAGGTGCAAAAACTGCGCGGCGGCAAAGCGCTGTTCACGCAACCGGCGATGCCGATCAAATGCGCCGGCGCGCCGCAAAAGGCGCTGTATCTGTCCTGCGATCACTGGCTTAAAAACGGCGTGCTGAACAACATCAATGTCGAATTCAATCTCGCCGGCGCCGCGTTGTTCGGGGTGGCGACGTTCGTGCCGCCGCTGATGAAGTACATCGAAAAATACAACGCGCAACTGGCGTTCAACTCGAATCTGGTCAAGGTCGACGGCCCGGCGAAAACCGCATGGTTCGAGATCAAGGATGCTGACGGCAACGTCACTCGCGAGGCGAAAACCTTCGATCTGCTGCACGTCGTGCCGCCGCAGGTCTCGCCGGATTTCATCGCAAAAAGTCCGTTGGCCGACGCCGCTGGCTGGTGCGAAGTCAATCAACACAGCCTTCAGCATCCGCGTTATCCCGAGGTGTTTGCGCTCGGCGATATCTGCGGCACCAGCAACGCGAAAACCGCTGCAGCAGTGCGCAAGCAAGTCGTGGTTGTTGCGCAAAACCTGCTGGCTCAGCGCAAGCAACAACCGCTGCCGTTGAAGTACGACGGCTATGGTTCGTGCCCGCTGACGGTGGAGAAGGGCAAGGTGATCCTCGCCGAGTTTGGCTATGCCGGTAAGTTGCTGCCGACGTTTCCTCTTGATCCGACCGTGGCGCGGCGTTCTGCGTGGTTGCTCAAGGCGACGTTGCTGCCGTGGTTCTACTGGAACGGCATGCTCAAGGGCCGCGAATGGCTGACTAGTCTGTCCAAGGTCGACTGAGAAAACCCTATGTTGCTGGCAAGTCTGTTTGGCGTGGTAATGGGGTTGGTGCTCGGTTTGACCGGGGCTGGCGGCGGCATTCTGGCGGTGCCGGCGCTGGTGCTCGGGCTCGGCTGGACGATGACGCAAGCGGCGCCGGTCGCGTTATTCGCGGTGGGCAGTGCGGCGGCGGTTGGAGCTATCGATGGATTGCGCCATGGGCTGGTGCGTTATCGCGCGGCACTGTTGATTGCGGCGCTCGGCGCGGTGTTTTCGCCGCTGGGGATCTACTTCGCGCATCAATTGCCGGAGAAGATTCTGATGATCCTTTTTAGCCTGCTGATGGTCATGGTTGCTTGGCGCATGTTGCGGCGCGAGCGTCAGGAAGAAGGGCCGAGCGATCACGGGCATGGCAGTTGGGGTCAGAAGAACTGCATGCTCGATGAAGAAACCGGGCGCTTCGACTGGACGGCCAAATGCACCGCAACCCTTGCGGCGTTGGGCGCGGTTACGGGCGTGGTGTCCGGGTTGCTTGGCGTTGGCGGCGGGTTTTTGATTGTGCCGGCGTTCAAGCAACTGACCGACGTGCAAATGCGCGGGATAGTCGCGACGTCGTTGATGGTGATCAGCCTGATTTCGGCGATCGGGGTGATCGGATCGTTTCACGCCGGGGTGCGGATTGACGGGCAGGGCGCGGCGTTTATCGTCGCCAGCATTGTCGGCATGATCATCGGCCGCAAGCTGTGCGCGCGAGTGCCGGCGCGGGCGTTGCAGGTGGGGTTTGCCAGTGTGTGTCTGGTGGTCGCGGGATATATGTTGTTGCGTGCTTGAGTATTTGAAGATCAAAAGATCGCAGCCTCGTTTCACTCGACAGCTCCTACATGGAATGCGATTTCTGTAGGAGTTGCCGAAGGCTGCGATCTTTCAGGTTGTTACAACACCAAGTGCGGTAGCCACAGGGAAATGGCGGGAATGTAGGTGACCAGCATCAACACCAGAAACAGCACCGCGTAGAACGGCAGCAGTGCTTTTACCGTGCTTTCAATACTGACCTTGCCCACCGCCGACCCGACAAACAGCACCGCACCTACCGGCGGTGTTATCAATCCGATCCCCAGGTTCACCAGCATGATCATGCCGAACTGCACCGGATCTACGCCAATGCCGAGAATCACCGGCATCAGAATCGGTGTGAGGATCAGAATCAGCGGGGCCATGTCCATCACGGTGCCGAGCAACAGCAGCATGACGTTGATGCACATCAGGATCACGTAGCGGTTGTCTGACAGGGTCAGGAACATCGTGGTGATCTTCGCCGGGATCTGCATCAGGGTCATGATGTAGCCGAAGCTCGCCGCGAAACCGATCAGGATCATCACGATCGAAATCGTCCGCACTGTGCGGTGCATCAGCTTCGGCAACTCACTCCATTTGTAGTCGCGGTAGATGAACATGGTTACGAAAAATGACCAGAGCACCGCGATGGCCGCTGATTCGGTTGCGGTGAAAATCCCGGATAGAATCCCGCCGAGAATGATCACCATCGCCATCAGGCCCCACAGCGCTTCGCCGCAGATTTTCAGCGCCTGGCGCAGCGGGATGACTTCGCCTTTCGGGTAGTTGCGTTTACGCGCGAAAATCAGGCACAGCACCATCAGGCACGCACTCATCAACAGGCCCGGCACCACGCCGGCCATGAACAGCGAAGCGATGGACACCGTGCCGCCGGCCGCCAACGAATAGAGCACCGAATTGTGGCTCGGGGGTGTCAGCAAGGCTTGCACCGAACCGCTGACCGTCACCGCTGTGGAGAAATCACGCGGATAGCCTTTGCGCTCCATTTCCGGAATCAGTACCGAGCCCACCGACGCGGTGTCCGCCACTGACGAGCCGGAGATCGCGCCGAAGAATGTCGAGGCCATGATGTTGACCAGCGACAGACCGCCACGGACGAACCCCACCAGCACCCCGGCGAACGCCACCAGCCTGCGCGACATGCCGCCCTCGGCCATGATCGCCCCGGCGAGCACGAAGAACGGAATCGCCAGCAGGGAAAATTTGTTCACGCCGCCAGCGACCTGAATCATCAGCGCCTGAAACGGAATGTCGATCCACCACGCGCCGATCAACGCCGACAGCCCGAGGGCGTAAGCGACCGGCATGCCGATCAGGATCAAGGCGATAAAACTGCCCAGCAGAATCAATGCGTCCATCAGGCAGCCCCTTCGTTTTCTTCAACCAGGTCAAAGCGCACCACGCGGCGATTGCTCTGGTCGCCGAGAAAGAGTTTTTCCAGCACAAAAATCAGCGTCAACGCGCCGCCGACCGGGATCGGCATGTAGGTAATGCCCACCCGCAGAGTGGGCAGGGCGCTCATGAACTGGTTCCAGGTCGACAGGCAGAGTTTGCTGCCCCAGATGGTCATGAACAGGCAAATGGTCGCCATCAATACCTGCGAGACAATGCTCATGGTTCTGCGCATGTCGGGCGCCAGGCGATCGGTAATCATCGCGACGGCCATGTGCGCGCCGGCGCGATAACTGGCGGCGGCGCCGATGAAGGTGAAGACCATCATCAGCAGAATGGCGGTGGGTTCCGGCCAGCTGGAGCCGGTGCCGAGGACGTAACGGGCGAATACGCCCCAAGGGATGATCAGGGAAATGGTCAGCACCGACAGACCGGCGACCCAGATGCAGGTCATGTAGATCCGGTCGTTGATGCGCAGCAGCAAATTCTTCATCGGGTTCCACCGTAACCGGGCAGCCGCTGACCTTCGGCGAGGTCAGCGTTGCCGGGCCTTTCGTTGAGGGCTGGGAGGGTTACTGCACGGCTTCGATGCGCTTGATCAGATCGACGTAAGGTGCGCCGTACTTCTCGCGTATCGATGCGGTGGCCTCATAGAACGGTTTCTTGTCGACGGTGATGAACTCGACGCCGGCCGCTTTGAGTTTTTCTTCGCTGCTGGCCGACTTGGCATCCCACAAAGTGCGCTCTTGTGCTTGGGCGGCTTTCGCGGCTTTTTTCACCAGGGTCTGCTGATCGGGGGTGAGTTTTTCCCAAGTGATTTTCGACATCACGATGGGCTCTGGCAGGATCAGGTGTCCGGTCAGGCTGTAGAACTTCGCGTTCTGGTAGTGATTATGTTCGAGCAAGGTTGGCGGGTTGTTTTCCGCGCCGTCGATCACTCCGGTCTGCAGGGCGCTGAAGATCTCGCCGGTGTCCATGGCGATGCCGTTGCCGCCCATTGCGTTGATGGTTTCGATGAACATCGGGTTGCCTTGCACGCGGATCTTCATGCCTTTGAGATCTTCGAGTGTGCGCACCGGTTTCTTGGTGTAGATATTCCGTGTGCCGCCGTCCATCCAGGCGAGGGCTACGAGGTTGAATTCCGACTGGGTGATCTTGTCGAGGATTTCATCGCCGATTTCGCCGTCGATGACTTTACGCATGTGCGCTTGGTCGCGAAACACGAAAGGCATGTTGAACACGTTCACGTCAGGCACCACCGGGCCGACGATGCCGAGGCTGACGCGAGCCATTTGAATCGCGCCGACTTGCGCCTGTTCGACCACTTCTTTTTCCGAGCCCAGCACGCCGCCGGCAAACATCTTGAAAGTCAGTTTGCCGTCGCTGTCGGCGACCAGTGTTTTGCCCAGTTGCTCTTCAGCCACAACCGTCGGATAGCCGGCCGGATGGATGTCGGCGAATTTGATTTCCAGTGCCTGAACGGCGCTGCTGAGGGTGAACGCGAAAGGGAGTGCAGCGACGAGCAACGTGCGTTTGAAGTCCATGAGGGGTGTCTCCAGTCTTGTTATTTTTGTGTTCAAGGCACAGCGGTGCAGCAGAGGCGGGTTACAGCAAATCGTTGAACAGTGGTTCCGGCAGGCCCTTGACGCCGGGGTTCAGGGCGAACACGCCGCCGGCCAGAGATTGCGGATCGTGGTCGTCACCGGGGCGGATCGAGGCGACGAACAAGGTGTCCATCTGGCTGCCGCCGAACGCACACATGGTCGGTTTCTTCACCGGTACAGGGAGTGAGTAATCGAGGCGCCCGTCGGGTGTGAAGCGATGCACGAGACCGGCGTCGTTGGCGCAGATCCAGTAGCAGCCATCGGCGTCCACTGCCGCGCCGTCGGGGCGCCCGCAGTGGTTGTTCATGTCGACGAAGACACGGCGATTCGATGGCGTGCCGCTGTCGGTGTCGTAGTCGAAAGCCCAGATCAACTGCACATTCGGGTGTGAGTCGGACAAGTACAGAGTTTTACCGTCGGGACTGAAGCCGAGGCCATTGGGGACGATGAAGCCATCAAGTTGCGCTTCGATCGTCCCGGTTGCGCCGGCACCGTAGCGATAGAGCCGTCCTTCGGGCGCATTCAGGCCCATGTTCAACACCATGCTGCCCGCCCAGAAGCGCCCCTGACGGTCGCAGCGACCATCGTTGAGGCGCATGTCCGGGCGTGCGTGTTCAACGCTGGCGAGCCGCTCGGCGTCGAGGCTGCCGTCGGTGTGCGGATGCAAATGAAAGAAGCCGCTCTCCATGCCAGCGATCCAGCCGCCACGCTGGTGCCGCGCGATGCAGGCGAGCATTTCCGGGGCTTTCCAGGCACGCACCTGGCCGGTATCGGCGCTCCAGCGTTGCAGCGCGCCGTTGGGGATATCGACCCAGTACAGCGCATTTTCCTGCGCCACCCAGACCGGGCTTTCGCCCACGGCGTTGCGGGCGTCGACGATCAATTCGGCTTGCATACTCATTCCCTTGGTTTTGATTGGGGGGGATCAAGTGAGTCGGTCAGTCGCCGAAGGGGCCCGCCGCGACGAAGGCGCCACCCTGATAAATCCGCGCCGGGTCATCGGCGGCCGGCATCGGTTGCGCCTCGACTTTCTCGCGAAATACTTCGGAGCTGTCCCGGGCTTCGAAACCGAGGTGGCTGGCGAATCGGTTGTCCCACCAGACGTCTTTGTTATCGGACATGCCGTAGACCACGGTGTGACCGACATTGGCCGTGTACAGCGAGTGCTCGAGCAGTTGCGTGAGGTCGTCGAAGCTCAGCCAGGTGTGCATCATTCGACGGTTTTGCGGCTCGGGGAACGAGGAGCCGATGCGGATGCTGACGGTCTCGATGCCATAGCGGTCGAAGTAGAAACTGGCCATGTCTTCGCCGTAGGACTTGGACAAACCGTAGTAGCCATCAGGGCGGCGCGCAGAGCTGGCGTCGAGTTGCTCGTCCTGTTTATAGAAACCGATGACGTGATTGGAACTGGCGAAAATCACTCGTTTGACGCCATGCCGGCGCGCCGCTTCGTAAATGTGAAAGACCCCGCAAATGTTGGCGCCGAGGATTTCCTCAAACGGCCGCTCCACGGACACACCGCCGAAATGCAGGATCGCGTCGACGCCTTCGACCAGTTGGTGCACGGCCTGTTTGTCGGCGAGATCGCAGAGCACGATTTCTTCGCGATCATCGACAGCGGGCGTGAGCGCGGCGATGTCGGACAGTCGCAGCACGTTGGCGTAGGGGCGCAAGCGTTCGCGCAGGACTTTGCCCAGGCCACCGGCAGCACCAGTCAGCAGCAGCCGGTTGAACGGGGCGCGGGAAGGGGTGGTAGACGTCATGGCATTCCCTTACAAATTGTTATTGGTTTGTTGTAGGTTGTCGTATGACTGCGTTGGAGTATCGGTAGGGTTTCCGGATCTTGTCAACGCGACTTTTGGTGTATATGACGGAAGGGGCTGATTCACTTTTCGATCACCACGATTCCTTGGTTGCAATGCAATCCCCTTGTGGGAGCGAGCTTGCTCGCGAAAGCGGTGCGTCATTGAAATATGAACTGACTGACCCGACGCATTCGCGAGCAAGCTCGCTCCCACAGGGAGACTCGGTGTGGCGACTGGCTTACAACAACGAAATCGGATAACTGATAAACACCCGGTTCTCATCGAACTCATTGGTGCTGAAGTCCCTGCGAATGGTCGCGTTGCGCCATCTCACGTTGAGGTTTTTCAGCGGGCCGCTCTGTACGGTGTAGGCCAGTTCCGACTCGCGGCCCCATTCCTTGCCGTCAGTGATCAAGCCGGTGTGGACGTTATCGCCGCTGATATAGCGGTTCATCATGGTCAGGCCGGGGATGCCCAGAACGACAAAGTTGTAGTCATGGCGCAACTGCCACGAGCGCTCCTTGGCATTGTCGTAACTGGCGTTGTAACTGTCGTTGGCCAGGGTGCCGCCGCTGGTGCCGTTGACCCGCATCCACGCATCGTCGCCGCCGAGTTTCTGCAGGCCGACATAAAAGGTGCTGCCGCCGTATCTGGCCGAGAGCATGGCGAACGCGGTCTTGTTGTCGAGTTCGCCCGCCTGGGCGCTGCCGTCTTCCTTGCCCGTGAAGAAGCCGAGGTTGGCGCCGAGCGTCCAGTCGCCCACGGGCTGGCTGTGGCTGAGGTTGAAGTACTGCTGCTGGTAGATGTCGCTGAGTTCGGCGTACCACACGCCGACCAGGGTTCGCTTGTCATTGAAGCTGTATTCGCCACCGCCGAAGTTGAAACGATCGGAGGTGAAAGCGCCCCGGCCGTTCATCGACATGTCTTCCATGCTTGCGTCGTTGCGTGGGCTGTTGCCGCGGAACTGGCCGCCGTAGACCGTCAGGCCGTTGATCTCAGTGGACGTGATCTGCCCGCCACGAAAGGTTTGCGGCAGGGAGCGGCCATCGTCGGAGCGCAGGATCGGCAGTACCGGCATCCATTCACCGACCTTCAATTCGGTCTTCGACACCTTGGCTTTCATCGCCACGCCGAGCCGGCCAAAGTTGTCCGCCGGACGCCCGTCATCGTGGATCGGCAACAGCTGCGTGCCGCCGGTGCCTTTGCCGCCATCAAGCTTCTGAGAGTACAACCCGAGCACGTCGAGGCCGAAACCGACGGTGCCTTGGGTGAAACCGGATTTGGCGTCGAGGATGAAGCTTTGCGTCCACTCTTCAGCCTTGCCTTGTGGGTTGGCCGGGTTGACGAAATTGCGGTTGAAGTAGGCGTTACGCAGGTTCAGCGTGGCTTTGCTGTCTTCCAGAAAGCCTTCAGCGTCGGCGCTCATGGGCATGGCGAAGGCGAGGCTGCTGCAACCGATCAGGCTTAGAGTAGATCGCGGGCGAATAACGGAAAAGCGGGAAGGGCGGGCGGAATTGCGGACGAGTGTGCTCACTGTGACGCTCCCTGTTTCATTGTTGTTTTTATTATTTGTCATACGTCGTCGTACAACATGGTTGCGGATATTTCCTATGTTTTGCGGGAATGTCAACAGCAAGTTATACGATGACTCCCGGCAGCACTCTGATCACTTGTAGGAGCTGCGGCACGCTGCGATCTTTTTATCTGGCTTTGGAACAAAGGATCAAAAGATCGCAGCCTCGTTTCACTCGACAGCTCCTACAGGGATCTGTGTTGTCCATGAGATGTGTGTTGCCGGTGAATTTGCGGCAAACTTCATCCACCTTCAGCACAAGGCTTTTCAATGGATCAATACGCCCCGCGCAACTGGCAGCCGCACGAGAAGCCCAGTCTGCCCGGTTCCCCTTCGACGCCGCTGCACTCCAACCCCAAGCGCCTGGCCTATGCGCTGGTCGGTTTGCTGGTGGCGCTGACCGGTGGTTTGGGCAACTCGCTGGTGGTCGCCAACCTGCCTTATCTGCAAGGCGCGCTCGGCGCCACAACGGCGGAAATGGCCTGGCTGCCGGCCGCGTATGTAATGACCAACGTGTCGATGAACCTGTTGCTGGTGAAGTTTCGCCAGCAGTTCGGTTTGCGTGCGTTCACCGAAGTATTCCTCGTGTTGTACGCGCTGGTGACCTTCGGCCACTTGTTCGTCAACGACCTCAATTCCGCAGTCGCGGTGCGGGCGGCGCACGGCATGGTCGGCGCCGCGCTGAGCTCTCTGGGCCTGTATTACATGGTGCAGGCGTTCCCGGCGAAGTGGCGAATGAAGGCGCTGGTGCTCGGCCTCGGCACGTCGCAGTTAGCCTTGCCGCTGGCGCGATTATTCTCCGAAGACTTGCTGCAAATGGCCGAATGGCGCGGCTTGTACCTGTTCGAATTGGGCATGGCGTTGCTGTCGCTGGGCTGCGTTTTGATGCTCAAGTTGCCGCCCGGCGACCGCTTCAAAACTTTCGAAAAACTCGACTTCTTGACCTTCGCCATTCTCGCCAGTGGCGTCGCATTGCTGTGCGCGGTGTTGTCGTTGGGGCGGATCGACTGGTGGCTGGAGGCCGACTGGATCGGCGTCGCCCTCGCGTCGTCGATTGCGCTGATCATCACCGGTCTGGCCATCGAACATAATCGCAGCAACCCGATGCTGATGACCCGTTGGCTCGGCAGCGGGACGATGATTCGTCTGGCGTTGGCGGTGACCTTGATTCGAATGGTCACCTCCGAGCAGTCCACCGGTGCGGTGGGGTTCATGCAGAACCTGAACATGGGCTATGAGCAATTGCACAGCCTGTACGTGGTAATGCTGATTGGCAGCGTCGCGGGGTTGTTGACCAGCGCGCTGACGATCGACCCCAAACACCTGCTGATGCCATTGATCATCTCGCTGGGTCTGATGGCCACCGGGGCGGTGATGGACAGTTCTTCCAACAACCTGACCCGCCCGGAAAACCTCTATTTCAGTCAGTTCCTGTTGGCCTTCGGCAGCACGTTTTTCCTCGGCCCGACCATGGTGCTCGGCACGCGCAACGTGTTGACCAATCCGCGCAACCTGGTGAGTTTTTCCGTGCTGTTCGGGATCTGTAATAACCTCGGCGGTTTAATCGGCGCGGCGCTTCTGGGCACCTTTCAGATCGTCCGGGAAAAATTTCATTCCAGTCACATCGTTGAGCACCTGACGCTGTCTGACCCTTTGGTGGCCGCGCGCGTGCAGAGTGGCGGCTCGGCGTATGGCTCGCTATTGGCCGACCCGAGCCTGCGCAACCTTGCGGGCATTCGTAGCCTGGCCAACGCCGCGACCCGAGAGGCCAACGTGCTGGCCTACAACGACGTGTTCATGCTGATCGCCGTGATCGCGGTGCTGACCATGATCTGGCTGTCCATTCGTGCGCTGTGGCTGATGAGCACCACTAAAGCCGTCGCCCCTGCGCCATCCACACCTTCGAGCGGTGCCACTTCTTCATGACCGAACCGACCACCACAACCACCAACGCCATTGCCGCCACGCCCGAAGGTGTGGCGCCGCCGTCATCGCCAAATACTGAGCCACGCTCGCTGCGGGTGCGGATTATTTCGTCGCTGGGCTTTGCCGCGATCGCCATCGTCGGCGTGTTGATCGTGTTGTATGCCTGGCAATTGCCGCCGTTCAGCAGCGCGGTCGAGACCACTGAAAATGCTTTGATTCGCGGGCAGGTGACGATCATCGGCCCGCAACTCGCCGGTTATGTCTATGAAGTGCCGGTGCAGGATTTTCAGTATGTGAAGGCCGGTGATTTGCTGGTGCGCTTGGATGATCGCATCTATCAGCAGCGTCTCGATCAATCGCTGGCGCAACTGGCGGTGCAGAAAGCCGCGTTGGCCAACGTCGTGCAGCAACGCAACAGCGCCGAGGCGACGATCAAGTTGCGCCAAGCGGTGCAGGCCGACAGCGAAGCGCAGTTGCGCAAAAGCGAGGCGGATTTGCGGCGTAACAAGGAACTGGTGAGCGACGGCTCAGTGTCGAAACGTGAAATGGACGTGGCGCTCGCAGCCAATGCGCAAAGCATTGCCGCGGTGGCGCAGGCCAAGGCCAATGTCGAAATCGCCCGTCAGGATTTGCAGACGGTGATCGTCAATCGTGGTTCGCTGGAGGCGTCGGTGGCCAGCGCGGAAGCGGCGGTGCAACTGGCGCGGATCGATTTGTCGAACACGCGCATTGTCGCGCCGCGTGACGGGCAGTTGGGGCAGATTGGCGTGCGTCTCGGCGCTTACGTCAACTCCGGGGCGCAGTTGATGGCGTTGGTGCCGAACCAGAAATGGGTGATCGCCAACATGAAGGAAACCCAGATGGACAACGTGCGGGTCGGGCAACCGGTGCGTTTCACCGTCGATGCGCTGAACCACCGTAAATTCACCGGGCATGTGCAGCATATTTCGCCGGGCACGGGGTCTGAATTCGCCTTGCTGCAAGCGGACAATGCGACGGGTAATTTTGTGAAGATTGCCCAGCGGGTGCCGGTGCGGATCACGATTGATCCGGATCAGCAGGAAGAGGAACGGCTAAGGCCGGGGATGTCGGTGGTGGTTAGTATCGATACCGCCGCCGGCAACACCCAACCCCATTAAGATCAAAAGATCGCAGCCTTCGGCAGCTCCTACATGGATAATCTGTAGGAGCTGCCGAAGGCTGCGATCTTTTTCTTTTCAAGCCGTGATCATCGGGGGCAGGGTGCCGAGTAGTGAGACGGCGGCTACGGCGCCAATGCCGAGCAGCCATTCAAGCATCACACTGCGTTTGAGCGTGCCGATCCGCTGTTCGCAATCTTCCATGCGCAAGCGGTTGAACAACGCCAAACCGAGCATGCCTAGCACAATCATCGCCTTGATCAACAGAATCAGCGCAAACCCGCTGAACAACGGCGTCGGCCACCACTGGCCGGTCAGCACACGGACGTTGATCAATCCGGTGATCAGCAACCCCGCCACCAGCCAATAACCAACGCCGCTGAAACGCTGCAAAACACCACGAAGCTCACTCGGCTGACGCAGGATCATCACCAGCAGCAACAACCCACCCAGCCACGCGGCCACACAGGTCAGATGAACGATCTGATTGAGAATCAGCAGCTGCCCGCTCAGACCATCGAGCATCGCGCCGTGTCCGACCGGTGCCAGCGTCGCCAGCAACAACCCGCTCAAACCCAGGCGCAACGGCATGCTTGAACGCCACGGAGTGAACAGCAACGCCAGCAGCACCGCGTTGATCAGCAGGTGCCAGCGCCACACCTGACCAAAAAACGTATTGCCCAGCACCAGCGCAATCGTGTCTGGATCAAACGCCGCCGCAGCCGAACCGGCCATGCTCGCGGTAATCAGCAACGCCCAGGCAATCCCGCTGACCAGCGCAACCGCGGCCAGCCAACGGGCGAGTCGCGTCAGGTGCCGATCCAGTTCCAGCGCTTCACCCTTGAGCAGCAACGGCCTGAATAGCCAGGCGCCGAACAGCATCAACACCACGGTGAAATGCAGAAAGCGGCACAGCACCAGCGCCTCGCTCATGAATTACTGGCCAACCTTGAACTGATAGGCGCCTTCGCTTTTGTGCGTGTCGACCGACACTGCGTGCCATTCGACTTTGTATTCACCGGCGGTCAGCGGAGCAGCCGGGGTGATGATCAGGGTTTTCTTGTCGCCTTCGGTGGTCAGCGGTTTGACCGCAACCAGCGCGCCGTCCTTGGTCACGGTGACTTTGGTGAACGTGGCTTCGACACCTTCGGAAAAGGTCAGGCGCAAATCAGCCGGGGCGGCGACGGTGCTGTCAGCGGCCGGGGTCTGGCTTTTCAAATGGGCGTGGGCAAATACCGAAGACGCAGCGAACAGCGAGGCGAGCAGGGCAGTGGTGGTCAGGACATTCTTGAACAGCATCGCGGATACCTCTGAGGCAGAATCGAAGAACGGCCAGTTTACTCAACCCCGTCCGGGCGCGTCTGTACGAAGTTTCGTTTTCATCTGTCGCCCGCGTGCCTGAGCGGATGCTAGTCTTCAACAACGCTGTTGTCAGGGAGCCCACATGGGCAATCACAAGATCGAAATTCGCCGCAATAACGTCGAGAAAATCCTGCTGGCGGCGGAAAAAGTCTTCGCCGAAAAAGGTTTCGGCAGCACCGCGATGGCCGACATCGCCGCCGAAGTGCAACTGCCGCGTTCCAATCTGCATTATTACTTCAGCACCAAGAGCGAGCTGTACAGCGCGGTGCTGTTTGATCTGCTGGAAGTGTGGAAGCAGGACGCGCTGTGCTTCGAGATGTTCGACGATCCGCGCGTGGTGCTCAGCAGTTATATTCGCGCGAAGATGAACCACTCGCGCAGCCGGCCGTACGGTTCGAAGGTTTGGGCGAATGAAATCATCCATGGCGCGCCGACGCTGGGCGAGGCGCTGGATGTCAGCCTGTATGACTGGGCGAAAATGAAGGAAGCGAAGATTCGGCAGTGGGTCGAGGACAAGCGGATTTTGCCGGTGGAGCCTTCGAGTTTGCTTTATATGATTTGGGCGTCGACGCAGCACTATGCCGACTTTGATCATCAGGTGAATATTTTGAATGATCACCAGCCGTTGTCGGACATGCAGTTTGAGCGAGCGGTGCAGACGGTGACGAGTGTGATCTTGCGCGGGATTGGCTTGGAACCTTGAGTCTTGTGGCGACCGGGCTGGCCTCTTCGCGAGCAGGCTCGCTCCCACAGGGAAATGCATGATCGTTCCCACGCTCTGCGTGGGAATGCCTCTCGGGACGCTCCGCGTTCCAATGGGACGCAGAGCGTCCCGGGCTGCATTCCCACGCAGAGCGTGGGAACGATCAGTCAAACTGCAACGTGGTAGGGATTGCGCGGATCATGATTCCAGTCCAGAAACGGCTTGCCTGAATCCATCGGCACCATCTCGATACAGTCCGCCACCGGACAAGTGATCTGGCACAAATTGCAGCCCACACACTCATCATCAATCACTTCATATTTATGCGTCCCGTCCGCCTGGCGCAGGCTGCCAATCGCCTGATGTGAAGTGTCCTCGCAGGCAATGTGGCAACGCCCGCAACCAATGCACGCTTCCTGATCAATCCTGGCGATCACCTGATAGTTGATATCGAGGTATTTCCAGTCCGTGGTATTGCCCACCGCGCGCCCGGAAAACTCACTGATGCTGGCGTAACCCTGACTGTCCATCCACCGCGACAAGCCGTCCTTCATCTCCTCAACAATGCGGAAACCATGCAGCATCGCCGCCGTGCACACTTGCACCGCGCCACTGCCCAGCGCCATGAATTCTGCGGCATCGCGCCAACTGCCAATGCCGCCAATCCCGCAGATCGGCAAGCCCTGCGTCTCAGGATCACGGGCAATTTCCGCGACCATGTTCAGCGCGATCGGCTTCACCGCCGAACCGCAATAACCGCCGTGGGTGCTTTTGCTGCCGACGGTGGGCAGGGCGACCATGTGCTCCAGATCGACGCTGGTGATCGAGTTGATGGTGTTGATCAGCGACACAGCATCGGCGCCACCGCGATGGGCGGCGCGGGCGGCGACGCGGATGTCGGTGATGTTCGGCGTCAGTTTGACGATCACCGGCAGCGAGCAATAAGTCTTGCACCAGCGCGTAACCTGCTCGACGTACTCCGGCACCTGACCGACCGCTGCGCCCATACCGCGCTCTGGCATGCCGTGCGGGCAACCGAAATTCAGTTCGATGCCGTCAGCGCCCGTGGCCTCAACCAGCGGCAGAATGTGTTTCCACGACTCTTCAACGCACGGCACCATCAGCGAAACGATGATTGCGCGATCCGGCCAATCCTTCTTCACCTGAGTGATTTCCCGCAGGTTGATTTCCAGCGAGCGGTCGGTGATCAGCTCGATGTTATTGATGCCGAGCACTTCGCGGTTGTTGCCGTAATGCGCCGAGTAACGCGACGAAACGTTGACCGCCGCCGGATCCTCGCCAAGGGTTTTCCAGACCACGCCACCCCAGCCTGCTTCGAACGCGCGCACCACGTTGTAGGCTTTGTCGGTCGGTGGCGCGGAGGCCAGCCAGAACGGGTTCGGTGCTTTGATGCCGGCGAAGACTATCGAGAGATCGGCCATTTACGCAGCCTCCACGTTGAGCATCAGTTGAGCGTTGATCGCCTCGGCGGCGAGTTTGCCGTGCTGCACGGCTTGCACGGTGAGGTCTTGATCGAGGCTGGTGCAGTCGCCGCCGGCATACACGCCGGGAATGCTGGTGCGCAGGTTTTCGTCGACTTGAATGCGTTCACCCTGGCGCTTGAGTTCACGGGCGAGCGGGTCGGCGAGGGCGCTGCTGTCGAAGGACTGGCCGATGGCTTTGAAGATTGCGTCGGCGGCCAGTTCGAAGGTTTCACCGGTGGTTTGCAGGCGTCCTTCGACCAGATCGGTGCGAGCGAAACGCATGCCGCGCACGTTGCCTTGATCGTCGAGCAGCACTTCTTCCGGTTGTGCCCAGGTCAGCAGACGCACCTGATTGGCCTTGGCGATGTCTTGTTCATGGCCAGTGGCGCCCATGTCCGCCGCGCCACGGCGATACACCAGATTCACATCGCGAGCGCCGAGGCGAGCCATTTGCACGGCCATGTCGATCGCGGTGTTGCCGGCGCCGAGGACGATGCAGCGTTCGGCCAGTGGCAGTTGCGTCAGGTCATCGGCCTGACGCAGTTCGCGGATGTAATCGGTGGCGGCGAGCAGGCCCGGCGCATCTTCGTGGGCCAGGCCGAGTTGCTTGCTGGCGTTGAGACCGAGGCCGAGGAACACCGCGTCGAACTGATGATGCAGCTCGCTGAGGGTTAGATTCTCACCGAGTTTCTGCCCGTGACGGATTTCGATGCCGCCGATTTGCAGGAGGAAATCCAGCTCCTTTTGCGCGTAATCGTCGACCAGTTTGTACTTGGCGATCCCGTACTCATTGAGCCCGCCAGCCTTCTCCCGCGCTTCGAAAATCACCACGTCATGACCGTGCATGGCGCTGCGATGCGCGCAGGACAAACCGGCCGGCCCGGCACCCACCACGGCGATGCGTTTACCGGTGGCTGCCGCGCGCTGGAATGGGTGTTCAGTGAAGTGTGCGTTGTCGACGGCGTAGCGTTGCAGCAGGCCGATCAGCACCGGCGCGCATTCGTGGGCGTTGTTGCGCACGCAGGCTTGCTGGCAGAGGATTTCAGTCGGGCAAACGCGTGCACAACTGCCGCCGAGGATGTTTGCCGAGAGGATTTTCTGCGCGGCGCCGGGGACGTTGTCTTGATGGATATTGCGGATGAACGAGGGGATATCGATCTCGCTCGGGCACGCATTCACGCACGGCGCGTCGTAGCAATACAGGCAGCGCGAGGCTTCCAGATGTGCCTGCCGAGCGTTGAGCGGCGGCGCCAGATCAGTGAAATGCCCGGCGAGGGCGGCCGCGCTTTCGTGCGGGTGGGGGAGATGGTTCAGGGTCTCGATCACGGTTGTGTGCCTCACGGTAACTGCCTCTATCGGGCATTGGCCAAATCCCCGTGTAGGCGCTGCCGAAGGCTGCGATTTGTTGATCTTGATCTTAAAAAACAAGATCAAAAGATCGCAGCCTTCGGCAGCTCCTACAGGGGAATGCATTTCAAATGTGGGAGCGGGCTTGCTCGCGAAGGCCGAAGACCTCGATGTCAGCGTTTCACAGCAACTGGCTTATGTTGCTCAGCCCGCTTACTCAGCAAATCAAACACCGCCGGATACGCCGGCCGTTCGATGTACCGGCCGGCGCCGCGCTCGGCGCGCAGGTCGCCATCGGCCCAGACCAATCGACCCTGGCTGACGGTATGGCTCGGCACGCCGCGCACGGTCTTGCCTTCGAAGATGTTGAAATCCACCTGCTGATGGTGGGTCTTGGCGGAAATGGTGCGCGTGCCTTGCGGATCCCACAGCACCAGGTCGGCATCGGCACCGACGCGAATCGCACCTTTACGCGGATAAAGATTGAAGATTTTCGCGGTGTTGGTTGAGGTGAGCGCAACGAAATCCTGCATCGATAAACGACCGGAATTAACGCCCTCATCCCAAAGCACCGCCATGCGATCTTCGATACCCGCCGTGCCGTTAGGGATTTTGCTGAAGTCATCACGACCCGCCGCTTTTTGCTCGGCACAGAAACAGCAATGATCCGTCGCAGTGGTGTGCAGATTACCGTTCTGCAGCCCGTGCCACAGCGCCTCTTGATGACCGCGCGGACGGAACGGCGGGCTCATCACGTAACCCGCAGCAGTCTGCCAGTCCGGGTGTTGGTAGACGCTATCGTCGAGCAGCAAATGCCCAGCGAGCACTTCGCCGTAAACCGGCTGACCCTTGCTGCGCGCATAGGTGATTTCGTCGAGGGCTTCCTTGGTCGAGACGTGCACCAGATACAACGGCGTGCCAATGGTTTCAGCGATACGAATCGCCCGGCTCGCCGCTTCCCCTTCAACCTGCGAAGGCCGCGACAGCGGATGCGCCTCCGGCCCGGTGATGCCTTGCACCATCAACTTGCGTTGCAGGTGATAGACCAGTTCGCCGTTTTCCGCGTGTACGGTCGGCACCGCACCGAGTTCCAGGCAGCGCTCGAAACTCGCCACCAGTGTGTCGTCGGCGGCCATGATCGCGTTCTTGTAGGCCATGAAATGTTTGAAGCTGTTGATGCCGTGATGGCTGACCAGTTCGGCCATCTCTTCGCGCACCTGCTCGCTCCACCAAGTGATCGCGACGTGGAAGCCATAGTCGGACGCGGACTTTTCCGCCCAGCCGCGCCACTGATGAAACGCTTCCATCAACGACTGCTGCGGATTGGGAATGACGAAGTCGATGATCGACGTTGTGCCGCCGGCCAGACCGGCCGCCGTGCCGCTGTAGAAATCCTCGCTGGCCACGGTGCCCATAAACGGCAGTTGCATGTGCGTGTGCGGATCGATGCCGCCGGGCATCAGGTATTGGCCGCTGCCGTCGAGCACTTCGGCGCCGGCGGGAATATCAAGGTTTTCACCGATGGCTTTGATCACGCCGTCGGCGCAATAGACGTCGGCGCGATAACTTTCATCATGGGTAACAACGGTGGCGCCACGGATCAACAGAGACATTCCGAGTTCCTCGCAGGCATGACCGACTTGTGCCGGTTCTAAATGTTTTATTGATGTACAGCAGTGCAGGGTGTATTCCTGTCAGAGCTGTCAGGAATAGAAACTAGTCGTGAATTTGCAATAGAGCAAGAATATTTTTTATAAGCTTATGTCTGTTTTAACTCTATGAAAAATAACGATAAAAAGTGTAAATCACCAAAATGGTGAGGCGGCTCACCATTTTGACGCACTTGACAGGATGGAAATATGAGCAAGATTTCCTATGTGAAATCAGCCGCTTGAAGTTGAGCTGCGGTTGCACGTTCTCAATGAAAATAAATGCAGTGCACCAGTTTGAGTCCTGTCTGTTCGGACAACTTGCCAAGTGTTTAGCCTGAGCACCCAGACAAGTTTCCGCGAACTCATCAGGTGAATAATTAAAAATGATAAATATCAGAAAGTTGCAATACGTTTGAAGCACGGCCCTAGCGCCAAGCGGTTCACCCGGCACGTTTATTGATGCCGCCGCTGACACCATGGCCGGTGCACGAAAGTTGTCAGTTCCTCCGGCCATCGTCCGGCTCGCGCCTTGTGTGCAAGCCGCCTGATGAGCAAAAAAATAATCAGAAGAACAGTGGAGCGGCCATGCAACAGAACACATCTCAAGTGACCGAGCGCGACGGCTTGTTCGAACTCGAAGCCGGCAGCGACGTCCTCGACAGTCCCCGTTACAACCACGATATGGCACCGACCAAGGTGCGCGAACGAACCTGGAACAAATGGCACATCACCGCGCTGTGGGTCGGCATGTCGATCTGCGTGCCGACCTACACCCTCGGCGGCGTGCTCACGGCGTACTTCGGCTTGAGTGTGGGCGAAGCGCTGCTGGCGATTCTGTTCGCCAATATCATCGTGTTGATTCCGCTGACGCTGAACGCCTTTCCCGGCACCAAATACGGCATTCCGTTTCCCGTGTTACTGCGCTCGTCGTTCGGCATTCTCGGCTCCAACGTGCCCTGTTTGATTCGCGCGCTGGTGGCGTGCGGCTGGTTCGGCATTCAGACGATGTTTGGCGGTTTGGCGATTCACCTGTTTCTCGGCTCGATTTTCGACGGCTGGAAATCCCTCGGCGGAACGGGGGAGGTGATCGGCTTCATGGTGTTCTGGGCGCTGAACCTGTGGGTGGTGATTCGCGGCGCCGAGTCGATCAAGTGGTTGGAAACCTTGTCCGCGCCGTTGCTGGTGGCGGTCGGCATCGGCTTGCTGGTGTGGGCGATGCCCAATGTGTCGATGACCGAACTGCTGGCGATCCCGCCGAAGCGTCCGGAAGGCGCCAGCGTGGTGAGTTACTTCGCCGCCGGGCTGACGGCAATGGTGGGTTTCTGGGCGACGTTGTCGTTGAACATTCCGGACTTCAGTCGTTACGCCAAGAGCCAGAAAGATCAAATCCTCGGGCAGATTTTCGGCCTGCCACTGACCATGTTTTTGTTCGCCTCGCTGGGCGTGATCATGACCGCGGCGTCGGTGAAACTGGTCGGCGTGACGGTGTCTGATCCGGTGACTTTGATCGGCCATATCCAGAGCCCGGTGTGGGTCGCGGTGGCCATGGCATTGATCATCATCGCCACACTGTCGACCAACACCGCCGCGAACATTGTCTCGCCGACCAATGATTTTCAGAACATCGCGCCCAAGGTGATCAACCGCACCAAAGCGGTGTTGCTGACCGGGTTGGTCGGGTTGTTGTTGATGGGACATGAACTGCTGAAAAAGCTCGGTTTGATCGTTTCCGATGTGAGCCTGGAGACCGTGTATTCCAACTGGTTGCTGGGTTATTCGAGCCTGCTCGGGCCGATCGCCGGGATCATGGTGGTGGACTATTTCCTGATCAAGAAACAGCAACTGGACCTGGCCGGGTTGTACCGCGATGACGTGTATCCGGCGTGGAACCGGGCCGGGTTTCTCGCGTTTGGTGTGCCGGTGGTGCTGACGTTGTTGTCGCTGGGTAGCGATGCGTTCAGCTGGTTTTACAGCTATGGCTGGTTCACCGGCTCGGCGTTGGGCGGGATTATTTATTACGGGTTGTGCGTGATGCGTGCTAGTCCGTCAGTAGTGAAATCTGCGGTGTGAATGCAGGCCTCTTCGCGAGCAAGCTCGCTCCCACAGGGGTACGCATTCCAAATGTGGGAGCGAGCTTGCTCGCGAAGACGGCCTCACTTGCGGCAGAGATGTATCTGAAGAAACTCATAAGAAAAGCAGCCTGAGGAGATCCCCATGAACGCAGCCGTAGACGTTCTGCAATCAACCCATCAGCACATCAACCGCGATCGCCTCTGGGCCTCGCTCATGGAGCTGGCCAAGCTCGGCGCCACGGTCAAGGGCGGGGTCTGTCGCCTGGCCCTGACCGACCTCGACCGCCAGGCCCGCGACCTGTTCGTGCAATGGTGCAAGGACGCCGGGTGCAGCGTCACGGTCGATGCCGTCGGCAACATTTTTGCCCGCCGCCCGGGGCGCAATCCCGACCTGCCGCCAGTGATGACCGGCAGCCACATCGACACGCAACCCACCGGTGGCAAGTTCGACGGCTGCTTCGGTGTGCTCGCTGGCGTCGAGGTTCTGCGCACACTCAACGACCTCGGCGTGGAAACCGAAGCGCCGCTGGAAGTGGTGGTCTGGACCAACGAAGAAGGCTCACGCTTCGCGCCATGCATGATGGGCTCCGGCGTGTTCGCCGAAAAATTCACCCTCGAAGAAACGCTGGCCAAGGTCGATGCCGAGGGCATCACGGTCGGCGAAGCACTCAATGCGATCGGCTACGCCGGCCCGCGCAAAGTCAGCGGCCATAAAGTCGGCGCCTACTTCGAAGCACACATCGAACAAGGCCCGATCCTTGAAGACGAACAGAAAACCATAGGCGTGGTGCTCGGTGCGCTGGGGCAGAAGTGGTTCGACCTCAAACTGCGCGGCGTCGAGGCCCACGCCGGCCCAACCCCGATGCACCTGCGCAAAGATGCACTGGTCGGCGCCTCGGTCATCGTCGGCGCCGTCAACCGCACAGCCCTCGGCCATCAACCGCACGCCTGCGGCACGGTCGGCTGCCTGCAAGCCTATCCCGGCTCGCGCAACGTCATCCCCGGCGAAGTGCGCATGACCCTTGATTTCCGTCATCTGGAACCGGCGCGACTGAATTCGATGATTGCTGAAGTGAAGCAGGTCATCGAAGCGACTTGTGAGGAACATGGCCTGACTTATGAACTGACCCCCACCGCCGACTTCCCGCCGCTGTACTTCGAAACAGGCTGCGTGGAAGCGGTACGCGGCGCGGCCAAGGGCTTGGGCCTGTCGCACATGGACATCGTCAGCGGCGCCGGCCACGACGCAATCTTCCTCGCCGAACTTGGCCCTGCCGGAATGATTTTCGTGCCGTGTGAAGGCGGGATCAGCCACAACGAAATCGAAAACGCCGCGCCGGATGATCTGGCGGCCGGGTGCGCGGTGTTGTTGCGGGCGATGCTCGCGGCTTCAGCGGCGGTGGCAGCAGGTAAAGCCGCCGCGTAAACATCAACAGATCGCAGCCCTGTGTAGGAGCTGCCGCAGGCTGCGATCTTTTTCTGTCACCCCAATGTCATGAAAATGTGCGACGTTGCCGCCCATGAAAATCATCACCTCCGGCGCGTCCTATCTGGACATCGACGCCTACGCCTGCTGCATCGCCTACGCCGAATTACTCAATCTGCAAGGCATCCCCGCCCGCGCCGTCAGCAGCGCAAAACCCAACGCCAGCGTCTCGAAAACCGTGCTTGATTGGGGTCGCGCCTTTCAAACGCATGAACCATTGCTGACTGACGAATTCATCTTGGTCGACGTATCCGACTATCACCATTTCGATCCATTGGTCATGCTCGATCAGGTCGTGGAAGTCATCGACCATCATCCAGGTTACGAAGATTACTGGGCAAAGAAACTCGGTTCAGCCGCCGACATCCGCCCGATCGGCGCTGCGGCAACTCAGGTCTTTCAGCGTTGGCAGATCTCAGACTTGCTAGCAAAAATCAGCGAACAAAGTGCCGCACTGTTGGCCACCGCGATCCTCGACAACACCCTGAACTTCACCAGCCAGATGACCACCGCAGCGGACATCGACGCCTACGCCGAACTCGCGTTTCGGGCGAAACTCGCGACCGACTGGCCCGAGAAATACTTCCTCGAATGCCAGGCCAGCATCAATTCAGACCTTGCCAATGCCTTGGCAACCGACCTGAAACGCCTGAAACCCGAAAGCAATCTGCCGCAAGTCTTCGCACAAATGACCGTGTGGGATGCCGATGCGTTGCTGCAAAAGCATCGGCCAGCGATCAGCCAATGGATGGCGGAGCAGGGCGATGACTGGATGCTGAATGTCATCAGCATCCGCGACCGGAAAAGTTGCTTGCTGGTCGAACCCGAACTCAGTCAACAAAAGCTGAATAGGCTGATGCAGTTTGGATGGTGCTCTGGAATGGCTGTTGTCGAGCCATCGATGTTACGCAAAGAACTTCTGAAGCTGAGCCTTTCAGTGGCCCCCTGTAGCAAATCCTGAAAACGCATATGGAATTTGTAGGAGTGAGCCTGCTCGCGATAACGGGCTGTCAGACACTGCAATATTGTCTGATGTACCGCCATCGCGAGCAGGCTCACTCCTACAAGTCGTTCATGCGTGCAGTTGGGTTACGCGATTAATCCAGTGTGAGGTTTTTTGTTCGGCGGTCATTGCCCTGCGGATTACCGATATCCAGCAACCGCCTCTCCACCAACACATTCTCCAGCGCCTGACGCTCGAACGGCGCCATTTGGTGTTCGCGCTTTTTCAGCTCCAGCAGAATGGGGCTGGACCAGGTGCGATAGGTCTGTTCGATCGTGCGACGCGACGTCATCAGTCTCTCCTTGATCAAGAGCCCAGGGGCTCAGTCCGATGAGGGAGTAACGTTAGACGACAAACCCGGAAGGCGCGAATACGACGACCCCGTGTAGGAGCTGCCGAAGGCTGCGATCTTTTGACTCTGTTTTTTAAAGACAAGATCAAAAGATCACAGCCTTCGGCAGCTCCTACACGGGATCGAGGGTCAGTCGTCGACGTTCATCAGTTGCTGCACGCCTTCCCACGCTTCGGCGCGCATGCGTTCGATGTCCAGGCCGGGGATTACGCCGTTGTCGACCACAATCCTGCCGCCGACCAGGCTGTATTTGACCGTGATCGGTTCGCCCGCAACCACTGGCGCGACGGCGCTGTCGTGGAAGCCGTAGAACCGTGGGTGATCGAGACTGTAGACGACCAGATCCGCCGCTTGCCCGACTTCCAAAGTGCCAACCGCGCCGAGCCCCAACACCTGTGCGCCACCCGCCGTGCCCCAGTGAATGACGTCTTCAGCGGTGGTCGCCGAGGCGCCTTGTTCGGCGCGGTGGATCAGCCACGCGGTGTTGGCTTCGCCGACCATGCTCCCGGATTCATTCGACGCTACGCCATCCACGCCCAGGGAAATCGGCACACCTGCCTCGTACATCTGCGGCACTGGCGCGACGCCGCTGCCCAGCCGCGCATTGCTCACCGGGCAATGGGAGATGCCGGTGCCGGTCTGCGCGAGCATGCGGATTTCGCCCGGTTGCAGGTGTACGGCGTGGGCGAACCAAACGTCGGGGCCGAGCCATTCGTGTTCGGCGACGAATTCCACCGGCAGGCAGTTGTATTTTTCGCGGCAGAAGTTCACGTAGTTCTGCGTTTCCGACAGGTGCGTATGCAGACGCAAACCGAGGCCGCGTGCGGTGTGGGCGAGTTCACGTAACAGCGTTGGCGGCAGCGAGAACGTTGGCGTGGTTGGCGCGACAACCACGCGGCGCATCGCGTCTGGAGTGTCCTGGTGATACAGCGATTTCAGCCGCTCGATATCGCCGACCATTTGCTCGAGGCTCTCCGGTTGCAGCGCGGTTTTCGAGAAGCCCGGATGTGCGCTCGCCGATTCCAGCGCGCCGCCACGGCACAGCACAAAACGCAGGCCAAATTCATCGGCCATGTCGAACAGCAAGTCGCCGGTCTCGGTGCTGCCGTGAGCGTGGTAGAGGTAATGGTGATCGGCGCAGGTGGTGACGCCGGACAGCAGCAATTCGACCATGCCCAGTCGTGCAGCAATCCGCGCCAGTTGCGGGGTAAAGCGGTTCAGGCGCGGGTAGGGCACGCTGGCCAGCCAGCCTTGCAGATCCTGATTCAAGCCTTCGGGCACGGCTTTGAGCAGGTTCTGGAACAGGTGATGGTGGGTGTTGATCCAGCCGGGATAGACCACGCAGTTGCGCGCGTCGATCAGCCGTTCGCCGGGTTGTGGTTCAAGGTTCGCGGCCATTTCGGCGATGCGACCGTTGACCACGCGGATGTCCACGGCCCCGGCCCGCGCGCGAGGGCCGCGCAGGCCGGTCATCACCGCGACCGGGTTTTTGATCAGGATGTTCTGAAGTTGAGTCATGGGCAGCTCCAAACTAAAGGATGTGCGAGGCGGATTTACTGGCGGTGGTTTCCGGCACGCTGACGCCATTCAGCGCGGCGTTGAGCAGCACCGACACCAGGCAAGCGATAACCACGCTGCTGTGCAGGAACGGCTGCGACCACTCGGGGAGTTGTTTGAGCAAGGTGGGGGCGAGCACCGGTACCAGCGCGGCGGCGATGGTGAAACCGACGATCAGCACGTTGTAGCGATTGCGCTCGTAATCGACTTTGGCGAGGGTCTGAATGCCCGCCGCCGCAACCACGCCGAACATCGCAATGCCGGCGCCACCGAGGGCGGCGGTCGGCATCGAAGCGATGATCGCGCCGGCCTTTGGCACCAAGGCAATCGAGCACATCAGCAAACCGCTGACCGCGACCACCCAACGGCTGCGCACGCCGGTGAGGATCACCAGGCCGACGTTTTCCATGAAGGCGATAAAGGGAAACGCGGCGAACATCCCGGCGATGGTGCTGGCCAGGCCATTGGCGCGCAGACCGTTGATGACCTGTTTGTCCTCGACCGGTTTTTCGACAATGTCGCCGATGGCCACGAACAGCCCCATCGACTCGACCATCTGCACGATCATCACCACCACCATGGTCGCGATGGGGATCAGGCTGAAGGTTGGCAGGCCGAAGTAGAACGGGTAGGGCACGGTCAGCCACGGCGCATCTTCGACGCTGTGAAAACTGCCCATGCCCAGACCGTAGGCCAGACCGGCGCCAACCAGCATCCCGATCAACACCGCCATGTTGCGCAGCATCGGGCTGCCATAGCGGTTGACCAACAGGATCGTCAGCAACACCACCACCGCCACACCGAGGAACGCCGGCGCGCCGAAGTTGCTCGCGTTGCGCCCGCCGCCGACCCATTCGTAGGCAATCGGGAACAGCTGTAAACCGATCACGGTGACGATGCAACCGGTGACCACGGGCGGAAAAAACCGCCGTAATCGACCGACGAAGGGCGCCATCAGCATGGTGAAAATCCCCGCGCCGATCACCGCCCCGCAGACCCCGGCGAACCCCACCTCCGGGTTGCTGCCGATGGCGATCACCGGGCCAACGCTGCTGAACGCCACGCCTTGCAGAATTGGCAGGCGCACGCCGAATTTCCAGAAGCCGACGGTTTGCAGAAGGGTGGCGATGCCGGAACAGAACAGCGTGGTACTGATCAACACCACCGTGTCGGCGTGAGACATTTTCAACGCACTGGCGACAATCAACGGCACGGCGATGGCGCCGATGTACGAGACGGCCATGTGTTGCAGGCCGAGGGTGAGCATCTGTCGCACCGGCAAAACGCGGTCGACGGGGTGCACGGTGGATGCGGTTTTTGATGGGGATGTGGCTGACGACATGGGGAAACACCTCTGGCTGTTTTTATGCGGTAGAGAGGGGTATTCGTCTGATGTCGATCAGCTCAAGAACACAGTGGAACCCTGTGGGAGCGAGCTTGCTCGCGAAGGCGATATGTCAGTCAACTGAGAGGTTGAATGTGACGGCCTCTTCGCGAGCAAGCTCGCTCCCACAGGGACTTGTGCAGCCCCAAGTGGCGAACATCAGTCATTCGTGCTGCGAAGCCGCCATCCACCGGCTCCGATGCCTTGTTTCAGCCTGCCAGGCAGGCGGCGAAGCCTTGGTTCAGGGCCGCGCGATCCAGGTCGCGGCCGATGAACACGATCTTGCTCGAGCGGGGCTCCGTGCCCCACGCGGTCGAGGCGCGAAATTCCACCAGGCTGTGCACGCCTTGCAGCACATAGCGCTGGTCTTCATTGGCCACGGCGAGCACACCTTTCATGCGGTAGAGGTTGTCGGCCTGGGAGGAGCGCAGCTCGCTGATCCAGCGATGGAACGCCATCAGGTTGACCGCGCCGTCCACGGCGATGCCTACCGATGACACGCTTGGGTCGTGTTGGTGGTCCTGCTCTTCAATAGAGTGCTCAGCGTGATGCTCATGCTCATGCTCATGCTCATGGTCGTGGTGATCGTGATCGTGCTGATCCGCGCCGATTTCCATGAGCTTCTGCGTGCATTCAAACGCGCCGATGCCGAGGATCTTCGTCAGGTCGATTTGCGCGTGGGTCGAGGTCACCAGATCTGCCGTGGCATTCAAGCCACGGATCTTGCCGCGCAAGGTTTCAACCTCTTCAGCGCTGACCAGATCGACTTTGTTGATGACGATCCGGTCGGCGCAAACGATCTGATCCACCGCCTGATTGTCGACGCCGTCGAGTTGCAGATCCTCCAGGTGCTGGGCGATGTGCTTGGCGTCGACCATGGTCACGATGGCGTCGAGTTCGACTTCATCGGCGATCGGGTCATTGATGAAAAAGCTCTGCGCCACCGGGTACGGATCGGCCAGGCCGCTGGTTTCGATGAGGATGTGATCGAGGCGAACCGGGCGCGCGACCAGTTCGCGGACGATGCGCACCAAGTCCTCGCGAACCTCGGCGGTGCAGCACACGCAGCCGTTGACCATCTCGTAGATTTCTTCGGTCTCGGAACTGAGGACGAGGTCGCCGTCGATGCCGACTTCACCGAATTCGTTTTCGATCACGGCGATTTTGCGGCCGTGGTTTTCCTTGAGGATGTAGTTGAGCAGGGTGGTTTTACCGGCACCGAGGAAACCGGTGAGGATGGTCACGGGGATTTTGGTGTTGCGGGTTGGGGCGTTGAAGGGAGTGTTCATGGTGAGGCTCCTTTGATTGACCGGTGCACACTGAATTTGGGGTCATTAAATTTTTGATGTGTAACCCTTGTGGCGAGGGGATTTATCCCCGTTGGGCTGCGAAGCGGCCCCAAAACTGCAAATGAGGTGTGTCAGGTTGAATGCGGTTGCTGACTCAACGACTGCTGCGCAGCCGGTCGGGGATAAATCCCCTCACCACAGGTATTTGTGTCAGGTGATGGATCTGATTGAGGTTCTTGCCAGCGGCTGGCGACGCCGGCATCGAGGCCGAACAGGTCGAGCACGCGGCCGAGGCTGTGGTCGACCATTTGTGCAAGATTCGCCGGGCGGGCGTAGAACGCGGGCACCGGCGGGGCGATGATTCCGCCCATCTCGGTGACGGCGGTCATGTTGCGCAGGTGGGCGAGGGTCAGCGGGGTTTCGCGGGCCATCAACACCAGCGTGCGGCGCTCCTTGAGCGTGACGTCGGCGGCGCGTCCGATCAGCCCCGAAGAAGTGCCAGTGGCAATCTCCGCCAGCGTCCTCATCGAACACGGCGCCACCACCATGCCGAGGCAGCGAAACGAACCGCTGGCAATCCCGGCGGCGACGTCATCGGCGCGGTGGTAATGACTGGCCAGCGCGGTGACGTCGGCGAGTTTGTAGTCGGTCTCGTGGGCCATGGTCAGCAGCGCAGCGCGACTGATGATCAGGTGGCTTTCGATGTCCAGCTCGGCGAGCAATTGCAGCAAGCGCACGCCGTAGATGAAGCCGGACGCGCCGCTGATGCCGACCACCATCCGTTGCCGGTTCACGATTCCAGTCCTTTGAGCAAAACCCGCGCGCGTTCCAGTACATCCTGATCCAGCTGCGCCTTGATCCCGTCAAACCCGGAACCGCGAGTCGCATCCAGGCCCATCCGCGAAGTGGTGCCGTTGACAGACGACGAAGGATCGAGCGGACTGCCCGGCAAGCCATCGATGGTGAAAATATCCAGATGCGGCTGGAAGTGTGTGGCCAGTGCCCACAGCACCTGGCTGTCATCGCTGATGTCGATATCGCTGTCCACCGCGATCACGGTTTTCAGGTACGGATCCCAGCCGAGCAACGCCAGCATGATCTGCCGCGCCTCGCCGTCGCGGCTCTGATCCAGCGCCACGTAGCAGTGAAAATGCGTGCCGGAATTCGGGTAATGCACAGCGGTGACAGCGGGGAAACGTGCCTTGAGTTTTTCGCTCATCTCCGCTTCGCGCGGCAGGCGGGCGAGGGTCAAATGCTCGGCGTAGCGGCCACCCATGACGTCGACCAGCCAGGCGTCTTTGCGCTTTAACAGGGTGTCAACGCGCAGCACATTGTTGGTCGAGCGATCCGAGGAATAACCGCTGAACTCGCCGAACGGGCCTTCCTCGGCATAGGCCGCCGGGTCAATCGCGCCTTCCAGAACAAACTCGGCATACGCTGGTACACCGATGCCGTAGCGCGGGGTTTTCACTAACTCCAGCGGCGCACCAAACAGCCCGCTAGCGACGGCGCGTTCATCGGCGCCATAGGGCAAGCGTGCAGCGGCGGCGAGCATGAACAGTGGATGCGCGCCAACCACCATGGCCACACGCAATTCTTCGCCGCGTTCGCGGGCGGTTTGCAGCATCCGCCACAGGTGGCCGCGTGAATGCAGGCTGGTGGCGAGGGCCTGGCGGGCGTGGCGCATCGAGCGGTGATAGCTCATGTTGGCGATGCCGGTCAGCGGGTCTTCGGCGATGATGATCGCGTTGGTGATGTACGGGCCGCGATCGCTGTCGAAATGCTTGAGCATCGGCAGCAGCGCCAGATCCAGCGCTTCGCCTTCGAAGACTTCATCGAGGATCGGGCCGCTCTCCACATAACGCGGGGCGATGGCTTGGTTGGCGCGGGTTTGAAAGGTTTCGTGCAGTTGCGCAGGCGTTACGCCGAACAGCCGGGCGATGCGGATTCGGGAGGCGAACAGATTGGTCGCCACCGGCACGCCGAGGTGGCCGACGTTTTCGCAGATCAGCAGCGGATCGCGGCCTTGGGCGGCGAGGGCATCGACCAGGGCGGTGACGTCCTGATCGGCAGAAATCGGTTGAGTGACGGTCAGCACATCGTCCGGGTACTCACGGCGATAGGCGTCGATGAACACGTGAAAGTCCTGAGAATCGCCGAGCGTCGAACGGGTCATGGTGTCACCTCGTAAAAAGCAGGCACGCAGGGGTGAGAGGGCGTTCGCGCGGCCAGCCGTTGGCCTGCCGGTCGAACGAACGCCGGGTCATCTTCGTGCCTGTAAAGTCGCTGTGTGCTCTGTGCACAGATCCCTTGTGGCGAGGGCCTTTGTGGTGAGGGGATTTATCCCCGTTGGGCTGCGAAGCGGCCCCAAATCCCGCAATTGCGCTGTGTCAGGAAAACCTCATTCACAGGTTTTGCGACTGCTGCGCAGCCGAGCGGGGATAAATCCCCTCGCCACAGGGTTTCCTTGTTACCCCAAGGATTTGCGTTATCTAGAGATACGTGGTGGTCAGGCGTATGTCGGCCTCGGCCAGATCCTTCGGCGGTGGCGTCGGTTCTATCCCGCACAACCTTGCGATGTTGTTGCCCAGGTAGTCTTCGAGATGATCCTCATCAATCCCCAAACCCTGCGGTGCCGGCGAGCACAACACTTCCAGTTCCCGCAGCCACATCCCCGGCTCATTCGGCGGCGAGTCCGTGCCAAACACGATCTTGTTGCGCGGCAGTTCCTTGGCGAATTCGACGATCCGCGACTGGAAGCACCAGCCCGATTCGCAGTACACGTTCGGCGTGTCCATCGCCATCCAGAACGCTTCGAACGAGTAGTTGCCGCCGGTCTGGATACCGAAGTGACCGATGATGAAATTGACCATCGGGAACTCGCGGATGATCGGGTAGAACATCGTCGGAATCGTGTACGGGCCGTCGCCGGTGTGGATCAGCACGACGATGTTGTACTTGGCGCAGACCTTCATCGCCGGACGCAGCCAGTCGAGCGCGCGATCCGGGCGATAGCCGTGCATGTTGGCGTGCAGTTTGAGCATCTTGAAGCCGTATTCCTTGATGTGGAATTCCAGCTCCGCCGCACCGTTTTCCGGTCCCCAGCGCGGGTTGAAGTTGAAGTTGCCGATGAAGCGATCCGGGTACTTCATGCACAGTTCGGCGATGTACGACATGTAGTCGCGCACGCCTTCGCGGCCCCGGCGGTTGCCGTCGCGATAACCGGTGTTGCCCGGTGGCGGCTGGATGAAACCCATGTCGATGCGGCGTGGTTTGCCGTTGATCATGTACGGGCCGTCCATCAGTTTGAGCATGCGCTCGCCGGTGAACGGTTCGCCGGTGTGGCGCCAGGCCTCGTCGACCAGATTTGTTGGGTGCAGATGGGTGTCGATAATCATCGGTTCAGCTCCTGGCCAGTTGAGTGGTGACGGGGCGCTTGAGTTGCGCCTCTGCTTCGGAAACGGAACGGGGTGGCGGGGTCGGTTCGAGGCCGATCATCCGCGCGGTGTTGTTGCCCAAGTAGTCTTCGAGGGTGTCCTCGTCGAGGTTCAGGCCTTGCGGCGGTTCGTGGCAGAGCACTTCGAGCAGGCGCAGCCACATGCCCGGTTCGTTCGGCGGTGTGTCGGTGCCGAAGAGGATTTTGTGCGTCGGCAAGACCTTGGCGAATTCGACGATCCGCGATTGCAGGCACCAGCCGGATTCGCAGTAGACGTTGGGCAATTCCATCGCCCATTGCATCGGTTCGAACACGTAGACGCCACCGGTCTGCACGCCGAAGTGGGCCATGATGAAATTGACGTTGGGGAACTCCTTGATCATCGGCACCCATTCCGACGGGATGCTGTAAGGGCCGTCGCCGGTGTGCAACTTGACCGGAATGCCCAGCTCGGCGCATTTCTCGAAGCACGGGCGCACCCAGTCGAGTGCGCGGTCAGGACGGTAGGCGTGCATGTTGGCCTGCATCTGCACCATGCCGAAACCATGTTCCTTGACGTAGCGCTCGATCGCTTCGACGCCGTTTTCCACGCCGCAGCGCGGGTTGTAGACGAAGCAGCCGATGAAACGATCCGGGTAGGTCTGCACCATTTTCAGGGTGTAGGCCATGTAGGCGTCGATGGATTCACGGCCGGTCAGGTCGCCGTCGGTCCAGGTGTAAATCGTGTTGCCTTGCGGCGGCTGGATGAAGGCTTTGTCAATGCGGCGAGGCTTGCCGTTGACCATGTACGGGCCATCCATCATCTCCAGCAGACGCTCGCCGGTGAACGGGTCACCGTCATGCCTCCAGGCGAGGTCCACCAGATCGGTGGGATAGCAGCTGATATCGATGATCATTGCAGTCGATCTCCTGATAGCGGGGAAGGGAGCCTTGCGGCTCTCGGCATCCACGTCCCGGGCAATCGGCCGTTTCTATGCGCAAGACTCGCGCATTCCCTCGCCTGTTCGCATCCGGCCCGGGTGGGTGGCTGCTGAGGGCGAGTATTGGAAAGGGGGGAGGGGTTCGTACAATATTAATTGGGCGGGGTGGTGATATGCGTTCGATATGGGCAGATCAGGAGCTACCCTCACCCCAGCCCTCTCCCGGAGGGAGAGGGGGCCGACCGAGGTGTTTTTCGCGATGCATCGACCTGAAAGTTCGAGTCGATTATGGATTCAAAGCTGATCTCTCAAGTCGGCGTAATTCGTCAATATCCCACGATCAGTCCCCTCTACCTTTGGGAGAGGGCTAGGGTGAGGGCTGGATTTCAAGTGTCCGCAGGGCCAACAGTTTGATTGCTTCAACCACCGGCGCCACACGCTCCGCCTGCCCATGCGGCCACACCGCGTAGAGGTTGTAATGCGCCGCAATCTGCGCCTCGTTCAACGCCACCAACCGCCCACTGCGCAACGCATCAGCCGCCAGCAATCCACGCACCAACCCCGCACCAACGCCCGCCTCGGCAGCGGCGATCAGGTTGGCCGCATTATCAAAAATCACCCGCGCCGGCGGTTCGGTCGGCGTCATTCCGGCCGCATCCAGCCACGGAATCCACGACCTTCGCGTATACCCCAACAACGGCAATTCCAAAATCTGCGCAGGGCTCAACGGCACCTGCAACCCATAGCGTTCCAGCAAATCCGGCGAAGCCACCGCCAACACCCGATCGCCACAAATCTGCGTCATCTCGCAGTCGTCCCAATCGCCATAGCCATAGCGCAACGCCAGATCGACTCGCTCAAACGTGCTGCGATCACTGCGCGGCATCGACAGCAACGTCACCTCGTAATCCGGCAGCCCATCGAGCAACTGCGGCAGGCGCGGATTGAGCCAGCTCTGCGCCAGTTCGCTGTCGACATCAAGCGTCAACCGTTGCGCGACGCTGCGGTTCTTAACCGAAGAGATCGCCCGGTCAATCTGCGCCAGACCGTCCGACAACACACTGGCAAACAACTGCCCGGCGTCGGTCAGGTTGCTGCCGCCGCCTTCACGCACGAACAGCGGCTGGCCGATGAAATCCTCCAGCGCACGAATCTGCTGGCTGATCGCACTGTGGGTCAGATCCAGCTTGCGCGCAGCACTGGAGAAACTGCCGCTGCGCGCGGCGTGGATAAACGCGCTCATGGACTGCACCGACGGGTATCGCTTGTACATGTTGTTAGTCCTGCTTACAGCGGTTGGCAGAAATCGTCGCTGGCCGCGTGTTGCTCAGGGTTCCAATAATCGGTGACCAGGCCCGCACAAAGACGGGCCGCTCTTTTGGAGCCTGACAATGATTGCATTCACGGTTAACGGCGAACGACGCGAGCTGGATGAAGCGTCCTCCTCCATGCCCTTGTTATGGGTCTTGCGTGATCAACTGAAACTCACCGGCACCAAGTTCGGCTGCGGCATGGGCCTGTGCGGTGCCTGCACCGTGCACCTGGACGGCGTCGCGGTGCGTTCCTGCCAATTGCCAGCGGCCGCCGTCGCGGGCCATAGCATCACCACCATCGAAGGTTTGTCGCCGACGGAAAACCATCCGCTGCAACTGGCCTGGGTCGCCGAAGATGTGCCGCAATGCGGCTACTGTCAATCCGGGCAGATCATGTCCGCCGCCGCGCTGCTCAACACCGGTGCGGCGGTGACCGACGATTCGATCCGCAACGCCATGTCCGGAAATATCTGCCGCTGCGGCACTTACGGGCGCATCAGCAAAGCGATCAAACGTGCGGCGAATGCGCCGAAGGAGGCCTGATGAGCCTTATCGACGACACCCGCATCGAACTGCCGCGGCGGGTTTTTCTCAAGCAAGCGGCGACCGTCGCTTCCGGACTGGCGATTGCCCTGTATCTGCCCAGCGGCATGGCGGCCACCGACCCAAAAGCCATGGCGCCGGCCAACGAATTTGAGCCGAATGCCTGGGTGCGGATCTTTCCCGACGGCACGGTGAAACTGGTGGTGCACAAGCATGACTCAGGCACCGGTACGCAAACGGCATTGGCCGCGTGTGTGGCGGAAGAGCTGGACGTAAACCCGATGACCGTGCAGGTGATTACCCCGGAAGATCCGTTTTTCGAAACCTACATTCATCCGGTCTGGAAAGTCTTCTCCACGGGCGGCAGCACCAGTGTTTCCCTCGAATACGATCGCTTGCGCATGGCCGGTGCCACGGCGCGGGCGCTGTTGATTACAGCAGCGGCGAAACAGTGGAAAGTCAGCCCCGACAGTTGCACCACCGAGGAAGGTCGCGTCGTTCACACGTCGAGTAAGCGTAGCCTCGGTTACGGCGAACTGGTCGGGGTCGCGGCGAATCTGTCAGCGCCGACCCACGTCACGCTGAAAGACCCGACGCAGTTCAAATACATCGGCAAGCTGCGGCACAAACGCGATGCGGCGGCCAAGGTGTGCGGGCGGTTCAAGTACAGCATCGACGTGCAATTGCCGGACATGTTGGTGGCGGTGATTCAGCGTGCGCCAGTGGTCGGCGCGAAGGTCGTCAGCGTCGATTCAGCGGCGGCTCTGCAAGTGCCGGGCGTGCGCAAGGTGCTGGCGATTCCGGGGCGTCCGGATGTGCTCGGCGGCAATCTGGAAGGCGTCGCCGTCTTGGCGGATACGTTCTGGGCCGCGCAGCAGGGCCGCAAAGTACTGGAGATCAAGTGGAGCGATTCACCGCTGGCCGGGTTCGACAGCGAGCAGTTGTTCAGCGCTCAAGCCAAAGCCATCGGCGATCCGCAAGCGCAAACCGTCAAAGCCATGACCCAAGGTGATGTCGCTGGGCAATGGGCGGGCGCGGCGAAGCTGATCGAAGCCGATTACACCATGCCTTACAAGGTGCAAAACCCGCTGGAACCGATCTGCATCACTGCGCAGGTCAAGGACAAGGCGATCACTTACTGGGGCGGCGTGCAGGTGCCGTCCTCGGCGCTGGAAGCGGCGCAAACCGTATGCGGGATCGACAAGGCCAACGTGACCATTCATGAACTGGTCTCGGGCGGCAGCTTCGGTGCGCGGGAGGCCAAATACTGGTTGTTTGAAGTCGCGTATCTGGCGCAGAAAACCGCTGTGCCGGTAAAACTGCTCAACAGTCGCGAAGATGAAATGCACGCGCTGTTCAATCACCCGGCAACCTTGCATCGGGTCAAAGGCGCGCTGGATGCTCAAGGCAAACTCAGCGCGCTGCAATTGCACGCGGTATCGCCAGCCTCGCCGGAACAGTGGGAACCGGGCTATTTCGAACGCCCCGACAAGATGGATTACAGCACCACCGAAGCGATCACCGCGTGGGACTTCGCCTACCGTCCGCCGCATCTGGAACTGAACTGGGTCAAGCACGAAAGCGAGGTGCCGAGCGGCTGGTATCGTTCGGTGAGTTTTATTCCCAACGTGTTTGCTGTGGAAAGTTTCATGGATGAACTGGCCCACGCGGCCGGTGCAGATCCACTGGCGTTCCGCCTGGCCAATATGCAGGAACGACCACGGCATGTGGCGGTGCTCAAGCAGGCAGCCGAGCGCGCCGGTTGGGGTAAACCATTACCGCCGGGAACCGCGCTGGGCATCGCGACCAATCAGGGTTACACCAGTTTTATTGCGGTGGTTGCGCGGGTGGCGACGGTCGATGGAAAGCCGAAAGTCGAGAAGCTCACCTGCGTGGTTGATTGCGGTTTGGCAGTGTCGCCGGGCGGTGTTGAAGAGCAGATCTACGGCGGCCTGATGTGGGGCTTCGGTCACGCGTTGTTCGATCGCCTCGACATCAACCAGGGCAGGGTGGTGCAGAGCAACTTCCACGACTATCGCGTCACGCGCATGTCCGACATGCCGGCCACCGACATCCTCGTGCTCGACGGTGAGCCGAGCAAACCCGGTGGCGTTGGCGAGTTGGGCAGTCCGTCGGTGGTGCCGGCCATCGCCAATGCGTTGTTCGCGCTGACCGGCGTGCGCCAGCGTTCGACGCCACTGAGCCTGGGATAAATCGCCATGGACTTGCGCTTGCTGCGGTACTTCATGGCGTTGGCCGATGAGTTGCATTTCGGTCGCGCTGCCGAGCGCTTGCACATCTGCCAGCCGCCACTGAGCCAGCAGATTCGTTTGCTGGAAGAGGAACTGGGCACGCCGCTGTTCGAGCGCAGCCATCATCGGGTTGAGCTGACAGCGGCGGGGCAGATGCTCAAGGAGCAGGCGCCGCTGGTGTTCGAACAGCTTGAGCGGGCGCTGGATCTGACCCGACAAACCGGGCGCGGTCAGCTCGGTGAACTGGAAATCGGCATGATCAGTTCGGTGATGGTCGGCGTGCTGCCCAAGGCTTTGCACCTGTTTCGCGAGCGCTATCCGCAGGTCAATTGGCGCCTGCACGAAATGACCCCGGCGGCGCAGGTCAAGGCGTTGAAGGAGAAGCGCATTGATGCCTGCGTGTTTCGCGTGGGTTATGACGATCCGCTGTTGCGCAATGAACTGCTGATTTACGAGCCGATTCATGTGGTGATGCCGGCGGATCATCCGCTGGCGCAGCGCGAGGTGCTGGCCCCGGCGGATCTGGCGCAGGAGCCGTTTGTGGCGCTGGAGTTGAAGCAGTCACGGTTTGCCAATTTTCTCTATCAGTGCTGCATTCAGGCGGGGTTTACCCCGCAGATACGGCAGCAGGTGATTGAGGTGCAGACGTTGCTGAGCCTGGTGCGAGCCGGGTTTGGCGTGGCGCTGTTGCCGGCGTCGATTGAACAGTTGGCGCCGGCGGGGCTGGTGTTTCGACGCCTGACCCCGGCGTTGCCGGAAGTGCCGTTGTATGCGACGTACCGCGCGGATGATGCCTCCCCCGTCCTGAAACTCTTCCTCGATACCCTGCGAGAACTCAACGGCAACCCCCAACCCCTGTAGGAGCTGCCGAAGGCTGCGATCTTTTGATGTTGCTTTTAAAAAACAGGATCAAAAGATCGCAGCCTTCGGCAGCTCCTACAGGGGGATGTGTTGTGTGTGAATAGAGGTGCACGATCACGTGTGACTGCGGTCGTACTCTTCACATGGCGCATCACTTGTGGAGATCCAATGAGCCAGGAAGTCCTGACCACCGAAACCAATCGCCGCCAGTTGCAGCAAATCATCGCCGGATTATCCGACGGGGTGATTCTGCTGGAGCGGGATCAGAGCATCCTCTGGGCCAACGAGGCCGCGCTGGCCATGCATGGCGTCAGCCGGATCGGTGAGCTGGGCCACAACGCCGCCGAGTACGCGCAGCGTTTCAACCTGCGTTATCGCAACAACCACACGCTGGCGCCCGAGAATTATCCGATCAGCCGCGTGGCGCGCTGCGAGGCGTTCAATGATGTGCTGATTGAAGTGAATGCGGCGGATGACCCGGAACGCGTCTGGGTACACAGCGTGCGCAGCATGATCCTTACCGATCGCGAGGGGCAGCCCGAGTCGCTGGTGTTGATCATGAGCGACGTCACCGACTGGGCCAACGCCGAGCAGCGTTTCGAAAAAACCTTCAATGCCAACCCGGCGCCGGCGGTGATCTGCCGAATCAGCGACTTGCGCTATATCAAGGTCAATCCGGGGTTTCTGGAGATGACCGGCTATACCCGCGAGCAAGTCATCGGCACCTCAGCTTATGAAATCGACATCTACGAGCAGGCAGAAAAACGCGATCTGGCCATTCAGCGCCTGCGCGATGTCGAGACCATTCCGCAGATGCAGGCTGAATTGCGCTTGCCCGATGGCAGCAGCAAACAGGTGATCGTCGCCGGGCAACCGCTGGTGCTCAACGACGAAGATTGCATGCTGTTTTCCTTTGTCGACATGGAGCTGCGGCACAAGGCCGAGGTGGCGCTGCGTCAGAGTGAGGAGCGGTTTGCCAAGGCGTTTCGCCTGACGCCGGTGCCGATTCTGATCTGCACAGCGGAGGAGCAGCGGGTGCTCGACGTCAATCAGGCGTTTCTCGATACCCTGGCTTTTGACGGGGACGATGTGCTCGGTAAAACCGTGACGCAGATTGGTTTTATCGATGACAACGGTGCGCGGTCTCGTCTGCTCGCGGCGCTTGAGAACAATGGCCGAGTGGATCGGGTGGACGTGCGGGTGCGCACCAAGGACGCTGATTTGCTCGAGTGTGCGCTGTCGGCCGACACCGTGAATATTCATGATGTGCCGTGTTATTTGCTGGTGCTGATGGACATCACCGAGCGCAAGCGTACCGAGCTTGAGCTGGTGGCGGCGATTGAAGAGGTGATGAAGGATGCTTCGTGGTTCAGTCGTACGCTGATCGAGAAGCTGGCGAATGTGAAGAAGGTCAATTCGCCGCAACTGCCGAGTGTGTCGTTTACCGACCTGACGGCGCGGGAGCGGGATGTGTTGGGGCTGATTTGTGAGGGTTTGGCGGACAAGGAGATCGCCGCGCGGCTGAAGCTGGCGCCGAATACCGTGCGTAATCATGTGGCGACGGTGTATTCGAAGCTGGATGTTCATAGTCGCAGTGAGGCGATTGTCTGGGCGCGCGAGCGCGGGTTGTTTTCGGGGGAATGGCGCGGGCAGCGTTAGGGTGCAAATGCACTAGTTGATCCGGTGCAAATTGAGGTTCTGGTGGGGGCGGGTGGTTCTTAGTCTGGTGGGGTGCGGTGCGTGTCTTTTTTTGCGTGACCGTGTCCCTTCGAAGTAGCTAAAGGAACAGCCTCAATGATGAATCTTGCGCAGTTGCGCGCTCAGCTTGAGCAGAGTTTTTCGCCGCTGGCGTGTGAGTGTCTGGTGGATGGTGATCATTCGCTGACGGTGAAGCTTTATCACCCGGTGTCTGGGCAGGTGGATCTGGTCGTTAGTGGGTTGAAACTGGATGTGCTGCGCACGGCGGAGTCGGTGGCGGGGTTGATTGAGGAATTGCGTTATGAGTTGGAGAGTAATTCTTTGCGCTCGTCTCGAGATCCCGACTTGGCCTGAGCCCGTGTAGGAGCTGCCGAAGGCTGCGATCTTTTGATCTTTTGATCTTTTGATCTTTTGGCTTTGGGGTACATATCCGTTGCTGCGGGGGTTGCTGATTATGGTTTCGCCCTTACGGCGAGTCCCTTTGGCAAACGCCCCAAAGGAACCAAAGGTCTGTGCCCTGACGTCCGGCCCTCGCTAAGGCTCGGGTTCCTTCGCTCCGGGTTCATCCGGGGGCATCGCCTACGGTTTGCTTCGCTGCACCTCCTCTCGATGCTTTCCCCGTATGAATCCCTCCACTCAGCCTCCCGACGGGCTCTAAGATCAAAAGCTGCACCCGAGCTTGCGCTCATCGTGTTGAGTGGTGAGGAGGGGGGCGCGGTTGGCTTTGGTTTTGGGGTGTTCTTGCTCCTCACCCCAGCCCTTTCCCGAGGGAGAGGGAGAGGGAGAGGGAGCTGATTTTTGGGCTTTTCGGGATTTGTGTGCGGCGCGGTATTTCACGTCGGCGTAACTTGCTCAAACACCTCGGTCAGTCCCCTCTCCCTCCGGGAGAGGGCTAGGGTGAGGGGCTTTTAGCTCAAAAGCTGCAGCCAACCTTGCGCTCATTCTGTGTAGGAGCTGCCGAAGGCTGCGATCTTTTGATTTGGCTGTTGTAGAAGCTGAGCCTGCTCGGGATGGCGCTCTTTCAGACAATCCAATCGCGATCCCCACCTCAAAATCGACAGCTCCATTCCCCCAATCCAGCCATTTCACTGGCGCTTGCACTCACCTCGGCTATAAAGAATGAGTGGTCAGGTCTCTCGTGGTCGGTTGGGTCGCGGGAGTTTGTCGCTCATTTTTCGCGGGTCGTCCTATGAACAGTCTTGGGAAACGCGTGTTGCCTTTGGTTATTTTTGGTGTGTTGGCCGGTTGTGCCAGTCCTCCGCCGCCTCCGCCCGTGGCGCCGCCTCCGCCGCCGGAACGCACTTGTCAGATTCAGGAAAGCACCGAGGTGGTCGGTGACATGTACATCGACGAGCAGGTGACTCGCCACATCACCACCACCCGTTGCGTCACCCAATAGATCCAACGCTTGAAAAAACTGTAGGAGCTGCCGAAGGCTGCGATCTTTTGATCTTGATTTACAAAATTCAAAAGATCGCAGCCTGCGGCAGCTCCTACAGGGGCAGGATCCGTTCAGGGTTTGAGCGGGATCAGGAGAGGAAACCACCGTCGACATTCAGCGCTACGCCGGTGGTGTAGCTCGATGCATCACTGGCGAGGTACAGCACCGCACCGGCCATTTCGCTCGGATCGGCCACGCGCTTGAGCGGAATCTGCGTCAGCGCTTGTTTGAGAATCGCGTCGTTCTTCACCAGCGCCGAGGCGAATTTGGTGTCGGTAAGGCCCGGCAGCAGGGCGTTGCAGCGGATGCCGAACTGCGCGCATTCCTTGGCGAAGACCTTGGTCATGTTGATCACCGCAGCCTTGGTCACCGAGTAGATGCCCTGGAAGATCCCCGGCGAAATACCGTTGATCGACGCAACGTTGATGATGCTGCCGCCACCGTTTTCGCGCATCAGTTTGCCGGCTTCGACGGACATGAAGAAGTAGCCACGAATGTTCACGTCGACGGTCTTCTGGAACGCGCCGAGGTCGGTGTCGAGCACGTTGCAGAATTGCGGATTGGTCGCGGCGTTGTTGACCAGAATATCGAGGCGACCGAACTGTTCTTTGATGCCGGCGAACACTTGGGCAATCTGCTCCATTTCACCGATGTGGCAGGCCACTGCAGTGGCTTTGCCGCCGGCCGCGATGATCGCGTCGGCGACGTGCTGGCAGCCGTCGAGTTTGCGGCTCGAGACGATGACGTGGGCGCCTTGCTGGGCCAACAGTTTGGCGATGGCTTCACCGATGCCACGGCTGGCGCCGGAGACGAAAGCGATTTTGCCGTCGAGGTCGAACAACTGAGTCTTGGACATAGGGGTTCCTTGGTGTGGGCCGTCAGAGGCTCGATTTCGCGATGACTTGCAGGCTCATCTGCTCCAGCAGTTTGTTCATGTGAATGAACTGCGCGAAGCGTTTGTCCTGGGTCTGGCCGTGGTAGAAGCGGTAGTAGATCTGCTGCACGATGCCGGCCAGGCGGAACAGGCCGTAGGTGTAGTAGAAGTCGAAATTGTCGATCTGGATGCCCGAGCGTTCGGCGTAGTAATCGACGAACTCACGGCGGGTCAACATGCCCGGTGCGTGGCTCGGCTGGCGGCGCATCAGTTGCACCGGCGCCGGGTCGTCGGCCTGAATCCAATAGGCGAGGGTGTTGCCCAGATCCATCAGCGGATCGCCGAGGGTGGTCAGTTCCCAATCGAGCACGCCGATGATTTGCATCGGATTGTTCGGGTCGAGGATGACGTTGTCGAAGCGGTAGTCGTTATGAACGATGCTCGACGTCGAATGGTCGGCCGGCATCTTGTCGTTGAGCCAGGCTTTCACCGCCTCCCAGTGCGGTGCGTCCGGGGTCAGGGCTTTTTCGTAGCGCTCGCTCCAGCCTTTGATCTGGCGGGCGACGTAGCCTTCCGGTTTGCCCAGATCGCCGAGGCCGCAGGCGTTGTAGTCAACACGGTGCAACTCGACGAAACGGTCGATAAAGCTCTTGCACAGCGCTTCGGTTTTTGCCGAATCGAGGCCCAGTTCCGGCGGCAGTTCCGAGCGCAGGATGATGCCGTTGACCCGTTCCATCACGTAGAACTCGGCGCCGATCACCGACTCGTCGGTGCAGTGAACGTAGGCTTTCGGGCAATACGGAAAACCGTCGCGCAGCTGATTGAGGATGCGAAATTCGCGGCCCATGTCGTGGGCGGATTTGGCCTTGTGGCCGAACGGCGGACGGCGCAGGACGAATTCCTGTTCCGGGTATTCCAGCAGGTAGGTCAGGTTCGACGCGCCGCCGGGAAACTGGCTGATCGCAGGCGTGCCGCTCAGGCCCGGAATATGCGCCTTGAGGTACGGATCGATCAGGCTGGCATCAAGTTCTTCGCCAGAGCGGATACGGGTGGACTGGTCAGTAAGCGCCATGCTTATCCCTTCTGCTTATTTTGGAGGCCAGACATCATTGGCTAATCTAATGGCGCGCCCGATTGCTCACAAGCGCGGTGCGGTCTTATACGTTAGCGTGTTGCCGGATAATCAGCGTTCCGAATAAGCACAAGACACCACCGTGTTGCCGGATAATCAGCGTTCCGAATAGGCACAAGAGCCCACCGTGTAGGAGCTGCCGAAGGCTGCGATCTTTTGATCTTATAAAAGCAAGATCAAAAGATCGCAGCCTTCGGCAGCTCCTACAGGTCATTCAGGTCATTCAGGTCATTCAGGTCATTCAGGTCAGTCAGATCAGTGCACGCGCTGGTTGCTGAGTTTTGGCGGGAGGGCGATCGGGGTGAGCACCGGTTGCCCGGAGAAAAAGGCGACGAGGTTTTTGCCCACCAGTTCGACCGTGCCTTGGGTGGCCTCTGGCGACAGGCCGGCAACGTGAGGGGTGAGCAACACATTGCTGAGGGATTTCAACGCATCCGGCACTTGCGGTTCGTGATCGAACACATCCAGTGCCGCACCGGCAATTTTTCGTTGTTCAAGGGCCGTGATCAGGTCTGCTGTGGCAATCACACTGGCCCGCGCAATGTTGACGATAAAACCCTTCGGCCCCAGTGCATCAAGCACTGCACGCGTCACCATATGCTGCGTGCCGATACCGCCCGGCGTCGCGATGATCAGAAAGTCCGCAGCGCGCGCCAGTTCGGTCGGCGTCGAGCAAAACGCGTAAGGCACCTCGCTGCGCACCTGACGGCTGTGGTAGCTGATTTCCATGTCGAAACCGAGGTGCGCGCGCTTGGCAATCGCCAGGCCCACTGCACCCAATCCGAGAATCCCCAAGCGTTTACCGGCCAGCGACGGGCGCATGATCTTCGGCCATTCACCACGACGTACCGCCGCATCGCAGCGCGGAATATCACGCACCAACGCCAGCAGCATCGCCATCGCATGGTCGGCCACGGACGAGGCGTTAACCCCGGCGCCATTGGTCACGGTAATCCCGCGATCACTGGCGGCTTGCAGATCAACTTGCTCATAACCGGCCCCGATCACGGTGATGATTTTCAGTGCGGGCAGGGCGGCGATCTCGTCAGCCGTCAGACCCAGCGGGCCACGGGTCAGCACCGCATCGATGCGACTGCCGTGAGTGGCAATAGCCTGCGCGCGTTCGGCGGGCGTCGGCGCGAGGATCAGGTGAAAACCCTGGTTTTCCAGAATCGGCAAATAGTCGTTGATGGTTTCAACCAGTACCAGAACGGTTGCGGGCATTGCGCGGCTCCTGTGATCGTCGGCGTCGAGGGCATCAAATTATGCTTCAGAGTGCTGATTCCAGAGCGGTTTGGCAATGGTTGAACGTTGCCCCGCATCAGCCAGTGTAGGAGCTGATGCAGGGCTCGCCTGAACGCTTCGTCAGAAGGTTACGTCGGCGCTGTTGATCAACCGGGCGAAGGCGCCGCCAAGGGTGGCGTTGTGGTGATCGATGATCGCCTGCGCTGATAGGGCGGGAGTGTCCATGCAGGTGTGGGCGTCGGCGATCAACACGAGTTTGAAGCCCAGGTCGGCAGCGGCGCGGCAAGTGCTGTCGATGCAGAATTGAGTCTTCATACCGACGAGGTAGAGATTCTCGATTTTTCTGGATTGCAGTTGCTGCGCCAAGTCAGTGTCGTGGAAGGCGTTGGGTCTGGACTTGTTAAAGAGGGTTGCGGTTTCAGCGTTGAGCTCAAGCTCGGGCAGCAATTGCCAGAACGGACTGCCAGCGGCAATCGGCGAACCTTGGGGGCCGGTGTGGCGTACCGCAAAGATCGGCACCTGCTGTTGTCTCGCCTTGGCGATAAGGTGCTGGATGTTGGCGAGAATTTGTTCGCCGTGATGAGGTTGTTCCGGGCCATGAAACAGACCGACCTGCATATCGATGATCAACAGTGCTGCAGACATGATGTCTCTCCTTGAGTGCTGCAAATGCCGCACGGACGGGAGAAACAACAAGGCCCCGTCCATTGCTGGCGGGGCCTTGGGTTTGCTGCGCTGGGGTTACCTCAGGCGCAAACACCACGACCCGCCGATGGCGGTCGTGGTGGTGCGGGTGAGGTGCAGCGCGCAAAGGTTCATGGGAATGATCATGCTGTGCGGGTTGCGCGCCTGTCAATTGGCGTATTGAGCGATGCCGTTGCCGAACGACCAGTTCTCTTTTTTCACCTCGACCAGGTTGATGAAAACGTCTTCGAGGCGAATCGACAGGTGCGTGTTGAGGTTCTGCGCGATGGTTTGGTACAGCGCTTTTTTCTGCTCCAGCGTTCGGCCTTCGTTGAGCGTGATCTGGATGATCACCAATTGGTCGGAGCGCTGAATGCCGAGGTATTCGGGGTCAAAGATAAAGTGATTGGCGTCGTGCTCGTTGAGGATCTGGAAGTTGTCATGATCCGGGACGTTGATGGCGCTGCGCATGGCGCTGTAAATCTGCTCGCCGATGCGTTTGGCAAAGGTCGGGTCGGGGTGTTTTTTGATTTCGACGCGGACTAATGGCATGGGAAGGCTCCGAGGGAATAGTGGGGCCTTTCTCACGCTAGATGAAATGGTGGGGATTGAAAGTAATTCGCTCGCCGATCCGACGCCTTCGCAAGCAAACCCGCTCCCACAATGGATCGCATTCCAACTGTGGAGGCGGGCTTGCTCGCGAAGAGGCCGGTATGACCAACACACAAGCCTGCCTCTTGCACGGTGCTCGCGCCACAATCTGTCGGACATTTCGCCTCATGTTGTCAGCCGATAAACACAACTCGGTAATTCGTGTTTATAGACACCTGAAGTTACGTACGATTGCCCACAAATCGTTGCGTCGTTGCCTACGCCTAAGACAGAATCCGCCGGCTTGTGCGCCTTGGGGCGGGTCGGTAACGTTGATCGGGTCACTGATTTCCAGTGATCGGGCTTAGCGGCTCGGTATGCATCCACGGTTGTACAAGTCCTATCAAGTCAGGCTTTCGCCTGCGCTCGATGGTGGCTGTGCGCATGGCATCTTCGGATGCGCCGGGTTGTGAATGCTTACCGGACCGCTAACTTGCGCACAGCTGCCTCCCTTTTGCTTAGCGGTGGAATGGATGCAGCCTTATTACGAGGTAAGCATTTATGTTCAAGGTAACGCCAAACCCGCCCGCAACCGATCCGGCATCGCCGTACGAATCCTCCCAATCCAAGAAATTCCACGAAGCCGCCGAACGCGCCCTCGACCACTACCTCGGCCCTCCCACTGCCGAAATCATGGCCACGCCGTATGTGCCCAATCGTTTATTCATGGTTAACCCGGCCAGTGGGAACGAACCTCTATTGGCCGACGCCAGTGAGAGCCTCGGTTCGGCTTGCGTAATGATCAACGACTTGGCAGGGATGCTTGAGGGCACTCATCGCCGGACGCTGTTGGGCATTGCGCAGGTTGTGATGTTGGGTGAGTTGGCTGTTAATCAGGTGCTCGATAATTTGGTGCCAGTCGAATAGATTTTGGTTGCTGCGAATTCGCGGGTCTCGCCGCGTATTCTAAACCTAATGGGGGCAGATATTTTTCTTGAAAACAGAGCTGTCCTCTTTTTACCGATTTTCTTCTAATTCCAAGTTATATCGGTAACGGCAATACCATTGAATGGGCCTTCATTTCCTACGATCAGGTGAAAAAAATCGCATCCGCCACTGTGTTCGAAAGTTATCGTATGCGGGATTTCAAATGCATCCACTATAAGATTTTCTTCGTGAAGCAAATCACCTGCCAAATTATGAAAAGAAATCCCGTTTTCGCTATATGCAGACGCTCGATAAGTAAGGGTTACTCTTTTTGCTGTAACTCCAAGTGCATAACGGCTCTTTGTTAAAGTGCCAGTAGCCAGTATCTGTCCAAGTTCAGGCATGTCCTTGAGTATGTAGATATCGGCAATTGTCGCTGCAATAGCTAGCTTGGATACAGTCAGCGTCAGCCCACTGGGGAGTTTCATAGGTACATCGAAAGCTACGTTTCCTAGCGGTGCTAGATCCCAATTCTCAGATCCCGACACTGTCTTGATAACGGTAAAGCCTCGCGCTGCGGAAATTTGTCCTGCACCATACAAACCTTTGGCGGTAAAACTGTGAGCTGCCGCACTTAATCCTGATACCTGCAGTTCCCAGGCACCCGCCGTCGGATTGGCCAAGGCTTCATCTATTATTTCGACACCATCTAACACCTGAACGTACTGCCCTTTACTGGCCGTACCGGTGATCGTCACGCTGGTATCAACGGTGCTGCCGCCCTGCGGAATTTCACTTCCTTGGCTGTCCTTGATCGATGTAATGGTCGGCGTCACCATCTCAGTGACAATGATCTTCCACGCCGCCGATACCGGCTCGGAGCCATATTGCGCGACAGCGGTAAGGTTGCAGTCGCCCTGGGCCAGACCGATTAAATTCCGTTCCCATTTTCCTTGAACATCCGCTGTTGCGAAGCCTCCAGTGCTGACGCTGTTGTTGTAAATCAGGATGGTCTGATGGGGTGTTGCAGTGCCGCTGACCTTGACACTGGAATCAACGGTGAGACCGTTTTGGGGAATGGTGATGCCTTTTGAATCGAGCACTGAGGTGATCACCGGCGTCGTCGCTGCGGCGACAGTAAAGGTTCGAACAGCTGATTCCGTCTCACTGCCGTATTTGGCTTTTGCCTTGAAGGCGTGAGCGGCAACGGTCAAACCTGTAGCGGTGTAGATCCAGATCCCTTGGGCATTGATCGGCGCCGAGTCTTTTAATGTGACGCCATCAAAAATATCCACCTCACGGTTCGCCGTGCCTGTGCCCGTGAGCGTCACGCTAGTGTCGACTGTCGTGCCGTTTTGAGGGATGTCTATGCCCTTGGAATCTTTCACCGAAGTAATCGCCGGAACCAGTGCATTGGCCACGGTAAAGGTTCGCGCTGCTGATTCAGGATTACTGCCGTAAACACCTTTGGCCGTCAGGCTATGCGGACCGACGGCCAAACCACCGACAACTCGTGTCCATACACCGCTGGCGTTGACGGTGGCTGTGCCTTTGAGGGTCGTCCCGTCGAAGATTTCGATTTCCAGACCCGCCGTGGCTGTACCGGTCACCGTGACGTTGTCATTAGTAACCGTAGTGCCATTAGGGACTTCTTTACCGTAGGGGTCTTTCACCGAAGTAATCACCGGTGCGACCAGTTCGACACCAACCCTGAATTCCAGCGCATTCGAATAACTATAAGTATCCGTCTCCTTGCGCCACACCCGATAACTGGCCGTTACCTTTCTGCCGCGATTGGGCTCGATATGTTTGGCCACGAATTCGGCATCAAGATGGAAAGGCACATCCTTGCCTGCCGAAAGCGAGTTGAGCGTAATCGAATCTTCTGTCCTGCCACTGATATCGCCGACCCAGGTATAGGTAACCACATCATCGCGTTTCGTCGGATTGACCGCCGATTTCGGCGCGGTCAATTGGCTGGTGCCGTTGGGCAGGTCATGGGGTTCCAGCGAGTCGTCTTTCTCTCCCAGCACCAGTGGTGCGACCAACTCGAGTGACGGTTCGCCGACATTCAGTTGCGCCGCCTTGTGCGATTCGCGGCGCAGGATGTCGCCGTTGTCTTTTTCGCTCAGCAGGGCATATGAGAGTTCGAGTTCGCCGCCTTCAAGAGTTTTGAGGTGAGTGCCCTCGACGCTGATCGTGAAGCCTCGCGGGTTGTCTGCTTCAATTTTACTCGGGAAGTACCACTCCAGTTCGGGGTCGTAGGTGCTGCCGTCCGGCCGGGTGCCGACCCAACTGAGTTCGATCGCCATGCCGACCTGAATCAGCGGGTCGTGTGGAATACGGATGCGGGGGGCGGGGAGGTCGGGGTTGATCGCGCCCTGTTGGGCATCCTCGGCAATCGGTGCCGCCAGGCGATCCGCTTCGCCTTCGATCTGCACAAACTGGTTTTTGGAGCGCAGGGGGTCGGTACTGCCGCTGCGCGCCAGCGTGTAGGAAAAAATCACTTGGGTTTTGACCAGTCTGCGGGCATCCGCGTTGTTCAGCAGCAGCTCGTAGGTGTGAGGCAGGTTGTCGATTGTCTGGGTGGGTGCCCCGACCTCAATCGCCTCACCCTCGACGCTCATGCCACGCATCTTCAGGTGGATGATGTCCCCGAGTTTGAAGCTTGGGGAACTGGCCCAGACTTGAATCGTGAGGTCTTTATTGCCCAACAAATCAAGGTCGATCTTGTTGTTGAAAGCGTCTTTGGCGATAGGGGCGGTCAGCGAAAGGGTGCCGATTGAAACGGTGATGCGCGTCTCTGCGCACCAGTCTTCCGATTGATTGCCGACGATGTCAGTGACCAGAAAAGTCACCGCCAGACCCGCGAAGTCGGTATCGCCGGCCTCCTCGATGGTGACTTTGTCGACCATGATAGTGATTGGATGATTGGCGGGATCGCTGATCTGCTCGGCGCTCAGCGGCGGGGATGCGAGCAAAATACCGCCCCAGCTCAGCGTTATCACATCGCCCACAGCGGCATCGGGATAAGGCGCGCCGCTGCCTGTCGGGGTACGAATGACAATCGGCACACCGGCCTCGGCGATGTCCTTATCAACGCCGCCAATGACGACTTCCGCTGGGATGTACATGAAAAGGTTGGAATGACCGGGCTCAGGATCAATGTCTTGCCCACCCGGGATTTCAATCTTTACGTAGATTCGGGTGGGTGGCGTCTGGGTTTCGGCCCCCTGATTGAGCCGGGTGACGCGGTACGTCAGGGTATGCGAGCCCGTCTGCAAATGGCGGGGGGCTACAAACAGCGTCACGCGTTGCCCGACATCGGCGTCTTTGGCGAGGGTGAGTTGATCAACGACATTGTTGCCGTCCAACAACAACTCGACCTTATCCCCTTTACCCATACTGGACCATGGATGAAGAAATATCTGCAAGCCCTTATCAGGAAATACCAGCCATGCCGCCGCGCGATTGATCCCCCATTCCCCGGAGGGCAATGGCGGTTGGGTGCGGGAGGGAATCTCCAGCTCGCGCAGGATTAGCGTGGATGTTTCTCTCGGCGGTTGGACAAGCATCGCGATCACTCCTGTCTGCATTGGGCAACGGAGTGATTTATGGCTGGAAAGGGGAGGGCTGTCACCTGTCAGATCTGACAGGTGCGGCGTGGTTTCGGATGGGCGGTTGGCGTGTCGAGGGCTGGTTTATCTCAGTCGTTGCTGAGTATGAGGCTGCCTACGTAACTCCAGGATTTTGCCTACGAGGCCGCCGGATCCGTCCGCTATCAGGCAAGCGAGGAAGACGGAATCATAGGGCAGCAAAGGAGGCTATCCAGGATGGACGAGCACTCCAAGCGGTAACAGCCAATGGCCAGGGAAGGTTCATGCATATTGATGACCGCGCAAACGTGGAGCTTGAAAAGCTTCATATGGAAACACAGAAGCTGCGGGCCGAGAAAGGCAAGCTCAAGGCGGAGGAGCGAAAGCTGAAGTGGGAAGCCGCTTTATACCCCGTCGCGGTAGGCACCGGTGTTCTGACCGTCTTCGTTGCCGCTGTAGGTCTTTTTTTCAAACTGTGATGCTTGCATCACCGTTCAGGACGTCAACATGAAAACAGAAACTCGTGAAGCTCTAATGGAACGCTTGCATCGGGAGGATGCCGCTTTTGCAGAGGAAGGATTGAACCTGTCTAAAGCCGAGATCCGATTGCTGGTCACTCTCTTCAGTATTGGCGCAGTGTTTGCGCTGGTCTGTATTTCAATCGGTATCGCAGTGAGCCGATGGCTATTTCTTTGAGTCAGTCAGGTCGCGTGTTCAGGGGGTTAAGACGTGTCATAAAACGACATGTGGCATGCTGATCAGCGACAGTGATTTCACCAATAACGACACTCCGCTGATCTGCTCCGCACAACCATTCCTCAGCTAAGTCTTTGCTTCTGCTCATTTATCGCGGAGAATCGCGCCCCTGTTTCGGCCGGAGCATGTCTGTCGGTTTTTTCCGACGCGTCCTGACCGAGTGGCAAGTGACCGGAATGCGGAGATCCGACCGGATGAATGATCAGGCCAATAGCGTCGAAGAGCGCTTTGATGCAGCAGCACCCGCTGAACTTTCGAGCTGGAATCGCCAGGACACTACCTGGATGTTGGGGTTGTTTGGGACGGCCATTGGCGCCGGTACCCTGTATTTGCCGATCAACGCAGGCTTGGGTGGCTTCTGGCCGCTGGTGGTGCTTGCGCTGTTGGCGTTCCCGATGACGTTCTACGCACACCGTGGTCTGACCCGATTTGTGCTGTCTGGTCGCGAAGGCGCTGACATCACTGAAGTGGTCGAGCAGCATTTCGGCATCAAGGCTGGTGCGCTGATCACGCTGCTGTACTTCTTCGCGATCTTCCCGATTCTGCTGATCTACAGCGTGGGCCTGACCAATACGGTCGCCAGTTTCCTTGAACACCAACTGCACGTTACGCCGCCACCGCGTGCGCTGCTGTCGTTCGTGCTGATCCTCGGTTTGCTCGCCGTGGTGCGTTGCGGCCAGGACGCCATCGTCAAGGCGATGAGCCTGATGGTCTATCCGTTTATCGTCGCGCTGCTGTTTCTGGGGGTTTACCTGATTCCGCACTGGAACGGCGGCATCCTCACCACCGTTTCGCAGGTGCCGCCAGCGTCGGCGCTGCTGCACACGCTGTGGCTGGCGATTCCGGTGATGGTGTTCTCGTTCAACCACTCGCCGATCATTTCGGCGTTTGCGGTGGATCAGAAGCGTCAGTATGGCGTGCATGCCGATGAGCGCAGCTCGCAGATCCTGTTCCGCGCCCATGCGTTGATGGTGCTGATGGTGCTGTTCTTCGTCTTCAGTTGCGTGCTGACGCTGTCGCCGGAGCAATTGGCGGAGGCCAAGGAACAGAACCTGTCGATCCTGTCGTACCTGGCCAACCACTTCAACAATCCGACCATTGAGTTCGCGGCGCCGCTGATTGCGTTTGTGGCGATCTCCAAGTCGTTCCTAGGTCACTACATCGGTGCCAGCGAAGGCCTGAAAGGCCTGATCGTGAAGAGCGGCAAGCGTCCGGGCGCGAAGGCACTGGATCGCATCGTGGCGGCGTTCATGCTGGTGATCTGCTGGATCATCGCAACGCTGAACCCGAGCATTCTCGGCATGATCGAAACCGTCGGCGGGCCGGTGATTGCGGCGATTCTGTTCCTGATGCCGATGTACGCGATTCGCAAAGTACCGGCGATGGCGCGCTATCGTGGTCAGGCGTCGAACGTGTTTGTCACGGCGGTCGGTCTGGTGGCGATTTCGGCATTGGTTTACAAGCTGACGATGTAACCCGGGCTCCATCAATAAAACCGCTGTGCCTGCCCAGGCACAGCGGTTTTTTTTCGCCAGTGCCTCGCTTGCCACCGGTTTCTGTAGGAGCCGAGCTTGCTCGCGAAGGCGGTGTATCAGCCAACACCGTTGTTGAGTGACCAACCGCTTTCGCGAGCAAGCTCAGCTCCCACAGGGATGGGTTGTGGTGGCGGGCATAAAAAAACGCCGCTCATCTCACGATGGGCGGCGTTTTTTATTGCGTTGTAACGTTAGGCTTGAACGACCGGGATGTTGGCGTTCGCAGCAGCTTCACGGAACTCGGCGATCTGGTCGAAAGACAGGTAGCGGTAGATATCGGCCGCCATGCTGTCGATCTTGCCAGCGTATTCCATGTACTCCTCGACGGTCGGCAGGCGACCCAGGATCGAAGCCACGGACGCCAGCTCGGCCGAAGCCAGGTAGACGTTCGCGCCGTCGCCCAGACGGTTCGGGAAGTTACGAGTGGAAGTGGACACCACGGTAGCGTTCGGCTCTACACGTGCCTGGTTACCCATGCACAGCGAGCAGCCTGGCATTTCCATGCGTGCGCCAGCCTTGCCGTAGATGCCGTAGTAGCCTTCTTCGGTCAGTTGGTGAGCGTCCATCTTGGTCGGCGGCGACAGCCACAGACGGGTTGGCAGCTGACCCTTGACCTGATCCAGCAACTTACCGGCAGCGCGGAAGTGACCGATGTTGGTCATGCACGAACCGATGAACACTTCGTCGATCTTCTCGCCAGCAACGCTGGACAGCAGACGGGCGTCGTCCGGATCGTTCGGCGCGCACAGTACAGGCTCGCTGATGTCGGCCAGATCGATTTCGATGATTTCGGCGTATTCGGCGTCAGCATCGGCTTCCATCAGTTCCGGATTGGCAACCCAGGCTTCCATTGCTTGAGCGCGACGTTCCAGAGTACGTGCATCGCCGTAACCTTCGCCGATCATCCAGCGCAGCAGGGTGATGTTGGAGTTCAGGTACTCGGTGATCGACTCTTTCGACAGCTTGATGGTGCAACCGGCAGCCGAACGTTCGGCCGAGGCGTCGGACAGTTCGAACGCCTGCTCGAGGGTCAGACCTTCCAGACCTTCGATTTCCAGGATGCGGCCGGAGAAGGCGTTTTTCTTGCCTTTCTTCTCGACGGTCAGCAGACCGTTCTGGATAGCGAAGTAAGGAATCGCATGAACCAGGTCACGCAGGGTGATGCCAGGTTTCATTTTGCCTTTGAAGCGCACCAGGATCGATTCCGGCATGTCCAGCGGCATAACGCCGGTGGCCGCAGCAAACGCAACCAGACCGGAACCGGCCGGGAACGAAATGCCCATCGGGAAACGGGTGTGCGAGTCACCACCGGTACCGACGGTGTCCGGCAGCAGCATGCGGTTCAGCCACGAGTGGATGATGCCGTCGCCCGGACGCAGGGAAACGCCGCCGCGGGTCATGATGAAGTCAGGCAGGGTGTGGTGGGTGGTCACGTCGATCGGCTTTGGATACGCCGCGGTGTGGCAGAAGGACTGCATCACCAGGTCAGCCGAGAAGCCCAGGCACGCCAGGTCTTTCAGTTCGTCACGGGTCATTGGACCGGTGGTGTCCTGAGAACCCACGGTGGTCATTTTCGGTTCGCAGTAGGTGCCAGGACGGATGCCTTTGCCTTCTGCCAGACCGCACGCCTTGCCGACCATTTTCTGCGCCAGGGTATAACCCTTGGTGCTTTCGATCGGTGCGTCAGGCTTCTTGAACAGGTCGAACGCAGGCAGACCCAGTTCGGCGCGAGCCTTCTCGGTCAGGCCACGGCCGATGATCAGCGGGATACGGCCGCCAGCACGGACTTCGTCCAACAGTACCGGGGTCTTCATTTCGAAGGTGGTGATGACTTCGTCGGTGCCGTGTTTGCAGACTTTGCCAGCATGCGGGTACAGGTCGATCACGTCGCCCATGTTCATGTTGGAAACGTCGAACTCGATTGGCAGTGCGCCGGCATCTTCCATGGTGTTGTAGAAGATCGGAGCGATTTTGCTGCCAAAGCAGAAACCGCCAGCGCGCTTGTTCGGCACGTAAGGAACGTCGTCGCCGAAGAACCACAGTACCGAGTTGGTAGCGGATTTACGCGAAGAACCAGTACCGACCACGTCACCGACGTAGGCGATCGGGAAGCCTTGACCGCGCATTTCTTCGATCTGCTTCATCGGGCCGATGGCGCCCTGCTGATCAGGAACGATGCCGTCGCGGGCCATTTTCAGCATGGCCAGGGCGTGCAGCGGGATGTCTGGACGCGACCAGGCATCTGGAGCAGGGGAGAGGTCGTCGGTGTTGGTTTCGCCGGTAACCTTGAACACGCGCAGACTGATCTTGTCGGCCAGAGTCGGGCGGTTTTTGAACCACTCGCCGTCAGCCCAGGATTGCAGCACGGCTTTAGCGTGAACGTTACCGTTCTTGGCTTTTTCCGCGACGTCGTGGAACGCATCGAACATCAGCAGGGTGTGCTTGAGTTGCGCAGCAGCGACAGGCGCCAGTTCGGCGTCGTCCAGCAGCTCAACCAGGGTCACGATGTTGTAGCCGCCCTGCATGGTGCCGAGCAGTTCTACAGCGCGTTTTTTGTCTAGCAGAGGGGAGGAAACTTCGCCCTTGGCCAGTGCAGACAGGAAGCCGGCTTTTACATAGGCTGCTTCGTCCACGCCTGGCGGAATGCGATTGGTGATCAGGTCAACGAGGAATTCTTCTTCGCCAGCCGGAGGGTTTTTCAGCAGCTCGACCAGGCCTGCTGTTTGTTCGGCGTTAAGCGGCTGGGGAACGATACCCAGGGCTGCACGCTCTTCGATATGTTTGCGGTAGGCTTCAAGCACAGTTATTACCCTCATCAGTGGTCCCAAATGGGTGTCCGGGACGCTCATCCCGAAATGGCCGTACTCATGCGCTGCGTGGCGTTGTGGGCCACTTAGCCAGAATTACCGACCATTCCTTACAGAAGCTGCTTTCAAAGTTTTACGCCTGCAGAACGGGGAGCTGATGAGGGTTGGCGTTGGGCTTTTCCCCGCTGGAAAAACCCTTCGCCAACACCGCTCTGAAGGAACGACTGTGCTCGTGACGCTTTGAAAACAGCTTCTAACGGACATTGGCGCCTTAAAAGGCTGGCTGATTCTACGGCAAAAAAAATTTAAAGGTAAGTTCACCCCTGAACTTTGAGGGGTGATGAATGTTAGACAAAGGGCTAACATGCCGACCTGTTCCGCGTTTCAGTGCCTTTGCCTACTTTATGCCCAATCAGACCATCAAGACCCCCTGCGTCGGCCTCTGCTCCACTGTTTACGGTGATCTGGTGTGCCGTGGCTGCAAGCGTTTCCACCACGAAGTGATCCATTGGAATGGGTACAACGAGGAGGAAAAACGTGCGGTGTGGTTGCGACTGGAGCAATTGCTGTCACAAGTGATGGCGGGCAAGGTCGAGATTTTCGATTCGGCGCGTCTGCGCGAGCAGCTCGAACAGCGCAAGATCCGCTTCGTGCCGCATCAATCGGAATATTGCTGGGCGTATCAGCTGATTGCCCGGGGGGCGCGGGTGATCATTAATCTCGACGCGTACGGGATGGTGCTGCTGCCGGAGTTTCGCGATTGGAACCTGCCGGAATTGCGCGATGCCATTGATCGGGAATTTTTCCTGCTATCGGAAGCGCATTATCAGCGCTACATCGCCCCCGGATTCCTCAAGGACGCCTTTGGCGCCTGAAGATCAAAAGATCGCAGCGTGCCGCAGCTCCTACATGGGAATGCGTCCTACCTGTAGGAGCTGCCGAAGGCTGCGATCTTTTGCACTTAATGCTTCACCGCCAACTCCACCAAATGATCCTCAACCTCCTGCGGTTTGAGCACCAGCACATCACTCTCCAGCTCATCCAGCACCACTTCCGCCGTATTGCCGATCAGCGCCCCCGACAACCCGGTGCGCGCCACCGTGCCAATCACAGTCACCGCTGCCTGCAGCTTGTGCGCCATAAACGGAATCAACACATCCGCCGGGCCTTCTTCGATGTGCAGATGCTCGTCATCGATATCAAATTCCGCCTGAAACGCCCGGCATTGCTCGCGATAACGCGCTTCGATGGTTTCGCTGAGCTGGAACGTCGGATCCGCCGCCGACAGCATCGGCGAGGGATGCGCCGCGATCACATGCAGATGCGCCTTGGCCAGTGCCGCGATGTCGTAGCCGTGATCAATGATCGTATTGTGCAGATGCCGGTGCTCGCCATCGGCATTGCCGACATCGACCGCCGCCAGAATCACTCGGTCTTTCCACGAGGTCGACGTTTTCACCAGCAGCACCGGGGTAGGGCAGTGGCGCAGCAGTTTCCAGTCAGCCGGAGTCAGCAGGGCTTTTTTCAGTGAGCTGTCCGGGAAATGCTGCTTGATCACCAGTCCGCAGCCCTCGGCCTGCTGCACATCGATGATGGTTTCGTGCAGGCTCTCGTTCCACGCCTGTTCGGTGGTGGCGCTGTAACCGTCCGCCAGCAGCGCGGCTTTGAGCACGCCGAGCATGCCGGCGTGGTCGTGCTTCTTGTCGCAGACCAGCAGGTGCAGATGGGCCTGGGTCACGCCCGCGATCAACTTGGCGCGCTTGAGCGCCAGGCTTTCCGAATGTTCGGGTTCGATGACCACCAGAATGCTGCGAATGGCTTGCATGAGCGGAGTCTCCAGCAAAGAAAAGGCACGGCGTTGCACAACTATAGTTGCTGCCAGAACGTGCGCGACTTGATGCATATCAACGCCAGCCGCTGGTGGTCTGCGGACAGGCCGGTATAATCGGCGCCCTTCGCTCGAACACCTTTACCGTGAGCCCCATGATCCTTCCCGAAATCCACGAATTCCTTGGCTGCCGCACCCCCGACGCCTGGGTTCAGGCCGCACTGGCCGATCAGGAAACCCTGCTGATCGACCACAAGAACTGCGAGTTCAAGGCCGCCAGCACCGCGCTGAGCCTGATAGCCAAGTACCATTCCCACGTCGACCTGATCAACATGATGTCGCGTCTGGCCCGGGAAGAACTGGTGCATCACGAACAAGTCATGCGCCTGATGAAGCGTCGCAAGATCGAACTGCGCCAGTTGCACGCCGGCCGATACGCGTCGAGCCTGCGCAAAGTGGTGCGCAGTCATGAACCGGTGAAACTGGTGGACACGCTGGTGGTGGGCGCGTTTATTGAGGCGCGCAGTTGTGAGCGTTTTGAAGCGCTAGTGCCGCATCTTGATGAGGAACTCGGCAAGTTCTATTTCGGTTTGCTGAAAAGCGAGGCGCGGCATTTTCAGGGGTATCTGAAGCTGGCTTATCAGTACGGTGATGCCAAGGATGTTGAGCAGGTGATCGTGCGGGTTCGTGCTGCCGAGCAAGAGCTGATTGAATCGCCGGATGAAGAATTCCGCTTTCACAGTGGTGTGCCTGTCGCGGCATAACCCTGTAGGAGCACGGCTTGCCTGCGATAGCGATCTCAAGGACGCATTCGCTGGCAAGCCATGCTCCTACACAATCTGTTAAAAACTCTTAAGAGTATGAAACATCACCGATAACCGGCTTCCGCCCGCGAATGCCGCCATAATGTCGACCACTTCACACATGGGTTGGCAGACGGTCGTTATGGATAACCTGGGTTTCGGCAAAGTCCTTCTGGTGGAAGACGACGAGCGTCTCGCGGCGCTGATCGCCCACTTCCTCGAACAACACGGCTACGAGGTGCGCACGGTGCACCGTGGCGATCTGGCCGTGGCCGCTTTTCTCGAATTCAAACCGAAAGTGGTGGTGCTCGACCTGATGCTGCCGGGGCAGAGCGGTCTGCACGTGTGTCGCGAAATTCGCAGCGTGTCGGACACGCCGATCGTCATTTTGACCGCCAAGGAAGACGACCTCGACCACATTCTCGGTCTGGAATCCGGTGCCGACGACTACGTAATTAAACCGATCAAACCGCCGGTGTTGCTCGCCCGTTTGCGCGCGTTGCAACGCCGTCAGGTGCCGGACAGCAGCGTGGTCAGTTCGCTGGAGTTTGGTCAGTTGAGCATCGACCGCAGTTGCCGCGAGGTGCGTCTGGCCGGTGAGATCATCGAAATGACCACCATGGAATTCGAACTGCTGTGGTTGCTCGCCAGCGCTGCCGGCAAGATTCTTTCCCGTGACGACATCCTCAACCGCATGCGCGGGATTGCCTTCGACGGGCTCAACCGCAGCGTCGATGTGTACATCAGCAAACTGCGCAACAAACTCAAAGACAATCCGCGTGAGCCGGTGTGCATCAAGACCGTGTGGGGCAAGGGTTATCTGTTCAATCCGTTTGCCTGGGAGCTGTAGATGCTGCGCTTATTTCTCGGGCTGTTTCTGGTGATGACGGTGGGGCTGGTGCTGGCCTTGCAAACGGTCGAGCACACCTTTAACGCCTTGCTCGACAATCAGATGCAGGCCTACAACCGCGAGGCGGTGCGCGGGCAGGCGTGGTCGCTGGTCGAGCACATGCGCGATCAGCAAGGCGAAGCACGCGAGCAGCAGCTTGAGGCGTTGCGTCCGCACTATGGCCTGTCGTTGGGGCTGGTCGAAACCGATCAACTGAAACTGACCGACGAAGAAAAATCAGAGCTCGCGCAGAATCTGTTGGTGATCCGCGACAACTACACGCAGTTCATTAGCAACATTGACGGTGGCTCGCAGTTGCTCAGCATCAAGCTGCCGCCCGAGCCGAGCCTGATGCCGTTCTACATCACGGCGGCGTACATGATGCTGGCGGTTCTGATCGGCATCGTGTTGTTCTTCTGGGTGCGCCCGCACTGGCGCGATCTGGAGAAGCTGCGGCTGGCCGCCGAGCACTTTGGCGATAACGATTTGTCGGTGCGTATCCAATTGTCGAAGCGCTCGAACATTCGTGATCTGGCGGAACACTTCAACTTGATGGCCGCGCGCATCGAAGGCCTGATCGCCAATCAACGCGAGCTGACCAACGCGGTGTCTCACGAACTGCGCACGCCGATTGCGCGGTTGTCGTTTGAGCTTGATCAACTGAAGCAGCAGCCGGACGCCAGCCAGAGCCGTGAGCTGATTGCCGACATGTACGCCGACCTTGGCGAGCTGGAGGAAATGGTCTCGGAGCTGCTGACCTATGCCAGCCTTGAACGCGGTGCGACGGTGATCAAACGCGAAAATATTCAGGCGACCAATTGGCTCGACAGCGTGGTCGGCAGCGTCGCGCTGGAGGCGGAAGCGGCGGGCGTGCAGTTGCTGATTGGCGAATGCCGGCTCGACACGGTGCGCATCGAACCACGGTTTATGGCGCGGGCGGTGATCAACCTGCTGCGCAACGCGATTCGTTATGCCGAGCAAAAAGTCGAAGTGACACTGGTGCGCACCGGGGATTATTACGAGGTGCGGGTCAACGACGATGGGCCGGGCGTGCCGCTGGAGGGGCGGGAGAAGATTTTCGAACCGTTCTCGCGGCTGGATGCCAGTCGGGATCGGCGCACGGGTGGATTTGGTTTGGGCCTGGCGCTGGTGCGGCGCGTGTCGCAGTCCCATGGCGGGCAGGTTGAAGTGGGGGAATCGGTTTGGGGTGGGGCGTCGTTTCGGATGACGTGGGCGCATCTGGATTGATTCGCGGTGGTGGTCAGGGCCTATTCGCGAGCAAGCTCTGCTCCTACACCGATCTGTGGCGCTCACAAAACTTGTAGGAGCCGAGCTTGCTCGCGAAGGGGCCAGCCCAGTCAAAACAACTGTGACTGACCCACCGCTATCGCGAGCAGGCTCACTCCTACATGGGTTATCTGTCGTGTCCAAATATTGTAGGCACCACCAAACCTTGTAGGAGTGAGCCTGCTCGCGATGAGGCCAGCCCTGAAAAAACCAATTCAGCCCTGGATCAAAAATCCCACTTCGTCGTCAGCATCACATTCCGTGGCTCGCCGTAGAACGTGGTGTCGAAGTTGCCCAGCCCCGTCAGGTACTGTTTGTCGAACACGTTGTTGGCATTCACGGTGAAGCTCAGGTTTTCGTTGTACTGATAGCGCGTCATCAGGTCGACGAGGGTGTAGCCACCTTGTTTGATCCGCGTGTAATCGCCGGCCGGGGCGCTGTAGATGTTGCCGTAGAACGCGCTCTGCCAGCTCACGCCGCCACCGACGGTGACCTTGTCCAGCACGCCGGGCAGTCGATAGGTGGTGAAGGTGCGCACCACATGTTCAGGTTTGGTGGTCGACAGTGGGTACCCGTAAATGCGCTGCTCATCGGCGTCTCGCGTGCGCGCGTAGGTATAGCCGGCGGAGACGTTCCAGCCCTCGGCCAGTTCGCCGGCCAGTTCCAGTTCCACGCCTTGGGTGGTCGCGCCGTCGATGGATTTGTAGATGCCTTCGTTGGTCTCCGGGTTGGTGCCGATCGATTCGGCGACGCCGTCCTGTTCGATGCGGAAGAACGCCAGCGCAGCATTCAATCGACCGTCGAAATACGCCGCTTTCAAGCCTGCCTCATAGCTGTCGCCTTCGACCGGGGCAAGGGTCGAACCGTTGATGTCCTTGTAGGTCTGCGGCTGGTAGATGCTGGTGTAACTGGCGTACAGCGAGTAGGTGTCGTTGAGGTCGTAGACCAGCCCGGCGTAAGGCGTGACCACGCCGTGTTCCTTGTAGCTGGCGTGGGTATCGTCCAGTCCGGCACCGGGGAGGTAGCCGTAATCTTCGTTGTATTTGAAGGTGCTCAAGCGGCTGCCGAGGATCACCGACAGATCGTCGGTCGGATGCAGGCGCGTGGCCAGGTACACACCGTTCTGGCTTTGGGTGCGCTCGTATTTACCGTTCTTCGGGAATTGCTGTTTCGGCAGTTCACCGTTCCAGTCGTAAATGCTCCCCGGTACTTGCGAGAAGGCGCTGGTGTCGTAGGTCGAACCGGTCTGGCGCGAGTGCGCGGTCATCACGCCGGCAATCAGCTCATGCTCGCGCCCGCCCAAGGTGAACGGGCCGGAGACGTTGACGTCGGCGGTGTTCTGCACGCGATGGCCTTCCCAGCGGCCCCAATACAAGAACATGCCCTCGCCGGTGGCGCGATCAGGATTGCCGCCGCTGGCCGAGGCGAGTTGCGTATCGTGATCGGTAGTTTTCTGGTCGAGGCTGACCTTGAATTTCCAGTCATTAGCCAGCGCCTGCTCCAGCGAGGCGAAGTAGGTGATGTTGTCGAAATCGCGGCGGCTCCAGTCAGCACCGGAGTTGAAATGACGCGGGAATTCGGTGCGGCCGCCATCGCTGAAGTACACCGGGTTGCCAGTCCAGGAACTGCCGCGCGGCGTGGTGCTGGATTTGTCGATGCCGAAGGTCAGCAGGGTGTCGTCGGTCAGGTCGGCTTCGAGGATGCCGTAGAACAGGTCTTTCTTCTGGCTGTAGTGATCGAGGTAGGAATTCTTGTCCGAATAGGCACCGACAAAACGCCCGCGCACATTGCCCGAATCGGTCAGTGACCCGGAGATATCGCCGACGGTGCGATAGGCATCCCACGAACCGACGGTGCCGCTAATTGACGCTTTGAATTCCTTGGTCGGCTTCTTGCGGATCAGATTGACGGTGGCCGATGGATCGCCGTTACCGGTCATCAGGCCGGTCGCGCCTTTGATCACTTCGACGCGATCAATGCTCGCGGCGTCGTCACCGTTGTTCGGATTTTCGCCGTACACGCCGTCGTACGGAATGTTCACGCCGTCGTACTGGAAGTTAGTGATAGCGAAGCCGCGCGCGGAAAACTCAGTGCGGTCGCTGTCGTACTTTTGCGTGGAAATGCCGGGGGTGTTGCGCAGTGCGTCGCCGACGCTTTGCACGCCGCGATCGTCCATTTGCTGGCGGGTGATGACCGTGACCGATTGCGGTGTTTCGCGAATCGACAGCGGCAAGCCGGTGGCCGACGACGTCGCGCCGGTGGTGTAGGAATGGGTGTCTTCGGTGACCGCACCGAGGCCTTGCGCGGAAATATTGGTGGCGCCCAGTTGCAGGGCTTCATCGGTTTTAGCGACGGTTTCAGCGGCGTGCGCGTGAAGGCTCAGCAGGGCCAGCGCCAACGGGCACAAGGCAAAACGAAAACGGACGTGCGACATGGAGATCCCTTTGCATCGAATCGATCGGTAGTTGAAGTGCTTCTGAGGGGTTAACCGAACGAGAACGGCAAAGGGGAACTGCGCACACCAAAAAACTTATGGGCAGTGCGTTCCCTGTGGCGAGGGGATTTATCCTCGATGTGGTGCACAGCACCACCAAAACCTGCGCCCTCGGTACTTCTGAAGAACCGTGTACTCAGGTTTTACGACTGCTGCGCAGCCGGTCGGGGATAAATCCCCTCACCACAGGAAGATGTGGATGGATCAGGGATCGGTGGTTTCAGCAGGTCAGGTTGAGGCGTTCATGCCACTGCGCAATGGATTCTTCGGGGTAGACGTCGAACTGCTTGTCCTTGGCTTTGGCGTCGACTTCGACCCACGATGCCTTCGAGCCGAGCATCAAGTGCGTGTGTTCCGGCGGTACCGGCAACGCGGTGTCGATGGCCGAGGCGAACGGGTGGATCAGCTCCGGCCACTCAGGGCTGAACAGCCACAAACCGCTGCCGCACACTGCGCAGAAATGCCGTTCGGCGCTGCTGCGGTGGGCGCGTTTTTCGCCTGGGTCTTTCATCTTTGCGTGGTAAATCGTGATGTTCTTGCGACCCTGCACCTTGAGCGTGGTCGCGTCGCCGCCGAGGTTGATCGCGTAACCGCCACCGCCCTGGGTTTTGCGGCAGATCGAGCAGTAGCAGCGTTGGTAGGGGTAGGGGTGGGCGCTGGTCAGGCTGAACGTGACCGCGCCGCAGTGGCAGGAGCCTTCGAGGTGCATGATGGGGGCCTCCGGTTGGCTGGGATGGTTCGGGTTAGCCTAGAAGAGTTGTGGTGAATGTGCCGCCGCCTTCGCGAGCAAGCCCGCTCCCACAATTTGAAATGCATGCCCCTGTAGGAGCTGCCGCAGGCTGCGATCTTTTGACTCTGGTTAGTCAAACAACATCAAAAGATCGCAGCCTGCGGCAGCTCCTACTGGACTGGCGTAGTCCGGCCGGTCAGCATGTCCGCCTAAAAACAGGGATCAACAACCCATGCGACGACTCCCCTCACTGGCCGCCCTGCGAACCTTCGAATGCGCCGCTCGTCACGCGCATTTCGGTCGCGCCGCCGCCGAACTGTGCGTCACCGACAGCGCCGTCAGCCACCAGATCCGCCAGCTCGAAGAACAACTCGGCGTCTCTCTGTTCATCCGCGAAGGCCGGCAAATCCGCCCGACCATCGCCGCTGGCCGCTTGATGCAAAGCCTGCAGCAAGCCTTCGAATTGATCGGCGACGCCTGCGATGAGTTGCGCGATCCATCCTCGCTGGCCGTGCTGCGCCTGGCCGTGACCGCCGAACTTGCGCAAAAGTGGCTGATGAGCCGCCTCACCGATTTCTACGCGCGCTATCCACACATCACGTTGCACCTCTACGAACAACCAATCGACGCCAGCGGCCCCGGCGAAGACATCGACCTGGCGATCACCTACGGCACCGGCCCGGTCGACAGCAGCGCTTACTTCGTTCGACCGTTGCCCGCGCTGCAGTTCTTCCCGGTGTGCAGCCCCGGCCTGTTCAACCAAGGCACGCTGAAGACGCCCAAGGATCTGGCCCGCCACTGTTTGCTGCACGATGATCAGGACGGTAAGACCTGAACCGCGTGGCTGACCAGCCATGCCGGCGATCAGCGTCCGCAGCGTCAGTTGTATTTCGCTCACGCGGGTTTGGCGCTGGAAGCCGCGGCGCAAGGGCAGGGCGTGGCGATGGGCGACAACCTCACCGCGCAGGAAGATTTGCAGAGCGGGCGGCTGGTGCGGCCATTTACCTCCAGCATGACTGCGCTCGGCCAATACGCGCTGGTCTGCGAACGGGTGCGCATGGAGCGTCCGGCGGTGGCGCAGATGCTTGAATGGTTCAACGATCAGTTGGCTGATTGATGAGTTGAATTCAACTGTTCCGCAATATTCATCGTTGGCGGGCCCTCCGCCAACGCCCGTACCGTGTGGTCTTCCCATCGCGAAGACGAGGTTTGACCATGGCACGTTTGCTCGACTCCACCCCTAAACACGACGGCTTCCGTCTGCCCGGCGAATTCGAAAGCAAGTCCGGCTGCTGGCTCGGCTGGCCGGAGCGTACCGACGTCTGGCGCAACGGCGCCAAGCCTGCGCAGAAAGTCTGGGTGCAGATCGTTACCGCCATCTCCCACAGCGAACCGGTCACCGTTTGCGCCTCCGCTGCACAATTCGCCACGGCCCGTCGCCAGTTGCCGCCGCAAGTGCGCGTGGTCGAGATGACCTGCAACGACACCTGGTTCCGCGACAGCGGCCCGTGCTTTGTGGTCAATGATCAGAGTGGCGAAGTGCGCGGCGTTGATTTCGAATTCAATGCTTACGGCGGCCTCGACGGCGGCCTCTACTACCCGTGGGACAAAGACGATCAGATCGCCAGCAAAATCCTCGAAATCGAGCGCTTCGACCGCTATCGCGCGCCACTGATTGCCGAACTCGGCGGCATCCAGAGCGACGGTCAGGGCAGCATCCTCACCACCGAACAGTGCCTGCTCAACCGCAATCGCAATCAGCATCTGGGCAAAGACGAAGTCACCCGCCGACTCACCGACTACCTCGGCGCCGAACAAGTGATCTGGCTGCCACGCGGCTGCAAGTTCGACGAAACCGATGGCCACGTCGACGATCTCGCCTGCTTCGTCCGCCCCGGTGAAGTGGTGCTGCAATGGACCGACAATCGCGACGATCCGCAATGGGAAATCTATCAAGAGGCCTACGACATTCTGCGCAGCACCCGCGACAGCCGTGGCCGTGAACTGATCGTGCACAAACTGCCGCAACCGGACGTGCTCGAATGGACGGCCGAAGAAGCCGAAGGCCTGGATCAGCAGGACAGCACCCACACCCGTCAGGCCGGCACGAAAATCTGCGCGTCGTACATCAACTATTACGCCGGCAACAGCTCGATCGTGGTGCCGCTGTTTGGTGATCGTCAGGACAAAGTCGCGATGGCGACGCTGGCCGAACTGTTCCCGCAGCACAAGATCGTCGGCATTGAAAACTCCCGGGAAATTCTCCTTGGCGGCGGTAACGTGGCGTGCATCACCATGCCGCAATACGCCGGCACCCTCGACCATAAGAAGGGAGCGTGACCATGCGCCTGCACAAACTGACTCAAGCGTTATTGCTGGTGCTTGCACCCTTGTGTGTGCAGGCCGCCGACACCGCCAAACCGGTGGTTAATCTGTACATCTGGGGCGAGTATCTGGCCCCGGACACCTTGAAGAATTTCGAGGCAAAAACCGGCATTCATGTGGTTGCCGATCATTTCGATTCGCTGGAAACCGTCGAAACCAAACTGCTCACCGGGCGCAGTGGCTACGACTTGGTGCTCACCGCTGGGCAGCATCTGTCGCGAGCCATCGAAAGCGGTGCGATCCAGCCGCTGGACAAGGCGCGGGTGCCGCACTTTGCCGGCGTCGGGGAAGAGTTCCGTCAGCACATGGCGGTGTTCGATCCGGGCAATCGTTACGCGGGGATCTACGCGTGGGGCACCACGGGCGTGGGCTATCAGGAGGAGGCGGTCAAAAAGCGTTTGCCCGATGCGCCAGAAGACAGCTGGGCGATGCTGTTCGATCCGGCGGTGGTGTCGAAATTCGCCGACTGCGGAGTGAGCCTGCTCAATGATCCGAATGAAGTGTTTGCTGCGGTCATGAAATACATGGGCCTGGACATCAACCGGCAGAACCTAGATGACCTGAAACTCGCCGAGCAGCAACTGGCGAAGATTCGTCCGTATATTCGCTACTTCGACAATGACCTGAACATCAGCGATCTGGCCAACGGCAACACTTGCGTGGCGATGTCGTGGAACGGCAACGTGGCGATTGCCGCTGGGCAAGCGGAGGCGGCGAACAAGCCGTTCAAGCTCAATTACCGGATTCCGAAAGAGGGTACGTTGATCTGGTTTGACGCGATGGTGATCCCCAAGGATGCACCGCATCCCGAAGCCGGGCTGGCGTTGATGGATTATCTGATGACGCCTGAGGTGATGGCGCCGATTACCGACACCATCCATTACGCCAATGCGATCACGGCGGCGGATGGTTTGGTGGATGCATCGATTCGCAATGATCCGGGGACGTATCCCTCGGCTGAAGTGCGGACTACGTTGTATAGCAAGAATGACAATGGCAAGGCGTTCAACCGGGCGTTGATTCGGGCGTTTAGCCGGTTGAAGTCGGGGCTCTGAGATTTGTGTTGGATGTCCCGACGCCTTCGCGAGCAAGCTTTGCTCCTACATCGGAATGCATGCCCCTGTAGGAGCAAAGCTTGCTCGTGAAGGCGCCAGTCCAGACAACCAAAATCCTGAATCAGCTACCGCCCTCAGTCCGCCGACTACTCACCTCGGCCGGCACATCATCCCCCGCCATACGCTTGCGAAACAACGCCGCCCGCGCCAGCAGCAACGTGGTCACCGGCACCGTGATCGCCAGCAAAATCGGAATCAACCATGCATGCAGCACCGGCCCCGACTTAAGCGCAGAAAAACAAATGATCGACGCCAGCGCCACACACCAGGCACCCAACGTCGAAGCCAGTGCCGGCGGGTGCATGCGCTGAAAATAATCCTTCATCCGCAGCAACCCGGTCGCACCAATTAGCGCAAACACGCCGCTGAGCACCAACAGGATCGCCACCGGAATCTCGACCCATAGAGACAATTCAGCATTCATTCGATCACCTCGCCACGCAGCAGGAATTTCGCCAGGGCAAAAGAGCCGACGAAGCCGAACAGCGCGATCAGCAGCGCCGCTTCGAAATACGTGTCACTGGAATAGCGAATGCCCAACGTCAGCATCATCAGCATCGCGACGATGTACAGGTAATCCAGCGCCAGTACCCGATCCTGCGCCGAGGGGCCCTTGAACAGGCGAATCAGCGTCAGCACCATGGCCAGCGAAAACAGGAACAGCGTCAGCAAAATCGCGTTCGACAGTAATGGGCTCATTCGAAGATCTCCATCAACGGCCGCTCGTACGTGGTTTTGAAGTGCTCGATGAAATGCGCCTCATCGTCCAGATCCCAAACGTGCAGCAACAGAATGCTGCGATCCAGCGCCAGTTCCGACCACACCGTGCCGGGCACCACGGTGCAGATTGCCGCGAGCGCAGCCAGACCGTTGGCGTCGCGCAGATCCAGCGGCACTTTGATAAACCCGGAGCGAGGTGGGCGGCGCCCGGCATTGAGTACGCCCCAGGCCACGATCAGGTTGGAAGCCACCACGTCGCGTCCTACCACCAATAGCAGGCGCAGGATCGTCAGCGGACGACGAATGCGCACCTGCTTCGGGCGTAATTTGCGCATCATGAGCGGTGCGCAAAAACCGAGGATCGCACCTATCAGCAGATTGCCCGGGCTGACCGACAGATTCAGCACCAGCCATAGCAGCCACAGCGCCAGCGACAGCAACGGTGCAGGAAAGATACGCTTCATGGCTGCACCTCCAGCATCGCCGCTTTGGCTTCCGGACTTGGTACGGCGCGGGTGCCCAGCACCGCCATCACGTACTGCTGCGGATTGTTCAGCGCATCGGCGGTGGCCTGGGTGAAACGCATCAGCGGCTCAGCCTTGAAGGTGAGGACGATGCTCAAACCCAGCAGCAGGAAAATCGGCGCGCATTCGAGTTTGCGCAGCAGCGGCGAAGGTCGTTCCTCAGGCGTCCAGAAACGCTGAATACCGAGGCGCGAGAACGCCATCAACGAGCCCAGCCCAGAAAGAATCAGCAATGCCAGCAATGCCCATGCGGCCATCGAAATCGGCTCCCCGGCACCCAGTCCCAACGGATTGAGCAGGGCGCTGATCAGGTTGAGTTTGCCGATAAACCCGGACAGCGGCGGCATGCCGATGATCAGCAGCGCGCAGGCGATGAAGCTCAAACCGAGAAACGCCATCGTCCACGGGATGACCTGGCCGACCACGGCTTTTTGCTCGTCGTCGAGGTTGATGCCTTTGGGCGGTTGCAAGGATTCTTGCGGGCGCGGCAGCATGTCGCTTTCGTCTTCCAGCGGGATTTCGTTGGCCGAGCGCGAACGTTCGATCAACTCTGCCAGCATGAACAGTGCGCTCAAGGCCAGCGTCGAGCTGACCAGATAAAACAGCGCCGCGCCGATCAGGTTCGGCTGAGCGAAACCGACCGCCGACAATAGAATCCCTGCCGACACCAGAATGCTCAGGCTGGCCATGCGCTCCAGACGTTGCGCCGCGACAATCGCCAGCGCGGCGCAGGCGATGGTCACCATGCCGCCGTAGATCAGCCATTCGCCGCCGAAGTACGCCGAAGCGCCGGCCTGCCCGGAGAACAGCAGCGTCCACAGACGCAGCAGGGTGTAGACGCCGACCTTGGTCATGATCGCGAACATCGCCGCCACCGGCGCACTGGCCGAGGAATAGGCCGGCACCAGCCAGAAGTTCAGCGGCCACATGCCGGCCTTGGCCAGAAACGCGACAGCGAGAATGCCCGCGCCCGCATGCAGCAAGCCACGGTCGGCTTCCGGCACCAGCGGAATTTTCAGCGCCAGATCCGCCATGTTCAGCGTGCCGGTGACGCCGTAAATCAGCGCCGCGCCAATCAGGAACAGCGACGAGGCCAACAGGTTGATAGAGATGTAATGCAGCCCCGACGACACCCGCGCCCGACCCGAGCCGTGCAGCAAGAGGCCATAAGACGCGGCGAGCAAGACTTCGAAGAACACGAAGAGGTTGAACAGATCCGCCGTGAGGAACGCGCCGTACAGGCCCATCAACTGAATCTGGAACAGCGCGTGGAAACTCGAACCGGCGCCGTCCCATCGCGCCATCGCGAAGAGCAGCGCGCTGACGCCGATAATCCCGGTCAGCACCAGCATCAGCGCCGAGAGTCGATCGACTACCAGAACAATGCCGAACGGTGCCTGCCAGTTGCCCGGCAAGTACACACCGATGGAGCCGGGCACGCCGGTGGTTTGTGTCCATTGCAGCAGCATCACCGAAATGAACAAACCGACGAGGCTGGAGAACAGGTTGATTTTCGCCTTCAGCGGCCGGTGCCGTTCGCCGAGCATCAACATGATGGCGGCTGTCAGCAGCGGCAGCAGAATCGGTGCGGCGATCAGGTGAGTCATCGCCATCATTCTTTAGGCTCCCGGCCATCAACGTGGTCAGTGCCGGTCAAACCGCGCGAAGCGAGCAGAACGACGAGGAACAGCGCGGTCATGGCAAAGCTGATAACGATTGCGGTCAGCACCAGCGCCTGTGGCAGCGGGTCGGTGTAGTGCAGCAAGTCCTGAGTCACGCCGTCCTTGATCACCGGCTCCTTGCCGATAAACAGGCTGCCCATGCTGAAGATGAACAGGTTGACGCCGTAGGACAGCAGGCACAGGCCCATGACCACCTGGAACGTCCGTGGCCGCAGGATCAACCAGACGCCGGACGCCGCGAGGACGCCGATGGCGATTGCGATGACTTCTTCCATCAGACGGCTCCTTTGCTGGCGACGGACTTGGGCAGCGATGCGGTCTTGTGACCCCGCACCGATTGGTGGGCGAGGGCGGTGAGGATCAACAGCGTTGAACCCACTACTACGCCGTATACGCCGACGTCGAAGAACAGCGCGCTGGCGATATGGATGTCACCCAGCACCGGCAAGCTGAAATGCCAGGTGTGCGTGGTGAGGAACGGATAGCCGACCAGCATCGCCCCCAAACCGGTGACGGTGGCGAACAGCAATCCGGTGCCCATCCAGCGCAACGGTCGCAGGCTCATTTGCGCCTCGACCCACTGCGTGCCGGCGACCATGTATTGCAGGATGAACGCCACCGACATCACCAGACCGGCAACAAAACCGCCGCCTGGCTGATTGTGCCCGCGCATGAACAGGTAGAACGACACCACCAGCGCAATCGGCAGCAGCAGGCGTACCAGCACCGCCGGCACCATCATGAAACCGAGCGCGGTGTCGCTGGCCGAACGCGGGTTGACCAGATCGGTGACTACGTCGGGTGCCAGCAGGCGTTGCTGAGCCGGCAACTGCATACTTTCTTTCGGTGGGCGGAAACGGCGCAGCAGGGCGAACACGGTCAGCGCCACGGCGACCAGCACGGTGATTTCACCGAGGGTGTCGAAACCACGGAAATCCACCAGCATCACGTTGACCACGTTGCTGCCACCGCCCTCGGGCATGGCGCGGCTGAGGTAGAACGAGGAAATGTCGTTCGGCGTCTGCCGCGTGAGCATCGCGTAGGACAACAGCGCCATGCCACCGCCGACGGCAATCGACAACAGCAAGTCGCGCAGACGACGAATGCGGGCCTTGCGCAGGGTGCTCGGCAACGGCGAAACCTCTTCGATCCGTCGTGGCAGCCAGCGCAGGCCGAGCAGGATCAGCACCGTGGTGACCACTTCAACAGCCAGCTGCGTCAGCGCCAGATCCGGCGCGGAGAACCAGACGAAGGTCACACAGGTCATCAGGCCGCAAACGCTGACCATGGTCAGGGCGGCGAGACGGTGATACTTGGCCTGCCAAGCGGCACCGAGGGCACAGGCGATCGCCAGCAGCCACAGGGTCACGAAGACGATGGAGCCGGGGATCTTCGGCCGGTCGCCCCAGCTCAGCGTGCTGTGCAGCATCGGGATCAGACCGGCGAGCACCGCGGCCAAGACCATCAGGAACAATTGCATCTGCAGACGCTTGGTGCCCAGACGCCGCTCGACGCGACGGGCCATGCGCATCATCACCACCAGACTGCGTTCGAACAGGCGCTTGCCGTTGAAGCGTCCCACCAGTGGCGGGTACTTGAAGCGGCCAAGTTTGAACTGCTTGCGCAGCAGCAGGTACAGAACGATGCCGCCGGACATGGCGATCAGGCTCATGATCATCGGCGCATTCAGGCCATGCCAGATCGCCAGACTGTATTCAGGCAGCACGCCGCCGACCACGGGCAGAGCCGCAGCGGCAAGCAACGGGCCGACGATTTGCGCCGGGAAAATCCCCACCAGCAAGCAAGTGAACACCAGCAGTTCAACCGGCGCGCGCATCCAGCGCGGCGGTTCGTGCGGGGTGTGCGGCAGGTCGGTGGCCGGCGGGCCGAAGAACACATCAACGGTGAAGCGCAATGAGTAAGCGACGCTGAACATGCCGGCGATGGTCGCGACAATCGGCAACGACATCTCTACCCAGGCCGTGGCGTTGATGAACACGGTTTCGGCGAAGAACATCTCTTTCGACAGGAAGCCGTTGAGCAACGGCACGCCCGCCATCGAAGCGCTGGCAACCATGGCCAGGGTCGCGGTGTAGGGAATCAGTTTGATCAGGCCGCTGAGTTTGCGGATGTCACGGGTGCCGCTCTCGTGGTCGATGATGCCCGCGGCCATGAACAGCGAGGCCTTGAACGTGGCGTGGTTGAGAATGTGGAACACCGCCGCGACGGCGGCCAGCGGACTGTTAAGGCCCAGCAGCAAGGTGATCAGGCCGAGGTGGCTGATGGTCGAGTAGGCCAGCAAACCCTTGAGATCGTTCTGGAACATCGCGCAATACGCGCCGAGCAGCAGCGTACAGGCACCGGCGCCGCTGACGATGTAGAACCATTCTTCGCTGCCGGACAGCGACGGCCATAGACGCGCGAGCAGGAACACCCCGGCCTTGACCATGGTCGCCGAGTGCAGATAAGCCGAAACCGGGGTCGGCGCCGCCATCGCGTGGGGCAGCCAGAAGTGGAACGGGAACTGCGCACTTTTGCTGAGTGCGCCGATAAGTATGAGGGGCAGAAGGATAGGGTAGAGGGCATGTGCGCGAATCAGATCACCGGCGGCCAGGACCTTGTCGAGGTCATAGCTGCCAACGACATGGCCGAGAATCATGACCCCCGCCAGCAGGCATAACCCGCCGGCACCGGTGACCATCAACGCCATGTAGGCACCACGTCGGGCGTCGGCGCGGTGGTGCCAATAGCCGATCAGCAGGAACGAGAAGAGGCTGGTCAGCTCCCAGAAAAATACGATCTGGATCAGGTTGCCCGAGATCACCAAGCCGAGCATGGCGCCCATGAACGCCAGGAAAAACGCGAAGAAACGCGGCACCGGGTCATCCGGCGACATGTAATAACGGGCATATAAAGAAACAAGTGTGCCGATGCCGAGCACCAGCATCGAGAACAGCCAGGCGAAGCCGTCCATGCGCAGAACGAAGTTCAGACCGAGGCTTGGCAGCCACATGAACTCTTCGCGGATGACGCCGCCGTGGGCGATTTGCGGGTACAACATCGCGACCTGGACGGTACCGATCAGAGCGACCAGACCTGCCAACAGGGATTCGGTGTTACGCGCGTTGTGTGGCAGCACCGCTGCCAGACAGCTGCCAATGAATGGCAGAAGCAGTAGAACTATCAGGGACATAGGCTTCTAATCTGCGGAAGTTTGTGAAGCATCATACGTGCCAGCTCCCCGATCACCAAACGCCAGGATGTCTCAGAATCCTACAAAGTAGTCTGAATATTTCGGTTTAGCATGGTTTCGAGTAAATCAAAGGGCGTTAAAAGATCGCAGCCTTCGGCAGCTCCTACGAGGGATCATTCCAATGTAGGAGCTGCCGAAGGCTGCGATCTTTTGACCTTGCTCTCAGAGACCGTTTTCACGCTCCAATTCGCGATCATCCTCTTCAGCAGCGACTTTACCCTTGCTCTTCAACTCACTGACAATCACCGCCGCGACAATCAAACCAGCCCCGACCAGCGCAATCGCCGGCAACCGCTCGCCAGCAATCCGCCCGACAATCCCGGCCCACACCGGCTCACCGGCATAGATCAAGGTCGCCCGCGTCGGCGAAACGCTCTTCTGTGCCCAGTTCATCGCCACCTGAATTGCCGCACTCGCCGCGCCCAGGCCCAATGCAGTCACCAGCAACGTCCAGGAAAAATCCGGAATCAATTCGCCCGTGGGCACCACCAGCAGGAACGACAACACCGACGTTGTCGCCAACTGCACAACCGTAACCCGGCGCACATCCACCTGCCCGGCGTAAGTGCTGATCAAAATAATCTCGGCGGCAATCGCGATGGCGCTGATCAGCGTGGCAATTTCACCCGGACTGAAATTCAACGAAGCCCCCGACGGCCCCGACAACAACATCAAACCGGTGAACGCCAGCATGATGCCAATGCTCGGCATCAACCCCGGCCGCCGCCCCAGCACCAGCCATTGCAGCAGCGGCACGAACGGCACGTACAACGCGGTGATGAACGCCGACTGGCTGCTCGGGATCGTTTGCAAGCCAACCGTTTGCAATCCGTAACCGAGCATGATCGCCACGCCAATAAAGGCGCCGGCTTTAAGCTCGAACAGGGTCAAGTCGCGCAGATGACGCCATGAGAACAACGCAACGATGCACGCTGCCGCGGCAAATCGCAGGCCGACGAAGAACATCGGGCCGCTGACCGTCATTGCGTGCTGCACGAGCAAAAAGGTGCCGCCCCAGATCATGGTAATCAGCACCAGCACGCACTCGGCCTTGCTGAATCTGGAGAAACGGAGGGAAGTGGGGGAGCTGTTCAACGACGTCATGACCTTGCGCACTATAAAAGGCAGGACGCACAATGCGCCCAACGTTGCGCAGTATACTGCCCAACCTCACCGAGTGAGCAATATAGTGCCCAAAGATTCCGCCCCAAGAACGTCCGTCCTTCAACACGTCAGCCACAACGTGAGACGTCTGCGTCACGCTGCCGACATGAGCCAGACGGCGCTGGCCGAGAAATCCGGAGTCAGTCGACGGATGCTGGTAGCGATCGAGGCCGGGGAAAAGAACGTCAGCCTGACCACGCTCGACCGCGTTGCTGCGGCACTCGAAGTGGCATTCAGCGATCTGATTCAAGCGCCGGATGCTCGCGATCCGAGCCGCATCAACGAACTGGCGTGGGCCGGAACGCTGCCGGGCAGTAAAGCCGTGCTGCTGTCCAAAGCCACCGCCACCCGTGAAGTCGAGCAATGGGAATGGTGCCTGGCGCCGGGCGAGGTGTATCCCTCGCAACCGGATGCCGAGGGCTGGAGTGAGCAGATTTATGTGTTTGAAGGGTGCCTGACGCTGATGCTCGGTGACGTGCCGCAGCATATTGGTACAGGGGAGTTTTTTATGTTTGCGAGTAATCAGCCGCATACCTATCGCAATGACGGGGATGTGCCGGCGCGGTTTGTGCGCAATGTGGTGATTTGAATGGAATACAGCGCAGACATCCTGATCATCGGCGGTGGCCTCAGCGGTACGATGCTGGCGGTGCAACTACTGCGGCAACCGGGCCAGCGAAAAATCCTGATCATCGAACCCCGCGCCGAACTCGGTCGGGGTGAGGCCTACAGCGCGGTCGAATTGGGCCATACGCTCAACGGCAACGCTGCACGAATGAGCGTTGATCCAGACAACCCTGACGACCTCACACAATGGCTGACCGAGCACATCGCGGCGGGCGGTTGGCCTGAGTCTGCGGAGCAGAATGTGCCAACCAGCGAGCTGTTCCCGCCGCGCGGATTATTCGGCGTCTACGTGCAGCAACGTCTGGCCGAAGCCCGGGCGGTCGGCGCTCGATATGGTTCGGTCGTCGAGCATGTACGCTCAGAAGCTGTTGATCTGCAGGTGCGCGAAGATTGCGTGCAGATCACTTTGAGCGATGGACAGAACCTGCAAGGTTCATTCGCAGTCATCGCTACGGGCATGTTTCCCGCGGCACGCACGCCGCAGACCGAATCCAGTGGCCTCAACGCCGCTGCGCTGGATCCGTGGGACGTCGCGGCCATGCGCCAGCTCGATCCGCAATCCACCGTGCTGATCATTGGCTCCGGCCTGACCATGGTCGATGCGGTGGTTTCGCTGGAGCAGGCCGGGCATCGCGGGCCGATCGAAGTGTTTTCTCGCCATGGCTTGCTGCCGCACGTACGCCGGCAACCGCCAGCGTGGGTGGATTTTCTCGCCGAGGATCACAGCATTCGAACACCACGGCAGTTGCTGCGCGAGTTGCGCCGGCATTGTCGTGAGGCGATCGCGCAAGGCATCGACTGGCAGGCTCCCCTCGATACGGTTCGGGCACATATCGGACGGTTGTGGAGTCAGGCGACTGACGTGCAGCGGCGACAATTCGTACGGCATGTGCGGCCATGGTGGGAAAGCCATCATCATCGTTCGCCGCCGTTGAGTGCTGAATTGCTGGCGCGGTTGCACGGTGAAGGGCGGCTGCGTATTCAGGCTGCATCGTTTAAAGGGCTAGAGCCGACAACTGATGGTGGCGTGAATATTCGCATCCGACGTCGTGGCGAGGTTGAGACCTCTGTGGTTCACGGTGCAGCGTTGATCAACTCCAGTGGCATCGAGTACGACTGGCGGCGCGTGGCGCGTCCGTTGCCACAACAATTGCTGACGCGTGGATTGGTGCAACCAGGGCCGTTGGCGTTGGGGATTGCGGCAGTGGATGGCGCGGTGATGGATGCGGAAGGGCGAGTGGCCAGTCGACTGTTTGCGATGGGCCCGCCGCTGCGAGGGATGTGGTGGGAGAGTACGGCGGTGACGGATGTGGCGTTGCAGGCGAAGGCTTTGGCGATACGGCTGTTGGGTTGAGGGTGTTTGCGCTGACCTCTTCGCGAGCAAGCCAACTCCCACACTTGGAATGCATTGCAAAATGTGGGAGCGGGCTTGCTCGCGAAGGGGCCGTCCGCTTCAAAACCGTTGTTGAATGATCGACCGCTATCGCGAGCAGGCTCACTCCTACAGTGTCAGGCGCAGACCCAAAGGGTTACGCCACCACGCGATAACACGGCACATACGCCGCGCCGCCCGGCAGTTTCATCCGGTGCTGGGCGACGAAGGCTTTGAGCAGTGCGTCGAGCGGTTGCATGATCGCCGCGTCACCACGGATCTGATACGGCCCGTGTTCTTCGATCAAGCGAATGCCCTTGTCCTTGACGTTCCCCGCCACGATCCCCGAGAACGCCCGACGCAGGTTCGCCGCCAGTTCATGCGGTGGCTGGTCGCGGTGCAGTTTCAGATTCGCCATGTTTTCGTGGGTCGGATCGAACGGACGCTGGAAGCCCTCGTCAATCTTCAGCAGCCAGTTGAAGTGGAACGCGTCGTTTCGCTCGCGACGGAACTGCTTCACCGCTTTCAAGCCCTGAGTCATCTGCCGCGCGACTTCGGCCGGGTCGTCGATGATGATTTCGTAGTGCTGCTTGGCCGCTTCGCCGAGGGTCGCGATAACGAAGGCGTCGAGCTGTTCCAGATATGGCGCGGCGTGTTTCGGCCCGGTGAGAATCACCGGGAAGGGCAGGCCTTGGTTGTCCGGGTGCATCAGGATGCCGAGCAGGTAGAGGAATTCTTCCGCCGTACCAGCGCCGCCCGGGAAGATGATGATGCCGTGGCCAACACGCACGAACGCTTCCAGACGTTTTTCGATGTCCGGCAGGATCACCAGTTCGTTAACGATCGGGTTCGGCGCTTCGGCGGCGATGATGCCAGGCTCGGTCAGACCAAGATAACGACCGCCATGAATACGCTGTTTGGCGTGGGCAATCGTCGCGCCTTTCATCGGGCCTTTCATCACGCCGGGGCCGCAACCGGTGCAGATATCAAGGCTGCGCAGGCCCAGTTCGTGGCCGACTTTCTTGGTGTATTTGTATTCTTCGGTGTTGATCGAGTGGCCGCCCCAGCACACGACGATTTTCGGCTCGACGCCCGGGCGCAGGGTGCGCGCGTTGCGGAGCAGGTGGAAAACGTAGTCGCTGATACCTTGCGAGGTGGTCAGGTCGATGCGCTGGCTGTCGAGTTCGTTTTCGGTGTAGACAATGTCGCGCAGGGCGCTGAAGAGCATTTCACGGGTGCTGGCAATCATTTCGCCGTCGACGAAGGCGTCAGCCGGAGCGTTCAGCAGCTCCAGGCGCACGCCGCGATCCTGTTGGTGAATGCGGATTTCGAAGTCCTTGTAGGCTTCGAGGATGGTCTTGGCGTTATCAACATGGGCGCCGGTGTTGAGGATGGCCAGGGCGCACTGGCGGAAGAGGGTGTAGGTGCTGCCGGATCCGGCTTCGCTCAGTTGCTGAACTTCACGTTGAGAAAGGGTTTCCAGGCTGCCTTTCGGGCTGACCGAGGCATTGATTACGTGTCGTTGGGTCATGCAATGATCCTTAAAACGATGTCATCTCAAGACTAGGCGATGGCATCCGAATAGTGTGTATCCATGAATGAAGATGGCACGATCTGCGCTGTACCGCCATGTCCCCGTTGGACGCTGAAAAGATGAAAAGGAGCCCCAGCATAGCTAAATCCCTCGTGGAGGCGATAATGCGCCGGCGAGTTTTTTTGTTTGCCCCTTTTGTCGCTCAAGGAAGTCATTTGTGATGTTTGAGATTCAGCCGATGGACGCCGCTACCTTTCGCCAGCAGACCCGGCGCAGCACGATCATCATTGCCGTGCTGTTCCTGGTGCTGGCGATGTTGTTTTCCAGTCTAGCGGTGGCGCTGTTCGGCGAACCCGGCGGCGATAACCTGCGGTTTAACGTGGGCGGGGTGTTTCTGGCATTTCTGCTGACGGCGGCCCTGCTGCGCGGGCGCTTCTGGAATCAGAGCTGGATGGCCCCAGCGGTGTATAGCTGGCGGCTCAAGCGCAGCCTGATGAGCATCACCAATATGATGCATCAAGTGACAGCGGCGGTGGAGAAGAACGATCCGACGGCGATGAAAGTGTTGCGCTTCTATCATCTGGGGCTGACGCAGATGCATGAATTGGACGGCAACTCCAGCGATCATGGGCAACTGTGGCGGGAAGTCGAAACGCATAAAGAGCGGATGCAGACGCTGGGGCTCGATACCGAGCAGACGCGGCTGGATCCGGCCTGGCTGGAAAATCTGAAGCAAGCGTCGCGTTAAAGCGCGTGCTTGCTGCGCAGTTTCCATGCGCGGAACAGGCGCCCGTAGACCAACAGATTGACCGCCAGCACCACGCTGCCCAGCGCCAGTTGAATCTGTGGAGTGAGGCCGGCCGGGTAGATGATCGGCCAGACGTAATGCTCGATAAAACCGCCGGCGTATTCGGTCTGCCCGGCGGCGTGGCGCATCAGGTTTTCCCAGTAGGTCAGCGGGCAGGTCAGGTGCAATACCTCGACCGCCACGCCCCAGGCCGCCGCTGGCAAATGCAGCCACATCACTCGTGGCCACTTGAGCACCAGCAACCCGCCAAACAGCACGAACAAAATAAAGCACAAATGAAATAGCACCAGCCCGTCGGCTGCGATTCGGTAGAGCATGTCGTCTCCCTGACGTGTTTGCGAATGCGCTATCTTACGCCGCTCGGGTGCTTACACGTCAGTGCGAAAATCGGCGAACTCGGCGCGCATCCGTCCGTTGTGTTTGGCCTGATACAGCAACTTGTCGACCTGTTCGACGAAGTGCAGCGGATCGCCGCCGACGGCGACTTGCGTGGTGCCAACACCAAGACTCAAGGTGACCAGCGGCGACACCGCCGAATGCTCATGAGCGATCTGCTGCTGGCGGATCAGGTGCAGGCATTTGTGCGCCACCAGTCGTGCCGACTCCGCATCGGTTTCCGGCAGCAGCCAGACGAATTCTTCGCCGCCAATCCGCGCAATAAAGTCCCGTGGCCGATTGGCTGCCAGCGATAACGTCTTCGCGACCTGACGCAGGCATTCGTCGCCCTTGATGTGGCCGTAATGGTCGTTGTACTGCTTGAAATAATCGATATCGAGGATCAGCAACGACAGCGGCAAACCGCTGCGTTGCGCGGTGGCCCACTCGCGCTCAAGCACGGTGTCGAACATGCGCCGATTGGCGATCCCGGTGAGCCCGTCCTGAAACGAATATTCTTCCAGCTGCTTTTGCAGGCGTATCAGGTGCTCTTCGGTTTTCTTGCGCTCGCTGATGTCGAACATGAACCCCACCAGCGCCTCGACTTCCCCGTCCTTGCGCACCACGTGCACGACATCGCGGATCCACACGTACTCGCCAGTGCTGGTCAGCGCACGGTAATCGGCTTCATGATCGACGCCGGCGCGTGACTGCGAGACGCAGAATTCCACCACGTAATCGCGATCGTCCGGGTGCATGCGCTCGACCCAGTCGTTGACCCCGACCCAGCTGTTTTGCTGCCAGCCGAGCAGGGTTTCGATCTGCGGGCCGATGTAGCTGAAGGTCATGGTTGCCCAGTCGATTCGCCACGGAATGGCTTTGGTCGATTCCAGCAGGGTCTTGTACACGTCGCTGTCGATGGCGGTCATGGCGGGCACGGTCTCGGAAAAGTCTTCAACGGAAAAATCCAGCGCCAGCATGTTGCTAGCATGGAGGCGTTGCAAGCAGTTGGCCGATGAACGGCTGACTCGGGCCGATTTCCCACAAGTGCGCAAGATTGTTCAAGCCAAAAAGCAGCGTTTGCTGGCACAGTCTTCGCCCGTTTCTCTGGTTGAAGGGCGTTATGTCTGACTCACTTTTACCGCGCAGTGCGTTTCTTCGCGGCGCTGTGGCGATCATGCCGTTATCACTGGCAACGGCGCCTTGGGGGCTGCTGGCCGGCTCCATGGCGATCGAAGCCAATCTCACGCCGCTGCAAGGGCAGGGCTTGTCGAGCATTGTGTTTGCCGGTGCCGCGCAACTGGTGGCGATTGGCATGCTCAAGGGCGGCGCGGGGATTTTCTCGATTTTGCTGACCACGGTTTTGCTGACCTCACAGCATTTGCTTTACGGCATGAGCATGCGTTCGGTGATTTCGCCGTTACCGGGACGCTGGCGGATCGGCCTGGGTTTTTTGCTCACCGATGAGCTGTTTGCCTTGACCAGTCAACACGATCGCCAGCAGTTCAATCGCTGGTATGCGCTGGGTGTGGGCCTGACGTTTTACATCGCCTGGAACCTGTTCACGCTGGCCGGCATCGTCCTCGGCAGCAGCATTCCGGGGCTTGAACATTTGGGCCTGGACTTTTCGATTGCCGCTACTTTCATCGCCCTGATCACACCGGTGGTGCGCAACTTGCCGACGGTGGTGTGCGTGGCGGTTTCGCTGTTTTGTTCGGTGCTGTTCAGTTATTGGCAGTGGGGCTCGGCGCTGGTGTTGTCGGGGCTGGCGGGGATGACCGCAGGATTTATCTGCAACAAGCTGTATCGGGAGCGCACATGATGGTTTGGGCAGTGATTTTCGGCATGGGGATTCTGGTGTTCCTCAACCGTTACGTATTTCTCGAGCCGCGTTTGCCGGTGCGCCTGAGCAGCAACGCGCGGCAGTTTCTCGGCTTTGCCGTACCGGGAATGCTCACCGCGATTTGTGGGCCAATCGTATTCATGCCGGACAAACAATTGAATCTGCAGTGGGACAATCCTTACCTGCTTAGTTCATTGGTGGCTATTGGCCTTGTTCTAGCCACACGCAACACGTTGCTCAGCATGTTGTTAAGCATGGCGTTCTTCTTTTTGTTGCGTTGGTGGTTGTAAGTTGCCTGAGCGAATCTGTTCTACGCTGTAAGGATGACCGTTTACTTGTGACAGGAGGTGGGCATGGCGACTGAGCAAGAACATCCACAACGGGATGAAGAAGACACAGACGAACCGACCGAAGAAGAGATCGAGCGCGAGAAGCACAAGGAACAAACGTGGAAACGCGATGAAGGCAGGGACTTGTCGGATCCTGACCGCAAATTTTGATCCAAAAAAAAGCCCCTTGATTCAAGGGGCTTTTTCGTGGTTTTACAGATCTTCCAACTGCGTGAAATCGGGGTGTGACGCCCGATAGCCCAAGGTTCGGTCGATCCAGGCATTGAGCTCGTTGACCATCACCGGCGGGTGGCCGGGATACCCTTCGAGGGTGGTGCGCAGGATGCGATCAATATTCGGGACATCACGCAGGTTTCGGGTCTTGATGTAGTGGCCGATAAAACAGTCGAGTTCAAAGCGTTCTGTCATCGACAGATAGACACACTCCAGGCCACCGACCTGTTTGATTGCAAAATCGTCGCGCAACTTATTTCTCTGCAAGGCTTGTAAATGTTTTAGTGGATTCCTGATTTATTGACTCTTTGGTCAATTGGTATACCAATCGGAAGGCGGCGCGCATGCTAGCTTTAGCGCTGGAAAATGTATGTATGACGATCGAAATGTCAGACAAGCGGTTAGTTCGCTCAAACGACTGTTTTACAGAGCCTGTCTCAAGCGTGAAACAGCCTTTGTAAAGATATGGAATCACCTGTAGGAGCTGCCGAAGGCTGCGATCTTTTGATGTTGATTGTAAAAAACAAGATCAAAAGATCGCAGCCTTCGGCAGCTCCTACATTCGATAGACGTACGACGCTGAGGGATGTTTAGGGCTGCGGAATGATCAAGCTGGGCCCTTGATTGCGTACGTTACCCACCGCTTTGCCGACTTTGTGCCATTCGAATGCTTCACTGCTTTCCCCTTCGAACAGCAACATTTGCTCAGCGCGTTCAGCCGGTGTCGCTGGATCCAGCCATTCGCGCACTAAATCAGCGCGGAATACCACGGGGCGGCGATCGTGGATATCGATCATCCCGCCAACACTGTCGGCGGTGATGATGACGAAACCATCGTCGTCCCGCGCCGGTTTTTCTGGTGTAGGAAATTGCCCGATGGCAGCACAGAAAACCGGCCCATGATCCGCCCGACGAATCAGCCAGGGTTGTCGGGTTTTATCCTCGGCATCGACCCACTCAAACCAGTTGTCGACCGGCACGATCAGGCGCTGTTTCCAGATGGCCCGGAAGAACGGCCCATGGGCGACTTTCTCGACCCGCGCATTGATCGGCGCGGCGCGATCCTTGGCCCAATGCGGACGCCAGCCCCAGCGCAGGCTATCGGCGTAAATCTGCTGTTCGTGTTGATGAAGAATCGCCAGCGACGTGGTCGGCGCCGCGTTGTAATGCGCCAGTGGGGCATCGCCGACATGATTGATCAGTGCGTCGGGAATGCTCAGCACCGCGACAAAGTCATGGATGCCCCGGTACTGCGAGAGTCTTCCGCACATGGCTGAACCTCCGGTTGGACGCTTTCAGCTTAGATGCTAACGGTCATTCAATCCTTGGCGCCCTGACCGGTGAACGTGTCGCGCCAGTTCAGGCAGCGACGTTCGAGCGCTGCGAGCAAGCCATCGCTGAGTTTGCCAAGCAAGGCCAGCACGATGATCGCCGCCAGCACGATATCGGGACGCGAGGTTTCGCGGCCGTCACTGAGCAAATAACCCAGGCCTTTGGTTGCGGCGATCAGTTCGGCAGCGACAAGAAACATCCACGCCAGACTCATGCCGCTGCGCAGCCCGGTGAACAGGCCGGGCAGGGCGGCGGGCAACAGAATCCGGCGCACCAGTTGCAAGCGACTGAAACCGTAGATACGCCCGACTTCCACCAGTTTGCGGTCGATATTGCGGATCGCCGCGACCACGTTGACGTAGACCGGGAAGAACGCGCCGATGGCGATCAGGACGATTTTCGAGGTCTCGTCGATGCCCAGCCAAAGCAGCAAAAGCGGCACCCAGGCCAGACTCGGAATCGAACGCAACGCGGCGAACATCGGTTCCAGATACGCCTCGGCTTCGCGGCTCAAACCGACCCACGCCGCGAACACCAGCGCCAGGCTCGCACCAATGGCGAAACCCAGCAGCACACGAATCAGGCTGGCGCCGATGTGTTTCCACAGCGCACCTTCGGCAAGGTCGGTAAGCGTCACGGCGATCTCACTGGGCGCCGGCATCTGGTAGGACGGCAGCCAGCCGATGCGTACGATAATTTCCAGCACGACGATGATCAGCAACGGCAACGCGAGGCCTTTCAGACGGCGCTGCCATGCCGGGTTGAAAACGGATTTCGGCTGTCGCGACAGAGTAAGTGGCGCGGGCAGGTCTTTGCTGTGACTGGTCATGATCAGGGCTCCGCTCACCACAAATCCGCGCCGGGCGCGGATTCGTGGTGAGTCTGGTCAGTTACTGGCGAGCGACGGCTTGCTGCACACCGCTGTCGAGCAATTGATCGATGACTTGATCGACATTGACGCCACGGCGCACCAGTTCTTCCGATACCAGAATCGGCGCGGCAGCCTTGGAGGCGCTGACGTCGTTGGCGGTCAGTTGCGGGCTGCTCAGGTCGGTGCGCGACAGTTGCAGTTTGGCCACGTCCAGCGGCAGGCCGGATTCTTTGGCGAGGAGGGCGGCGAATTCATCAGGATTTTTCAGCGCCCATTCGCGCGCCTGCTCGTAGGCTTTGATCACGGTGTCGATGGTTTGCGGATGTTCCTTGGCGTACTGCTCGGTGACGCTGACCACGCCATAGCTATTAAAGGCAGGGTTGCGATAGAGCAAGCGCGAACCGGCCTGAACCTGGCTGGCGGCCATGTGCGGATCGAGGCCGGCCCAGGCGTCGACGTCGCCTTTTTCCAGCGCAGTGCGACCGTCCGGATGTTGCAGGTGCACCAGTTCAACGTCGTCTTTTTTCAGCCCGGCCTGTTGCAGGCTGCGCAAGGTGAACAGGTATGGATCGGTGCCTTTGGTGGCAGCGATTTTCTTGCCCTTGAGGTCGGCAACGGTCTGGTACGGCGAGTCTTTGCGCACCACCAACGCTGTCCATTCGGCACGGCTGTACACGTAAACCGATTTGATCGGGCTGCCATTGGCGCGGCTCAGCACCGCGGCGAGGCTGGCGCTGGAGGCGAAATCGACGCCGCCACTGTTGAGGTATTCCAGTGAACGGTTGCTGCCTTGGCTGAGCACCCAACTGACTTTGGTTTGCGGCAGGGCTTTTTCGAGGAAGCCGAAATGTTTAAGCACTAGGCTGACTGGCGAGTAATAGGCGTAGTCGAGGTGCACTTCGGCCGGCGCGGTCTCGGCGGCGTGGGCAATCGGTTGCAGGCTCAAGAGAATGGCGCTCGCAGCCAGCAGCGTCTTGATTCGAAAGAACGGGAAGAACGGTTTCATGGGGGAACGCTCCGGCAAAGGCACAGATTTCTTATGTCCAAAAAGATATTTTTAGCGAATGCTTCCTGCATCAATGGAATATTGCAGGCTCTGTGCCATATCCGTTTTAGCCCGTGTTTATTGGGTTTTTCGCTGGTTTGCTCGTTTTGAACTGTTGCCTGGTGAACAGCATGCCGAGCCACTGTTGCGCCGCGAACAGTTGGAAACGACAGTGATGAGCTTATGCATTAATCGAATTTCAAAACTGAATATTAAGAGCGTTATGGTCTATGCAAATCCCCTTTGCAGGACTCGCCATGAAGCTTTCCCGATTCCTACGCAGTGCGCTGACTGCGGCACTGTTTGCTTCACCACTTTCCTACGCGGCCGAGCCAGTCGTCCTGCATATTGGCGATCAGAATTACTACAACATCCGCGCCTCTATTGAAGCGTCCGGCGTGTTGAAAGATGCGCCGTATACGGTCGACTGGAAACATTTCCAGGCCGCCGCGCCACTGGCCGAAGCCTTGCAAACCGGCTCGCTGGATCTGGGCTTTTTAGGTGATTCAGGCTTTCTGTTTCTGGCAGCCAAGCAGGCGCCGGTAAAGCTGATCGGCGTGTCGCGGCAAAACCCCGACACCATTGCGTTGCTGGTACCGAAAGATTCCCCGGTGAAAACCATCGCTGATCTGAAGGGTAAAAAAGTCGCCTATTGGCCCGGTGCCTGGAGTCAGCAGTTGACCTTGCGCGCGCTGGAGCAGGGTGGTCTACCGGAGAACTACGTCGACTTCGTCAAATTGATGCCGATCGATGCAGCCGCCGCGTTGCCGCAGGGCAGCATCGACGCGTTCCCGGTGTGGGAACCGTACATTTCCCAACAGATCGTGTTCTCCGGCGCGCGACCGATTCTGACCGCGAAAAACCTGATGCCGGGGCTCAGTGCCATCGCCGCGTCGACACCGTCGATCGACAGTAAACGTGAAGCCATCGCCGATTTCCTCGGGCGTTTGAAACTGGCGCGGGCGTGGGTCGACAGTCATACCGATGAGTACGCCGACCTCTGGGCGAAGAAGGCCAATCTCGATCAACAGGTTTCGCGGCACTGGTTGCGCCAGGCGCACATGACGGTCGGCCCGGTTGATCAGCAGGCAGCGACGGATCTGCAAAGCACTGCGGACTTCCTGTTCAAGGTCAAGGCACTGCCGACGCGACTGGCCACCGCCGGCATTATCGACACCTCGTTTCAGCAAGCGTTGGCGCACTGAGCAAGCGCCGGAACCAAACCCTGTGTACCTTATCCAACCTCGGCTCGCGGATCGGAGCGCAGGGATGGATAAGGGCGAGGGAGTTTTGCCAATCGACAATATGACGGCAGCGGTCGGGCTCAAGGCAAAACATGACATCGCTATTCAAAATATTCTGTGCGGCGGCCATCGCTTTCGGGCTGGCTGGCTGCATTGCCGCGCCCATCGAATTGACCGCGCAAACCGAAACACAGCTGAAAGCGCAGGCGCCGGTGCGTTTTTTGCTGACCTTCGATGATGGCCCCAGTGCTTCAAGTTTCTGGAATCCGTCGGCGACGGTGCTCGATAGCCTCAAGGACAACCCGATTCAGCCGGGCATCAAAGCGGTATTTTTCGTGCAGACCCGCGCACCGAGGGCCGGTAACAGTGAGATCGGTCGCGGCATCATGCGTCGCGAACACGATGAAGGTCATATTCTCGCGTTCCACACTGCCACCCACTGGCACACCAATCACCGTTCACTGAGCCCGCAAGAACTTGAAGAATCGTTGAGCAATGGCACGGCAGACATCGCCGCGATTACCGGTGCGCCGCCGAAACTGCTGCGTCCGCCATTCTGGAATTACGACAAACGTACTTTCGCCGCGTATCAGCAGCATGGCTTGCACGTGTTGTTGACCGATTTAAGCGCCAATGACGGCAAGATCTGGGGCTTCAATGCCAGCCCGAGGCGTCGTGCGAACATGCTGCGGCAGTTGTCGGAAGTCCGTGAGCAGATTGCGCACGGAGAGTTTCCGGTGGTGGACGGTGTGATTCCGGTGGTGGTGACTTTCCATGATCTGAACCGCTACACCGCTCGGCATACGCGCGAATATCTGCAGATCCTGCTCGACAGTGCGGCGACGACAGGCGTGCCACTGGCGGATCAGCCGTTTTATGTGGATCACGCAGCACTGGAAAAAGCCGCGCTGGCACGCACGGTTCATCAAAGTTCTCAGCCGGTGCATTTGCCGGGGATCTGGAACTGGATCTGGGATCGTGATGCTGATTAAAGTCGACCGAAAAATGTGAGGGAGTTGGCATTTTTCGGGGCGGCGGATTTCAAAACGCTCATCTATGCTCTACGGGTCGACCGACTCATCGCCTGCGAGGCGTGCCCCATGCTTGCCATTACGGACATTTGCCGCATTGTCGAATCCGGGTTTCCGGGGTTCACATGCAACTGCATTGCGACGCAGGGACTGCTACAGATCAAGGTGAGTGAGCCGGCCAGCGGCGACATCAAGTTGCAGCTCAATGGCGTTTCCCCGGAACACCTCGTCACCATCCGTGACATTTCCAACTTCATCGGTGAATTGCGCACGGAAATCAGCGCCGGGCGCCGGGCATTCGCCGGTTAAGCCGTCATAAGCGCCGCTGAAACGCCTGAACGATGCGCAACGTCGCGTCGCTGGTTTTCAGATTCTGCACTGCGTTCAGCGGATGCCACATGCAGTCGCTGATTTCATTCTGTGGACGTACTTCCTCAATGTTCAGTACCGAGGCCTCGTAGACGTGATGTTGCGTGCGGCCGCTCTGTAACTCCATCAAGTACAAAACGTCTTCGGCTTCCAGCCCGGTTTCTTCATGCAATTCGCGCACAGCCGCAGCGGCTTTGGTTTCCCCAGGCTCGACTTTGCCGCCGGGCAATGTCCAGCAACATCTGGGTTTGCGAACCAGGAGGATATGGCGATCCTGCTCGCAAATGACGGTGGCGCGTACTTTCATCTGTTACCTGTTTACCGGTTGTCACAAAAACGAAATAAAACTGCAATATTCGAGCCGGGCCATTGTTTAAAGGTTCCCTGTAGATGTTGAGTATTGTTCTGCATCGAAAGTGCCTGATTGTTGGCTGCCGGGCGGTCGGCCACTCCAGTAAATCAGGGTGTAAGGTTAAAAGCGTGAAGCTGAATAACCGTGTTGCAAAAGGAGGTACCCATGAGCATGCCCATGTTGAACAAGATGCACATGAACGGCTATGACGTACTCAGCGTGAACAACGGCCCTTGGCGGGTTTGCACGCAAGGTGATCGCCTGGCGTCATTTGCCAGCAGAGAGGAGGCGCTGGCGTATGCCGCAGCACTTCCTGGCTACAGAAAACGCTCGGTGAAAGCGCAAAGTCACAACGTTAGTTGAATTGTGGCGAGGGGGCTTGCTCCCGCTGGACTGCGCAGCAGGCCCTTTTTTACGATAAAGAGCGAGGGCCGCTTCGCGACCCAGCGGGAGCAAGCTCCCTCGCGACAAGTGTCAGTGGACTTTGGTTCGGCTGATTGCGCGTGCCTTCACTTCCTTGGCATAGAGTTGCAGCCGCTCTTCGTCGCTTTGCAGCACTTCGCAAGAGCGCAGCACCGTTTGCGCGTCAGCCTCGTTGCCCGATTTGCGCAATTGTTCGGCGATACGTTTGAGGTCGACCGCTGACCATCTCAGGTCCGATGCGACGGCTTGCAGGTCGCGTTGAAGTTCGTGTTCGTATTCATTGAGCCGCATGATCACCTCCAGAACATTCTCGGTAAAAAAGAGTAGTCGTATTTTCGCCGGTGGGGCGGAGCGATGCTGTCATTAAGCTGAGCGGTTGTGAAAATTTGTCGAAAGCGCGTCAACGGCGCAATGCCACGATGGATGTGTAACCAGTTACACGTTACATTCGCTTTTTTTCAGATTAGAGAAGCACCCATGCGGATATGGATCGGAAGTTTGACGTTGGCGGTATTGGCAGGTTGCTCCTTGCCGGCGTCACTGGTTCCGGGTGAACCCAATCTCAGCAAGACCAGCGAAAAAACGCCCAAAGACTACGCCGCGTGCATTTTGCCGCTGTGGCAGCAGGACGTTTCCAAGACATCGCAAACGTCGATTTCCAACGGTTATCGCATCACCGCGCCGAGCATCATCACGGCCGACGAGATTCTCGATATCGTCAAATACAAGGACGGTAGCCGCGTCTCGCTGTATCAGGGGCCGCCCTGGGCCAAGTCCGGCTCGTTGCGCAAATCGGTGCGTGACTGCCTGTAACGGCGTTCCCGGATGAAAAAAAAGCAGAAACCTCGGTTTCTGCTTTTTTATTGGGCGCTTGGTCAGTCAGTAATGTCGGTCAGCGTGATGGTGCCGACATTGCCTTTCTTCTCGCGGCGATCCTGAATCCAGTCTTCCACTTGCTGGCCGAATTCCGCCGGGGCCTTGCGCCCGACTTTTCTCGCGATATCGAGAATGGTTTGCTGGGCAAGTGCCTCTTCCATGCGCTTTTGCGCGGTCATCATCGCGCCGTGAATCGAGCAGGTGCCTTCGATGGCCCACTCCGGCGGATTGCCTTCAAACAGGGCGCAACGCCCCCGGATGTCGCGGCATTCGAAAATATTCTTGCGTCCATCGATGGCGTTGACGATGTCGAGCAGGGTGATTTCATCCGCCGGCCGCGCCAGGCTGAACCCTCCACGCACGCCTTCACTGGCCACCACCAATTTGCCTTTGGCCAGTTTGGTAAAAATCTTCGCCAGATATTCGACTGGCACGCCTTGCAACTCGGCGAGGTCGCGCACGCTGGCCTCGCGAGAGTCACCACCATTGCCCACCAAAAATGCCAGGCAATGAATGCCGTATTCGACGCCTGCGCTGTAAAGAGACATTTTTATCTCCGACTTAAGTTGTCGTAAATATTATCAGCCTGAGGGAGGCTCGGCAATCTGTCTGCTTGGACTGATTTCGTTCTTTATGTGCTTGAAAGCAGCAAGAATGGCTGTTTTTGGTGGATTCTTATCATTCTGCTTGATCAGATTATTCGATCAAAACAATCGAATAATCTGACTTGTTGGTTTTATATCCGACCAATACAGTCGGCGCTATCGGAGTGGCGACGACGGGCCTCCGGCGAAATTCGTTTCACATCTTTCAACGGCTTGGCTTTTTCTGGAGAAACACAATGAAGCAGCAGATTCTGGTTATCGGCGCAGGTTTTGGTGGTATGTGGTCGGCACTGAGCGCGACACGTCTGGTCGATCTGCATGGACGTGATGATGTTGAAATCAGCGTTCTGGCCCCGCAAGCCGAGCTGCGTGTACGTCCGCGTTTCTACGAACCGAACGCTCATCAACTGGCGGCACCGCTGGGTGAACTGTTCGAAGCAGTCGGCGTTCACTTCATCAAAGGCGCCGCGAACACCATCGATGTCGCAGCGAAAACCGTTGGCTACACCGATACGGCCGGGCAGCAACAAGTCTTCCACTTCGACAAACTGGTACTGGCTTCGGGCAGCGGTCTGGCGCAATCGGCCACGCCGGGTGTGGCGCAACATGCGTTTGACGTTGACCAGATCGAAGCGGCCATGCGTCTGGAAACCCATCTAAAATCCCTCAAAGACCAACCGTCGAGCAAGGCGCGCAATACCGTGGTGGTTGCGGGCGGCGGTTTCACCGGCATTGAAACCGCGACTGAAATGCCAGGGCGTCTACGCGAGATTCTCGGCGAGGAAGCCGATATCAACGTGATCATCGTTGATCGCGGGCAGAAGATCGGCGCCGCAATGGGTGAAGAAATCAGCCATTCCATCCTTGAGGCGAGTGAAGAGCTGGGCGTTGAATGGCGTCTGGGTGTCTCGGTGCAGTCGGTCGATGCCAATGGCGCGACGCTGTCGGACGGTCAACACATCGCGGCAAAAACCGTGGTCTGGACGACCGGCGTGCGCGCCAGTTCGTTGACCGAGCAGATCCCTGCCGAACGCGATAAACAAGGTCGCCTGCACGTTGATGCGAACCTGAAAGTCATCGGTCAGGACGATATTTTTGCCACCGGCGATGTCGCCTACGCCGCCACCGACCACCTCGGTAATTTCGCGCTGATGACCTGCCAGCACGCTATTTCATTGGGTCGTCATGCTGGCAACAATGTCGCTGCGCAGATTCTCGGTATCGACCCAACGCCGTATAGCCAGCCGAAATACGTGACCTGTCTGGATCTCGGCGCTTGGGGCGCGGTGTACACCGAAGGCTGGGATCGTCAGGTGAAACTGGTCAAACAGGAAGGCAAAACCCTGAAGACGCAGATCAACACCCAGTGGATTTATCCGCCAGCGGCTGATCGTGTGAGTGCGCTGGCGGCGGCGGATCCGATGATTCCTGTGGTTGCGTAATTCTGAGCCTGTAAAAAATCCCGCTTACAAAAGCGGGATTTTTTTGCCTGCCGCAAAAGCGCGCAACGAGATGTGACAGTTGGGGGTGGGCGTATTTTCTGCGTCGACTAGGCTTTGGATCGCCGGGCTATGAATGGGCCTGCATGTCTTTCAAGGAGCCTCGGATCATGGATGATCTGGTCAAAGAAGTTATTCCGTTGTTGCAGTATTTGATCCCCGGATTCCTGTCAGCGTGGATTTTCTACTCGCTGACGGCGTTCAAGCGTCCGGATACGTTCGGACAGATTGTGCAGGCGCTGATTTTTACTTTTGTGATTCAAGGGGCTGTGTTGGGGGTTGGATCTGTCTGTTTATGGGTTGGCGCGAAGGGATTTTCTGTAGGGCAATGGGATGCGAGGGCTGAGACGGTGTGGGCTTTTGTCGTGTCGATAACGCTGGGATTGCTTTCCTGTTATCTGGCAACCAATGACCAATTGCACAGTTGGCTGCGCAGTAGAAACGTCACGAAACAAACTTCCTACCCCAGTGAATGGTTCAGCATTTTTGCCCAGCACCATCGCCTTGTCACCCTGCACTTGACCGATGAAAGGCGCGTTTTTGGCTGGCCGGTGGAGTGGCCGCCGGAATCCAATAGCGGCCAGTTTGTGATGCAAAACCCCTGTTGGCTGGACGCCGATGGAACAGAGGTGCCTTTTGGCGCCGAGTATTTGCTGATAGATTCCGGCAAGGTCAAGTGGGTCGAGTTCGGCCCGAAATTGGAGAGTTCGCTATGACAGCCAGAGCACCGCAACCAATGCCAGAGTGGGTGGCGCGTCGTTATACAAAGGATGGCAAGCCGGTGGCGAATGCGCTGCCCAAGGCGCCTAGTGGCCCGCCGCCGCTGAAGGGTTGACCCCGCCAATTGCGTCATGCCGCGGATTATAGGTTGTGAGGGCCGGCCTCTTCGCGAGCAAGCCCGCTCCCACATTTTGGAATGCATCTCCCTGTGGGAGCGGGCTTGCTCGCGAAGGCTGCGTGACTGACAACACATCACCTCAAAGTGTCTCCACCAACCAATCGCGAAACGCCTTCAACGATGGCAACGTCTCATTGCGCGGCGGATACACCAGGTAGTAGCTGCGCCGACTGGTAATCGGCTCGCCCAGTTGCAGCAATTCACCCTTCAACAGTTCCTCTTCCACCAGAATCCGCGGCACCAGCCCTACGCCAATATTCGCTCGCACCGCCTGAATCAAATGCGAGGTCATTTCAAAACTCGGCCCGATGCGCATGCTGCGGTGCGGCAGGCTGTGATGGCTGAACCATTCCGTCCACGCCTGCGCGTTGCTGCTGACATTGAGCAGCAGTTGCCCGGCGATGTGCGCTTCGGCGTCATCGCGCTCGGCCTTTGATAACTGCGCGCTGGCAATCACCACCAATTCTTCGGTATGCAGGGGCAGGGCGGTCAAGCCCGGCCACTCCCCGCCACCCACACAAATCGCGGCGTCGATTTCGCTGGTATCAAAGTCGATCGCTTCGATGCGCGAATGCAAATGCACGGTCATGCCTGGGTGCGCTGTGTAGAAATCCTTGAGGCGCGGCAACAGCCATTTCGAGCCAAACGTCGGCAACGTCGCCAGACGCAAACTGTGAATGCCCGAACCAAAAGCCATCGCCTGCAACGTCGCGCTGCGAATCTGCCCGAGTGCTTCCGAGAGTTCGCGCTGATACATGCGCCCGACATCGGTCAGCACCACTTTGCGGCCCTCGCGGCTGAACAGGCGCATGCCGAGCATCTTCTCAAGAATCTGCACCTGACGGCTGACCGCACTCTGTGTCAGCGACAGCTCATGGGCGGCGCGGGTGTAGCTTTCATGGCGCGCTGCTGCCTCGAAGGCCAGCAATAACGACATGGAAGGGGTGAGCGTGCGCGGATTCATTCGTTAAAGTCATCAATAGCGGGTCGAATTTACGGTTGTCCCAGCGTCGGTCAGCAATGAACATGGGCACCATTAGATGGCGGAGCCTGACGCAATCATTCGTTGCGTACAACTGTTCACCGCCACACGGCCCGATTTGACCGAGATAACCTGACCGATGATTGCCCAGCTGTCCCCCGCCAAAGCCCTCGCAACTGATTACCAACAGTTCCTCAAAGCCCTGAAGGCCAGCGGCTTTCGTGGGGAAATCAGCGCCGATTACGCCAGTCGCGTGGTGTTGGCGACCGATAACTCGATCTATCAGCGTCTGCCGCAAGCGGCGGTATTTCCGATGGATGCCGAGGATGTGGCACGAGTCGCACGACTGATTGCCGAACCAGCGTTTCAGCAAGTGGTGATCACCCCGCGTGGCGGCGGCACCGGCACCAACGGCCAATCGCTGACCGATGGCATCGTCGTCGACCTGTCGCGGCACATGAACCGCATTCTTGAAATCAACGTTGAGCAGCGCTGGGTGCGCGTGCAGGCCGGCGTGGTCAAGGATCAGCTCAACGCCGCGCTGAAATCCGCCGGGTTGTTTTTCGCCCCGGAATTGTCGACCTCCAACCGCGCCACCGTCGGCGGCATGATCAACACCGACGCCAGCGGCCAGGGCAGTTGCACCTACGGCAAGACCCGCGATCATGTGCTCGAACTCGACATGATCCTGCGTGGCGGCGAACGCTTGCACGGCCAGCCGCTGGAAGAAAGCGAGCTTGCAGCGCTGTGTGCCCGCGAGGATCGCGTCGGTGAAGTCTATCGCTGTGCGCGGCAGATCATTGATGAGCAGGGCGATCTGATCCGGGAACGCTTTCCCGATCTCAATCGCTGCCTGACCGGTTACGACCTCGCGCATCTGCGTGAGGCGGACAACCGTTTCAACCTCAACAGCGTGCTCTGCGGCGCGGAAGGCTCGCTGGGTTTTGTCGTTGAGGCGCGGCTCAATGTGCTGCCGATTCCCAAGCACACGATGCTGGTCAACATCCGCTACGCCGGGTTCATGGACGCGCTGCGCGATGCCCGTGCACTGATGGCGCTCAAGCCGTTGTCGATCGAAACGGTCGACTCGAAAGTTCTGCTGCTGGCGATGCAGGACATCGTCTGGCACGGCGTCGCTGAATACTTTCCTGAAAGTGCTGAGCGGCCGACGCTGGGGATCAACCTCGTCGAGTTTTGCGGCGACGATCCCGAAGACCTGCAGCAGCGGGTTGAAAGCTTTATCGAACACTTGACCAGCGACCAGACCGTCGAGCGCTTGGGTCACACCTTGGCGGTCGGTCAGGCCGCGGTGAACAAGGTTTACGGCATGCGCAAACGCGCGGTCGGCCTGCTCGGCAACGTGGCCGGGGAAGCGCGGCCGCAACCGTTTGTCGAGGACACCGCTGTGCCGCCGCAACACCTGGCCGAGTACATCGCCGAGTTGCGCGACCTGCTCGACAGCCACGGTTTGCAGTACGGCATGTTCGGCCACGTCGACGCCGGCGTACTGCACGTGCGGCCAATTCTCGACATGAAGGATCCGCAGCAGGCGGCGCTGGTACGTCCGGTGTCCGATGGCGTTGCGGCGTTGACCCAGCGTTACGGCGGTCTGCTGTGGGGCGAACACGGCAAAGGTCTGCGCTCGGAATACGCCCCGGCGTTTTTCGGCGAGTTGTACCCGGCGCTGCAAGCCCTGAAAGCGGCGTTCGATCCGTTCAACCAGTTCAACCCCGGCAAGATCGCCACCCCGGCCAACAGCGGCGCGGCGTTGCTGAAAATCGACGAAGTCACCCTGCGCGGTGAATTCGATCGGCAGATCGACGAAAAGGTTTGGCAGAGCTACGGCGCGGCCATGCATTGCAACGGCAACGGCGCCTGCTACAACTTCGATCCCGATGACGCGATGTGCCCTTCGTGGAAAGCCACCCGTGAGCGTTCGCAGTCGCCCAAGGGCCGCGCTTCACTGGTGCGTGAGTGGCTGCGTTTGCAGGGCGAGGCCGGTGTCGATGTACTCTCTGACGCGATTCGCAAACCGGCATTTTTCAGCACGCTGTGGCAGCGCTGGCGCAACACCCGTGCGCAATCCGAGGATTTCTCCCACGAGGTCTACGACGCCATGGCCGGTTGTCTGGCGTGCAAATCCTGCGCGGGACAGTGCCCGGTGAAGGTCAATGTGCCGGAGTTTCGTTCGCGGTTTCTCGAGCTGTATCACAGCCGTTATCTGCGCCCGGCGCGGGATTATCTGATTGCTTCGCTGGAGTACAGCATTCCGTACATGGCGCGGATTCCGGCGCTGTACAACGGTTTGATGGGCGCCGCGTGGGTGCGCGGCTTGCTGGAGCGTGTCGGTGGCATGGTTGATGTGCCGCTGCTCAGCCGTTTTGATTTCCATGCGGCGATGCGCCGTTGGCAGGTGTTGCCAGCGACGGTGGACAACCTGTCAGCGCTGACTCAGGCACAACGTGAACGCAGTGTGGTGTTGGTGCAGGACGCCTTTACGCGCTACTTCGAGGCGCCGTTGTTGGCGGATCTGGTCGAGTTGATTTCGCGTCTCGGTTACCAGGTTTACCTCGCGCCGTTCAGTGCCAATGGCAAGCCGCTGCACGTGCAGGGTTTCTTGTCGGTGTTTAATCGCGCGGCATTGCGCAATGCCCGCCAGCTCGGTGAGTTGGCGCAAATCGGCGTGCCGCTGGTGGGACTTGATCCGGCGATGACTCTGGTCTATCGCCAGGAATACCTGAAGGTGCCGGGCATGCAGAACTGCCCGGAAGTGGCACTGATGCAGGAGTGGTTGCTCAAGGTCATGCCCGAGCAAAAGAAACGTGGCGAAGCGTTCCGCCTGCTCGCGCATTGCACCGAGAAAACCAACGCCCCGGCCGCCACCCGTCAGTGGGAGCAAGTGTTTGAGCGGGCGGGATTGCAACTGGCGACGCAGGCCACCGGCTGCTGCGGGATGTCCGGCACCTACGGTCACGAAGCGCGTAATCGCGAAACGTCGGCGGTGATCTACGAGCAATCATGGGCGCGTCAGATCGAGGCGCCGGTGGAGCAGGGCGAGGCGCTGGCCACCGGTTATTCATGCCGCAGTCAGGTCAAGCGCCAGTCGGATCGGGCACTGCGCCATCCGTTGCAGGTGTTGCTGCAGGTTCTGCGCGGCTGAGGTCTGCGTCGTCCGGGGCGTTACGCCAGATCATGCGCGGGTCGAAACTCATCGCCGCGAGCATGGTGAAGACCACGACCAAGCCGAAAAACAGAATGCCCGGTCGTGGTTCGATGTCACCGAGCGCCTGAAACTTCACCAGCGCCGCGACCAATGCCACGACCAAAACGTCGAGCATCGACCAATAGCCGATCAGCTCGACGAAACGGTACAGCTTCGAACGTTCCTTGCGCGCCCAGTCGCTGTCGCGTTGCACGGTGACAAGGAGCAAAGTCAGGGCGACGAATTTGATCCCCGGCACGGCAATACTGGCGATGAAAATGATCAGCGCGATGTCCCAGGCACCGGCCTCCCAGAACTCCAGCACGCCGCTCATGATCGTGCTGTCGGCGCCGTTGCCGAGCATGGTGGTGTTCATCACTGGCAGCAAATTGGCCGGGACATAGAACGCCAATGCGGCGAGCATGTACGCCCAGGTGCGCGCCATCGAATTGGTTTTGCGCCGATGCAATGGTGCGTCGCAACGCGGGCACTCGTGCGGCTCGTCGGTCATGTCACACGCCAGCCCGCAACTGTGGCACAGGCACAGATTGAGTTCGGTGGCGGTCGGTGGTCGCTTCATAGAATGTCCCAGAGATCGCGAATGTCGCGGCCGGCAATACGGATCATCATCAGGCTCAGCGCGGCCAGTGCGAACAGGCCGATGCCGGGCAACACGTCAAGCAATCCGGCGAGTTTGAACACCGCGACCATTGCGCCCAGCAGGCAGACTTCGAGCATGCTCCACGGGCGCAACGTTTCCAGCCAGCGCATGCAAACCTTGAAGCCCGGCGCGCGTTGCGAGCGCATCGCGTAACTGAGCACCCAGACCAGCAGCACCAGTTGAAACGCCGGGGCGATGATGATGGCAATCGCCGCGACCATCGCAATAAACGTGATGGGGCCCTGACTCAGCGCGAGCACCGAATCCCACAGCGTCGCGCTGTTTTTCAGGCCTTGCAGGCTGATGCTCATGACCGGGTAGAAATTGGCGAACAACCACAGCATTGCGGCGGTGAACGTCAGCGCCAGACGCTGCTCAACGCTCAGACCGTTAAAGCGCTGCAGCACACCGCCGCAACGTACGCAGAGGGTTTTCTGGTGTTTGGCGAGCGCGACTTTTTCATACACACAGTCGCAATGCTCGCAGATGATCAGGGTTTCGGGGTTGACCATGGACAACGCTCGACAGCAGGCCGCAGGGGCAGGAAGACTCGGGCATTATAGACGCATGTGTAGGAGCTGCCGAAGGCTGCGATCTTTTGATCTGGCTTTTTTAGAGCAAGGTCAAAAGATCGCAGCCTTCGGCAGCTCCTACAGGGGGAGGTGGCGGGGCTTGGGAATTATTTACGATCCAGCCACACGGTTTGCGCGTTGCAGAATTCGCGGACGCCGAAGTGCGACAGCTCGCGGCCGAAACCGCTTTTCTTCACGCCGCCGAAGGTCACGCGCGGGTCGCTGGCGGAATAGCCGTTGATGAACACGCCGCCGGTTTCCAGTTCGCTGGTCAGTTGCTGGGCCAGTTGCACGTTGGCGGTGTAGATCGTCGCGGTCAGGCCGAATTCGCTGTCGTTGGCCAATGCCACAGCATGCGCGCAATCCCGGGCGGTGATGATCGAGGCGACCGGGCCGAACAGTTCCTGTTTGAACGAGGTCATGCGGTCGGTGACATCAGCCAGCACGGTAGGCTCGTAGTAGTTGCCGGCACCTTCAGATTTGCCGCCGCCGAGCAGCAGCGTCGCGCCTTCTTCAAGGGTGTCGCGCACTTGCTGATCGAGCTCATCGCGCAGGTCGAAACGCGCCATCGGGCCGATGTAAGTGTCGGCAGCCAATGGATCGCCCACTTTCAGCTTGCGGGTGGCTTCGACGAATTTGCGGGTGAATTCTTCCACCACGCCTTCTTCGATGATCAGACGTTTGGCGGCGGCGCAGACCTGACCGGAGTTCTGGTAGCGGCCAATGACCGCTGCTTGCACGGCCTCGTCGATATCAGCATCGTTCAGCACGATAAACGGATCGGAACCACCCAATTCCAGCACGCACTTCTTCAGCGCAGCACCGGCCTGAGCGCCGATGGCCATGCCGGCACGCACGCTACCGGTCAGGGTCACCGCAGCAATGCGCGGGTCGGCAATGGCAGTGGAAACGCCTTCTTGAGTGACGTTGATCACTTCAAACACGCCGTCAGCGAAACCAGCACGGGTGAAGGCGTCACGCAGCAGATAAGCGCTGCCCATTACGTTCGGCGCATGCTTGAGCACATAAGTGTTGCCGGCAATCAACGCTGGTACAGCGCCGCGCAGCACTTGCCAGATCGGGAAGTTCCACGGCATCACCGCGAGAATCGGGCCGAGCGGACGGTATTCGATGCGCGCCTTGCCACCTTCAACCTGGGTCGGTTCCGCGTCGAGCATGGCCGGGCCGTTTTCGGCGTACCACTCGCAGAGCTTGGCGCATTTCTCGATTTCGCCACGGGCCTGAGCGATCGGCTTGCCCATTTCCTGAGTGATCATGGTCGCCATGGCTTCAGCGGTGTCACGCAGCGCGCCGGCGAGGGCGGTCAGCAAACGCGAGCGATCCTGCAGCGGCTTGCGCTTCCACTTGCCGAAGCCGTAAGCCGCGCGGGTCAGCGCGGCGTCGAGTGCGGCGGCGGATTCAAAGGCGTAGTGGCCGATCTGCTCGCCGGTGGCGGGGTTGATCGAGATGGCGTGGGTCTGGCTGGAAATCTGGCTCATGGTCTCGTCCTGCATGTTCGTCGGATGAGCCTAGAGTAGGGTGGTGTTTGTTTTCTGGAAACTGAATAATAAAGATCGTTTCTTTCACGATTGGAGAATGACTGTGGATCTGGTGCAGCTGGAAATCTTCAAAGCCGTTGCCGAACACGGCAGCATCAGCGCCGCCGCCGCGCAGATCCACCGCGTGCCGTCGAACCTGACCACGCGGATCAAGCAGCTTGAGCAGGATCTGGGTGTCGATCTGTTCATTCGCGAGAAAAGTCGTCTGCGCCTGTCGCCGGCCGGATGGAGTTTTCTCGAATACGCGCGGCGCATTCTCGACCTGGTGCAAGAGGCCCGCGCCACCGTGGCGGGCGAAGAACCGCAGGGCGCGTTTCCTTTGGGTTCACTGGAAAGTACAGCAGCGGTGCGCATCCCCGAACTGCTCGCGGCGTATAACCAACTTCATCCGAAAGTTGATCTGGACCTGTCCACCGGGCCCTCGGGGACGATGATCGACGGCGTGCTCTCCGGGCGTCTCGCGGCAGCATTCGTCGACGGCCCGGTGCTGCATCCGACGCTGGAAGGCGTACCGGCCTTCGAAGAAGAAATGGTCATCATCGCGCCACTCAATCACGCCCCGGTAAAGCGTGCAGCGGATGTGAATGGCGAGAATATTTACGCCTTCCGCTCCAACTGCTCCTATCGTCATCACTTTGAAAAGTGGTTCAGCACCGACGCCGCTGTGCCCGGAAAAATCTTCGAAATGGAGTCCTATCACGGCATGCTCGCCTGCGTCAGCGCCGGTGCCGGTCTGGCGCTGATGCCACGCAAGATGTTGCAGAGCATGCCTGGCAGCGCGACCGTCAGCGTCTGGCCGCTGGCAAAGGATTTTCGCTATCTGACTACGTGGCTGGTGTGGCGCCGGGGCACGGTGTCGCGCAGCTTGAGCATGTTTGTGCGGCTGCTTGAAGAACGCGGGGTGGTGCGCGCAGAAGAGTAATTGACACCTTGTGTCATGGCTGTATCTTTATCGGTGTTTCGCAATATAAAAAACTATACAGCGCGGCCATGAGGACAAGGAAATGACCACAGCATTAAGCGGTAAAGAAGCGGTCGGCGAACGTTTTGTGCTGGAAACGATGCGCCACGCCCAGCAATTGACCTGGAAAGCCGTCGACGCCATTGCCGAGGTGATCAAACCGGGCATGCTTGAATCCGAAGCGACGGCGCGAGGCAAGGAAATCCTCGCCGAATTGGGCATGGACCGGATCTGGCATCCGCTGCTGATTCGCTTCGGTGCCAACACGCTGAAGACCTTCAAACAGCGCTCCGACGGCGATCCGGTGCTCGGTGAGGACGACATTTTCTTTATCGACATGGGCGTGGTCTGGCAAGGCCACGAAGGCGATGCGGGTGCGACCTACACCACCGGTTCCGACTCGCAAATGATTGCCTGCGCGGCGGCTGCCAAGGAATTGTTCGACCGGGTCGAAGCGTTCTGGCGCAAGGGTGTTTCCGGCGTTGAGCTTTACCGCTATGCGACTGAACAGGCCGAAGCGATGGGTTGGGTACTGAACCTGAACATTAAAGGGCACCGGGTCAGCGATTTCCCGCATGCGATTCACCGTGGCGGCGATCTGGGCGATTTCGAGCAGGCGCCGAACGCCGGCGTTTGGATTCTGGAAATCCAGATCGCCCATCCGACGCGGCCGTTCGGCGCTTTTTACGAAGATTTGCTCATTTAGGAAAGCCTCATGACTACACCTAATGTTTTGCTTTTTTCCTACGGCACTTTGCAGGATCGCGCCGTGCAACTCTCCAACTTCGGCCGCGAGCTGCAAGGGCGCCCGGACAGTCTGCCGGGCTATAAGCAGGAAATGGTCGAGATCACCGATCCTGCGGTGCTCGCCACCAGCGGCAAGACCCACCATCCGATCGTGCAGGAAAGTAGCAATGCGGCCGATGAGATTGCCGGCACGGTTTTCCAGATCACCGCGCAGGAGCTGGCGGCAGCTGATGAATACGAAGTGGCGGACTACAAACGCGTCAGCGTGCTGCTAAAGTCTGGAGTCGATGCATGGGTTTACGTGCAGGCGTGACAACAGAGCGCAGCGCTGTAGTTGTTTTTATATAGCGCCAACTTCGATGATGCACGCCGTTTCCTAACTCCAAAGTCAATAAACAGGACATCCATCATGAAAGTCAGCGCACGCAACGTATTCAAGGGCAACGTCAGCAATGTTCAGGCCGGCGCCGTCAACGCCGAAGTGGTACTGACCCTGGCTGGCGGTGAGCAGTTGGTTGCCGTCGTGACCATGGAAAGCATCAAGAACCTTGGCATCGCCGTCGGCAAGGAAGCCGTTGCGCTGATCAAGGCGCCGTGGGTGATGCTGATGACTGAATCCAGCGACATTCGCCTGTCGGCGCGCAATTGCCTGGAAGGCACAGTGCTGAGCGTAACGGACGGTGCGGTCAACGCTGAAGTGGTGATCGAGCTGGCTGGCGGTTCGAAGGTCTACTCGATCGTTACCCGCGACGCCGTTGCCGAGCTGGGCCTGGCGAAAGGCGTCAGCGCTACGGCGGTGATCAAGGCTTCGCACATCATTCTGGGTGTTCCGGCCTGATAGTTTTTCAGGCAAATAAAAAACCGCTGATTCCGGGATCAGCGGTTTTTTGCGTTATGGCGTGCCGTTGCGGCCGTATAGGCGATAGCCCTCGCGTTGGTTCAGGCGTTCGTAATAGGCGCTGACGGCGGGCAAGTGCGGATGCTTGAGCGGTGTTTCGAACCAGCGGTTAACCGAGAGTCCGATCGGGATGTCCGCCAGTGAAAACTCGTTGCCGCTGACGTAAGCACCGGTAGATTCCAGCTGTCGATTCAGAATCTCCATGTTCTTCGACCATTGCTCGATCCCGACCGCCAGCGCAGTGCCGTCCTGATAATCAGGTGACTTGCGCACCAGCGACATCAGCGGATACGACCACGAGCGATTCAGTTCCGAAGCCTGCCAGTCAATCCACTGATCGACCCGCGCCCGGGCCATCGGCTCAGTCGGATAAAGCTGCGCGCCGCCGTAGCGCGAGGCCAGATAACGAATGATCGTATTCGATTCCCACAGGGTGAAATCGCCGTCCTGAATCACCGGCACCATGGCGCAGGGATTGAGCGCGAGGAACTCCGGCGTATGCGTCGTTTTGAACCCTGAACCCCAATCCTCCCGGTCGAACGGAAGCTGCAATTCGGCGCAGATCCACAGCACCTTACGTACATTGATCGATGAGGCTTTGCCAAGTATTCGCAGCATCGGATGTCCTTTCCATCAGGTCGTCGGGCGTAAAGAAGTACCACACCGATACGAAGAAGACCCGCTCATGGCGGGCCTTCTTTTTTCATCCAATCAAATTACAGACTGCTCGCCAACTTCCCGCCCATCATCCGTCGACGATAGGACGTATCCCGATTCGCCAGCCAGAAGTACAGCGGCGAGGTCACCAGCAAGCCCACCAGCCACGACAGATCCGCGCCGTTGATGTGTGCCGACACCGGGCCGACGTACAGCGGCGTGTTCATGAACGGGATCTGCACGGCGATGCCGATCGCGTAGGCCAGCAAGGCCTGCGGGTTGTAGCGGCCGTAGATGCCGCCATCGACCTGGAAGATCGACTGGATGTCGTATTTGCCTTTGTGGATCGCGTAGAAGTCGATCAGATTGATCGCCGTCCACGGCACCAGCACCACCAGCAATACCAGCACCATATCGACGAAATGGCCGATGAAGTCCTTGGAGGCGCCGACGGCGGCGAAGCAGCAGGCCAGCAACACGATGATCGAGATCACTGCGCGGCTCTTGGCGGTCGGGATCCAGCGGTAGGCGAAGGTCTGCACCAGAGTGATCAGCGACAGCACGGCGCCGTAGAGGTTGAGGGCGTTGTGGCTGATCACGCTGAGCAGGAACAGCACCAACATCAGCGGGCCGATGGAACCGGTGGCCATTTTCACGGCGTCCATGGTGTCCATGCCAACCGGTGTGGCAAGCACGGCAACGGCACCGAAAATGAACGCCAGACTCGAACCGAGCGCCGAACCCAGGTACGTCGTCCAGAACGTCGACGAGACTTTGACGTCGGCCGGCAAGTAACGCGAATAATCGGACACGTACGGTGCGAACGCGATCTGCCACAACGCCGCCAACGACACGGTGGCCAGCCATCCGGAGAGGTTGAAGCTGCCACGGGTGAGGAAGTCATCGGTCTGAATATGGGTGAAGATGTAGCCGAAACCGACGACGATGCCGATCCCCAGTACCCAGGTGCCGATGCGGTTGAGCACGTGGATAAAGCGGTAGCCGATGATGCCGATGATCCCCGATCCCACCGCGCCGATGACAATGCCGACCGGCACCGGAACGCTGTCGACCACGCCGTGCAACGACTTGCCGGCCAGGACGATGTTGGAGGCGAAGAAACCGATGTACATGACGCCGGCAATCAACACCACCAGCAGCGCACCGAGAGAGCCGAACTGCGCGCGGCTCTGGATCATCTGCGGAATGCCCATCTGCGGGCCTTGCGCCGAGTGCAACGCCATCAGCACGCCGCCGACCAGATGGCCGACGAGGATCGCGACGATGCCCCAGACCAGATTCAAGTGAAACAACTGCACGCCCAGCGCACCGGTGACGATGGGCAACGGCGCGATGTTGCCGCCGAACCAGAGCGTGAACAGATCCCTGACCTTTCCGTGGCGATCTTCGGGGGGCACGTATCCTATCGTGTGTTTTTCAATCAGCGGAGCGGAGGATGCTGCGGGGGTAGCCATGACGAACTCCAAGGCAAGGATGAGTACGTGGACGTACTTCGGCAAGCGCCGGCACGGGCGGCGCAATTCTTGTTGAAGCGATCATGGGTAAAGCGTCGGGATAGATAAATTAGTAAGTTTGTTGCTACAGACCTTAAAAAAAATATGCTCTGGGGGAGGCGGTGCTCCGGTATGTTCACCTCCAGTAGTCAGTGACCCTTTGTGATGATGGGATTTACCTGCAAGCAGAGATTTATCTGCAATGAGGTTCCTGTGGTGAGGGGATTTATCCCCGATGGGCTGTGCAGCGGCCCCTCTTTTGACTTTAAAAACAGGGGCCGCTTCGCGCCCCATCGGGGATAAATCCCCTCGCCACAGCGATCCTTTGATTTTCTGGAGATTCCCATGGCCGCCTACAACCTGCGCCAGCTCAAATACTTCGTCACCACCGCCGATTGCGGCAGCGTCGCCGAAGCCTCGCGCAAGCTCTACATCGCGCAGCCATCGGTCTCCACCGCGATCAAGCATCTGGAAGAAAGCTTCGGTGTGCAGCTGTTCATCCGCCATCACGCCCAGGGCGTCTCGCTGACGCCGAGCGGTTCGCGCTTCTATCGCAAGGCGCTGGAACTGTTGCGCGTTGCCCACGAGTTCGAACAGAACGCCTTGGCTGACAACGACGTGGTCTCCGGACAGATCGATATCGGCTGTTTCGAAACCGTCGCGCCGCTGTACCTGCCGCGCCTGATCGCCGGTTTCAAGGCGCGCTGGCCCGGCGTGGAAATCCGCATTCGCGACGGCGAACAGCAAGAGCTGGTGCAAGCCCTCACCGCTGGCAGCATCGACGTGGCGATGATGTTCGAGCACGACCTCGACAGCACCATCGAAACCACGCCGTTGATGCCGCCGCAGCAGCCTTATGCGCTGCTCCCGGCCAACCATCGCTTCGCGCAACAGGCAAAGGTTTCGCTGCATGATCTGGTGCTGGAACCGATGATCCTGCTCGACGTAGTGCCGAGCCGAACCTACTTCGTGAGCATCTTCGAAGAGCGCGGCCTGACGCCGAACATCGTCTTCAGCTCACCGTCGATCGAGATGGTGCGCGGCATGGTCGGCAATGGTTTCGGCTTTTCGATTCTGGTGACCAAACCGTTCAGCGACTACACCTACGACGGTCAGCAAGTCGTGTGTGTGCCGTTGGCGGAAACGGTGACCGGTTCGGGATTGTCGGCAGCGTGGTTGCGGCGCGTGCAACTGACCAAACCGGTGCAGTTGTTCGTCGACCATTGCCGTGAGGAATTGGCCCGACTGTACGCGTGAGTGCAGTCGAGCCGGGGTTCAATTGCGGATAAACGCCAGCACGCGCTGGAGCATGTCATCGCAGGCCTGCAACTGATCGAGGCTGACAAACTCATCCGGTTTGTGGCCCTGATCCATGCTGCCGGGGCCGCAGACTACGGTTGGAATGCCCACCGCATCAAACAAACCACCTTCAGTGCCGAATGCCACCGTGCCGAATTCCGTTGAGCCGCAGAACGCCGCAATCAATTCGGCAGCCTGGCTCTGCGCATCGGTGACCAGCCCCGGATAGGCCGACAACTCGCTGAAACGAATTTCACTTTGCGCACTGACCGCACGCATACGTGGCAGCACTTCACGCTCGGCATAGCTTTTCAGCGCCTCGGCAACCAAGGCCGGATCCTGCGAGGGCAGGGCACGGATCTCGAAATCGAAACGGCAATCGGCGGGCACGATGTTCAGCGCTTTACCACCGCTGATGACGCCGGTTTGCACGGTGCTGTAGGGCGGATCAAAACGCTTGTCGTGATGCTCCGGTGCTTTCAGTTGCTGACCGAGGCGCCCCAGTTCGCCGATCAGTTCGGCGGCGTACTCGATGGCGTTAACCCCGAGTGGCGCGTAGGCCGAATGGCACGGATGGCCGTGCACATCGCAGCGCATTGCCAGTTTGCCTTTGTGGCCGAGCACCGGTTTCAGTTCAGTCGGTTCGCCGATGATGCACAGCAGTGGTTTGACTGGGCGCTGCTGCAGAACCTTGAGCAAAGAACGCACGCCGAGGCAGCCGACTTCTTCGTCATACGACAACGCGATGTGCACCGGGATGCGCAACGACGTCTGCACCAGCGCCGGCACCAAGGCGAGCACGCAGGCGATGTAGCCCTTCATGTCCGCCGTGCCTCGGCCGAACAGCTTGCCATCGCGCTTAGTCAGTTCGAACGGCGGCATTGTCCACGGCTGGCCGTCGACCGGCACCACATCGGTGTGCCCGGACAGCACGATGCCCGGTTGATCCACCGGGCCGATCGTGGCGAACAGATTGGCTTTGCTGCGCTCTTCGTTGTAGATCAACGCGCAGGGCACATCGAAACCTTCGAGGTAATCACGAACGAATTCGATCAGTTGCAAGTTGGATTCACGGCTGGTGGTGTCGAACGCCACCAGCGCTCTGAGCAACTCGACGCTGTTCATCGATCATCACCGGCGACTCCGTAACCCGGGGCCTTAGCCGGGTCGAGGGCACGGTCGATGTAGTCCTGCAACTGTGGCTGGTAGGCGTCCCAGAGTTTTTGCAGCTGACCGATCGGGTTTTCATCGGCCCAGTCGACGCGCAGATTGACGATCGGCCAGGTCTGTTCACCAACCACTACAACCGCAGCAGAATGCACCGGGCCGGCTTCGCCACCGAGGGCTTGCGCGGCGTGCAGGGCTTTGAGCAGACGGTCGGCGAGTTGGCCTTCGCCGTCTTCGAAGGCGCTGACCATTGCTTCGATGACTGAGCGCCCGGCGAGCATGTTGCCGGCAGCGACGCATTGTTCGCCGGAGACCGCGTTGTGCACGCCGAGGGTCTGCGAACCGCTGAAGTGGGCGGTCTGCCCGAGGTGGTTGATCGCGGTGATCTGGCGGTACTGGCTGTAGCCGTTGCGCGTGAGGACTTTGTCCAGTGCTTCGTCCGGCGACAGGCCTTGCTCCATCAGCGCGAGCACTTCCGGGCCGAGCGAGGGCAGGGTGATGTTCTGGCTCGACACCGCGCCAACGCCCGGCAGCAACCATGGGCAGCGCGCGCCGACGGCGATGCTGGAGGAACTGATGGCGACACCGAACTGGCCGGTTTCGGCGCAGCGGGCTGCGATTGAAAAGGTCATGGTTTTAATCCTTTTGAGGAAATGGTTGTCCTTTAGGGCCTCTTCGCGAGCAAGCTCTGCTCCTACAAAGATTTGCTTCTGTAGGAGCAAGGCTTGCCCGCGAAGGCCATAACTCGGTGTTATGCCTTACTCAGGAATCACCGCAATCACATCAATCTCCATCAACCACTGCGGCTGCCCCAGTGCCGACACCACCAGACCGGTCGAAATCGGGAACACGCCTTTGAGCCACTTGCCCACTTCGCCATACACCGCTTCGCGATAACGCGGGTCGATCAGGTAAGTGGTGGTTTTGACAATGTGGCTCATGTCGCTGCCAGCTTCTTCCAGCAACTGCTTGACGTTGCGCATCGCTTGTTCAGCCTGCGCACGCGGGTCGCCCAGACCGACCAGATTGCCATCGAAATCAGTGCCGACCTGACCACGGACATACACCGTGTTACCGGCACGCACGGCCTGGCACAGGTCGTTGTCCAGCGACTGGTTCGGGTAGGTGTCTTTGGTGTTGAACATACGGATGCGAGTGTGGGTTGTCGTGCTCATGTGCAGCTCCAGAATCAGGGTTGCCCGGCGCAATCGGCGCCGGAGCGAAAGAGGGAAATCAGGCGTCGACGGTGTCGGCGATTTTGTTGTGCGCAGGCGCGTGCAGTTCGGCTTCACGCTGCTCGGCATCGCGGTAGTCCAGATATTTGCGCTGGGTGGCGATGTGATCGGCGACGTGCTTAGCGTCGTGCCAAACACCCCAGATGAACGACGAACCGCGACGCGACTGCCACGGCAAACCGAGGAAATACACACCCGGTTCGCTCGACACACCGCGCTGATGCACAGGCTTGCCTTTGTCATCGAACGCCGCGACTTGCAGCCAGGAATAATCCACGGCAAAACCAGTGGCCCAGATGATCGAGGTGATGCCAGCCTTGGCCAGATCCAGATCGGCCAGCGGATTTTTCACGCAGTCAGGTTCTGGATACGTTTCGCGTGCTTCCGGTTCTTCCGGCAGGTCGAGGCCGTTACGCTCGATGTAAGCGTCGGCAGCGTCCAGCAGCGCCAGATAGTTTTCGTCGCCGCGATTGAGGTTGCCGACCAGATCCTGCTTGAAGGTCACCACGCCGTTGTTGAACGACTCGGTCACCCCAACCAGGGTCATGCCGCGATGGGCCAGGCCACGGAAGTCGATGGTGCGGCCACCATGGGCACCACTGACTGCAATGGTCACGTGCTCGCGGCCAGGTTTCATCGCCGCTTGATCCCACTCGCCGAGCACGCCCAGCCACCAGCAGAAATCACGGTTGCGGTAAGCGCGAGGCGGGCGGTCGTGGGCGCCGACGGACAGGAACACCTGCCTGCCGGAACGCTGCAACTCATCAGCAATCTGTACGCCGGAAGAACCGGCACCGACCACCAGCACTGCGCCTTCCGGCAGTTGCTGCGGGTTGCGATAGTCAGCGGAGTGGATCTGCAGCAGACGTTCGTCTTGCGGGGCAATCGCCGGGATTACCGGTTTCTGAAACGGGCCGGTAGCCGCGACCACTCGGCTGGCTTCTATCACGCCTTCGGAGGTTTCGACGGTGAAACCCGGACGACCGACATTGCGCACCACGCTTTTGACTTCAACGCCGGTGCGGATCGGCGCATTGAATTTCTTCGCATAGGCTTCGAAGTAATCGGCCACGCGTTCTTTCGGGGCGAAACCGTCGGGATCGACATCATCAAATTCCAGACCCGGAAAGCGGTCGTGCCACGCCGGGCCATTGGCGACCAGCGAATCCCAACGCCCGGTGCGCCAGCGCTCGGCGATGCGGTTGCGCTCCAGCACCAGGTGCGGCACACCGAGTTTGCTCAGGTGCTCGCTCATGGCGACGCCTGCCTGGCCGGCACCCACGATCAGCGTGTCTGTTTTTATTATTTCAGTGGTCATCTCTACATCCTTCCTAGCAAGGCAGTTGGATTCGGGCGCTGTTGGCTTGTCCGTTTGGCTTGAGGTCAGACTAGGGAGAGGGGGGATATCGGTAAAATATTATTAAGCTGGGATGTGAAGATAAAATTCTGATGCAGGGGGGTGAAGGCCTTTGAATACGGGGGTTCTAGCAGTGGACGAACCTGCAACTACACACAAAAATCTTCAACCAGAGTGCAATCCTTGTGGTGAGGGGATTTATCCCCGATGGGTCGCTAAGCGGCCCTTCTTTTGATTTCAAAAAAAGGGACTGCTGCGCAGTCCAACGGGGCGGTGCGACGTTTCGCTGAATCCCCTCGCCACAGGGTAATGGGAATCTTAGAGGGGTTATCGGTTGAGGAACGCCAGCAGGTCTTCATTCAATGCTTGCGCATGGGTCACCGCAAAACCATGCGGTGCACCGGCATACACCTTCAACTCAGCACCCTTGATCTGCGCAGCAGCCTGCTTACCCGTGGTTTCAAACGGCACAATCTGATCGCCGTCGCCATGAATCACCAGCGTTGGCACATCGATCTTGGCCATGTCCGGACGGAAGTCGGTTTCCGAGAACGCAGTGACGCAATCCACCGTGCCCTTGAGCGACGCCAGCAGAGCCACATTCAGGGTTTGTGTGAGCACGCCGTCAGAGACTTTCTGGCCCTGATTGGTGCCATAGAACGGCGCGGCAAAATCGGCGATGAACTGCGCACGATCCTTCAACAGGCCAGCCTTGATACCGTCGAATACCGACGTGTCGACGCCTTCCGGGAAATCAGGTTTCTTGCCGAACAACGGCGTCACCGCACCCAGCAACACAAGGCCAGCAACGCGCTCGCTGCCATGACGGGCGATGTAGCGGCTGACGTCACCACCGCCCATGGAGAAGCCCACCAGCGTCACTTCACGCAGATCCAGATGGTTGATCAATTGCGCGATGTCATCGGCGAAAGTGTCGTAGTCGTAACCTGTCCACGGCTGATCGGAGCGGCCGAAACCCCGGCGATCGAACGCGATGGTGCGGTAGCCGCGGCTGCTCAGGTATTCCATCTGGTATTCCCACATGTCGGCATCCAGCGGCCAGCCGTGGCTGAACAGCACGGGTTTGCCGCTGCCCCAGTCCTTGAAATAGATCTCGGTGCCGTCTTGGGTGGTGAATGTGCTCATGCAAACTCCTTGCGTCAGCGATGGTTTGGAAAGCCGAAATGGCAGCCCTCACTATCGGCGCAAAGCGTTGCTGCTACTTGTATGCAGGTGCTGGGTTGAAGGGTCGTCAAAGCCTGGCAGAGTTGTATGATGCAACCTTGAACCTGACGCTGGAGAACCTGGTCCGCTGTTGAACAGCCATCTGGATAGGGCGGTCTGAGCGCGGCCAGTGAAACGCATTGCAGAGGCTTTGATCTTGAGTGAGTTGAGTTATCCACGTCTGAAGGTATTTCTGGCGTTCCTTTTCTGCCCGCTGGTTCCGGGTTTCATCGCAGGGATAATCAAGACGATTGCGACCCTCGCCCATGTGGCCATGAACCCCCGATTGATCGGTGAGGTCGCTGGCGCGCAGTTGCTGCTGATGCCATTTCTCGCGCCGCTGCTGGCTCAAGCAATCTTTCTGCTGCCGTTTCTGATTTTTTCAGCGGTGATTGCACTCATGAAAATCAACCGCACGCAACGAAACTGCACAGTCATCGCTTTGTCGGGCGCTTGTCTGGCCACTTTATGGGTTGTGCCTTTTATATATGCGGTGCTTCATGATGCTAAAGGGGCGGATATCGCCGAGGAACTTATCGGTTTGGCGACGCTGTTTGCAACAGCCATCGCGTCCTGCTGGTTAACAGCACGCTTGTTTCTACCCGACCCCGCAGACCTTGATATCCTCCCGAAAATATGGGTGTTGAGTAGAACGCGTTAGCCGATTCGCTTGAGAAGTTGAGGTGGCATCGCAGCGAGTGGCTGTGAAGCTGGCTCGCTTTCTCGTCAAGGGCTGTTTAGTTGTGATCCGCCGTGGGGGAGAGGAATGTCTGATGGCGTTCGAGGAGTGTGGCGCAGGATTGGTTGCTTTTAAGGCTGGCCGCACTCAGGGCTTACAGTGTGTCGAGTGTGGCGCATCGGTGGTTACCACCCATTTTTCGCCCATGGAAATGGATGAGACCCAATATGAGGTGCACTGTCGCGGGGACTATCGAGATCAGGTGCATGTCAGAGCGGTAGCTGCAGCGAGCGGTGGCAACTTTTTAGAGGCAAGAACTTTGCTACAGAAGGATCTTCCTCTAGTGATGGTCGGTCGGGCTCAAGAGGTTTTAAAGGTTCGAAAGAGTCTTCTGGCTGTTGGAATGGCTTGCGAAATCCGCCCCGAATTTCCATGGCAATAAAGTTGTCAGGACTGTTAAAAAAAACGCCCCGAATCAATCGGGGCGTTTTCATTGGCCAGGCCTGATCAGCAGATCACTCAGCGAAACGCCGGCACCACGTGCTTGATAAACAGCTCCAGCGATTTCTTTTTCTCGGCATGCGGCAAGCTGTTGTCGCACCAGAAGCTGAACTCATCCACGCCCAGTTCCTGGTAGTACTTGATGCGCGGAATAATCTCTTCCGGCGTGCCGATCATTGCGGTTTTGTGCAGGCTTTCCAGTTCGAACTCAGGACGCCCGGCAAACTTCTCTTCCGGGCTTGGGTCGAGGAAGCCGTTGACCGGGGTTTGCTTGTTGCCGAACCACGCGTCGAAGGTGCGGTAGAAGCGCGAGATCGCTTTGGCGCCGACTTTCCAGCCGTCCGGATCGTCTGCGGTGTGTACGTGGGTATGACGCAACACCATCAATTGTGGGCGGGGTACGTCGGGGTTGTTGTCCAGTGCGGTCTGGAATTTGTTCTTCAGGTCGAGAACTTCTTCGTCGCCTTTCATCAATGGCGTGACCATCACGTTGCAGCCGTTGGCCACGGCGAAGTTGTGCGAATCCGGGTCGCGGGCGGCGATCCATATCGGCGGGTTCGGCTGCTGAATCGGCTTCGGCACGCTGGTCGAAGTGGGGAATTTCCAGATGTCGCCGTCGTGGGCGTAATCGCCTTTCCACAGGGCGCGCACCACCGGAACCATTTCACGCAAGGCCTGACCGCCGGAAGAGGCAGGCATGCCGCCGGCCATGCGATCGAATTCAACCTGATAGGCGCCACGGGCCAGCCCGACTTCCATGCGGCCATTGCTGATCACGTCGAGCAACGCGCATTCACCGGCCACCCGCAGCGGGTGCCAGAACGGCGCAATGATGGTGCCGGCGCCGAGGTGGATGGTTGTGGTTTTCGCCGCGAGGTAAGCCAGCAGCGGCATCGGGCTTGGCGAGATGGTGTATTCCATCGCGTGGTGTTCGCCGATCCACACGGTGCTGAAACCGCCGGCCTCGGCCATCAGGGTGAGTTCGGTCAGGTCTTCGAACAGTTGGCGGTGGCTGACGCTTTCGTCCCAGCGCTCCATGTGTACGAACAGGGAAAATTTCATCACGCTTCCTCGGATCTTTTGTTGTTGAGGCAAAAACTTGTAGGCCTTCGCCTGCTTACGCTGAACTCTGTAGGAGCTGCCGAAGGCTGCGATCTTTTGATCTGGTCTTTAAAGCAAAATCAAAAGATCGCAGCCTGCGGCAGCTCCTGCATTGATCTATTCAGGCCAGGACGGGCAGGGCGCCCATTTTGCCGTGGCAGTACACCAGCGGGCCGCTGTGCTGCTCGGGGACGATCAGGTTCTTCACGGCGCCGACCATGATGGCGTGGTCGCCGCCTTCGTATTCGCGCCACAGTTCACACTCGATGACAGCCGTCGCGTTGGCCAGAATCGGGTTACCCAGTTCGCTCAACGTCCACTCGATGCCGTGCGCCTTGTCCTTGCCTTTGCGGGCGAAAGCGTAGGCCTCGCTTTGCTGGCCGCCGGACAGAACATGAATCGCGAAGCGTTTGTTCTTGATCAGCACAGGGTAGGAGTCGGAGCTGTAGTTGGGGCAGAACAGCACCAGCGCAGGATCCATCGACAGCGAGCTGAAGGCGCTGGCGGTCAGGCCGACGATCTGCCCGTCATCATCCAGCGTGGTGATGACAGTGACGCCGGACGGAAACGAGCCCATGACTTGTTTGTAGATGGCTGCATCGATCATTGGACGGTCCTCGGGTGTTGTGACGCGATTTTTATGTATTTGTTGGTCTGATGGTATACCAGTAAATTTTCTTTGCAAGGGCTTTTAAGCTGAACCGATTAACGTGGTGCTTTCGTCGGAAACTCAACGTTTATTGGGCTTGCGGCTGGCCTGTGAACCGCGGTTTCAGGGAGGATGACGTATCAGTTAGCGCTGTGAACTACGGATCAGTCTTGTGAAAAGTTTGGAATACCATAATATGGTCTGCATCTGAGGGGCGGCCAGAGAGTCCCCCCGGTTTGGCTTCATACAAAGATAAGAACAGACAAACTCGAGTTCATTCCTATGCCCCAGATGTCCAGGCAAGATCCGTTGATCGAGAATCATACGGTCGACTACGTCCCACTCGCGGAACGCCACGGCAAGGCCCGCGACCTTTTCACCCTTTGGTTCAGCACCAACATTGCGCCACTGCCCATCGTCACCGGCGCCATGGTGGTTCAGGTGTTCCATCTCGATTTGCTCTGGGGCCTGCTGGCGATTGCGCTGGGGCACATGATTGGCGGCGTGGTAATTGCGCTGGCCTCGGCGCAAGGCCCGCGCATGGGCATTCCGCAGATGGTGCAGAGTCGCGGTCAGTTCGGGCGTTATGGCGCACTGTTGATCGTGTTTTTTGCGGCGATCATTTACATCGGCTTCTTCATTTCCAACATCGTGCTGGCGGGTAAATCCATCGTCGGCCTTGCGCCGTCGGTGCCGGTTCCGCTGAGCATTTTGATTGGTGCGCTGGCGGCCACGGCCATTGGCGTGATCGGCTACAACTTCATTCACACTTTGAACCGCATCGGCACCTGGGTGATGGGCAGCGCGCTGCTCGCCGGCTTCATCTACATCTTCGCCCATGACTTGCCGGCGGATTTCCTCACGCGCGGCAGCTTCAACCTGTCCGGTTGGCTGGCGACGGTATCGTTGGGGATCATCTGGCAGATCAGTTTCTCGCCGTACGTGTCCGACTATTCGCGTTATTTGCCGGCGGATATTGGCATCGCCAAGCCATTTTGGGCGACGTATCTGGGCGCGACGCTGGGCACAATTCTGTCGTTCAGCTTCGGCGCAGTGGCGGTGTTGGCGACTCCGGAAGGCACCGAGGCGATGGCGGCGGTCAAGCAGTCGACGGGCTGGCTGGGGCCGATTTTGATGGTGCTGTTTTTGCTCAATATCATCAGCCATAACGCCCTGAATCTGTATGGCGCGGTGCTGTCGATCATCACCTCGATCCAGACCTTCGCCAGCCAATGGACGCCGAGCATCAAGGTGCGCGTGGTGCTATCGAGTGTCGTGTTGGCGGGTTGCTGCGTGGTGGCGCTGGGTGCCTCGGCGGATTTCATCTCCGAGTTTATCGGGCTGATTCTGGCGCTGTTGCTGGTGCTGGTGCCGTGGGCGTCGATCAACCTGATCGACTTCTACCTGATCAAACGCGGCAACTACGACATCACCTCGATCTTCCGCGCTGACGGCGGGATTTACGGACGCTTCAATCTGCACGCGATCGTTGCGTACTTCATCGGCATCATTGTGCAACTGCCGTTCGCCAACACTTCGCTGTATGTCGGGCCGTACGCCAATCTGGTGGAGGGTGCGGATCTGTCGTGGCTGGTCGGGCTGGTGGTCACTGTGCCGCTGTATTACTGCCTGGCGACACGTGGTCAGGCGCAGCAGAGCAGGGTGGCAAAACTGAGCTATCGCTCCTAACCGATTTCTCTGGTGATGTCCCCTCACCACAATTGACTTGCGGGATGCTCACGCATCCCGGTGGTCATTCATATTGGCCACATCGATCCCCTTTTGGCCCATCCCCCACTGTGATCCGTCTACGCTGTCAGCAAGAATCAAAACCATAACGAAACGCTAGACCTTTTTACCCTCGGCTACCTTTAAAGCCGCTGCCGTGTACAGAACATAAAAACCATCGAACTCACGCCGCATTTTGGGGAAACAACCATGGTCACGATGAAACGCATTCTGGGTGCCGCCGTGTGTGGGCTGACGCTGCTGGCCAGCGCCGTCCAGGCCGAGCAACGCGAACTGCGGGTGTACAACTGGGCGGATTACATTCTGCCGTCCGTGCCCAAGGATTTCGCTGCAAAAAGCGGCATCAAAGTGATCTGGGACACCTTCGACACCAACGAATCCCTGGAAGCCAAACTGCTCACCGGCAACTCCGGTTACGACCTCGTCGTGCCGTCGAACCAGTTCCTCGAAACGCAGATCAAGGCCGGCGTGTTCCAGAAACTCGACAAGTCAAAACTACCGAACTGGAGCCATCAGGATCCGGAGCTGTTGAAACTGCTGGGCAAGAACGACCCCGGCAACCAGTACGGCGTGCCTTACATGGTCGGCACCGTGCTGATCGGCTTCAACCCGGCCAAGGTCAAAGCTGCACTGGGCGACAACGCGCCGGTGGACAGTTGGGATCTGGTGTTCAAACCGGAGAACATGGAAAAACTCAAATCCTGCGGCGTAGCGATGCTCGATTCGCCGACGGAAATTCTGCCGCTGGCCCTGCACTATTTGGGGCTCGACCCGAACAGCCAAAACCCTGCCGACTATGAAAAAGCCAAAGAGTTGATGCTCAAGGTTCGTCCGTACGTGACCTACTTCAACTCGGCCAAGTACATGACTGACATCGCCAATGGCGACATCTGCGTGGCCATCGGTTATTCGGGCAGCTTCTACCAGTTTGGCAACCGCGCCAAAGAGGCAAAAAACGGTGTCGTGGTCGACTGGCGCTTGCCGAAGGAAGGCGCGCCGATCTGGTTCGACACTTTCGCGATTCCGAAGAGCGCGAAGAACGTCGAAGAGGCCCACGAATTCCTCAACAACTTGCTCGATCCGAAAGTGATCGCGCCGATCAGTGACTTCCTCGGGTACCCGAATGCGAACAAGGATTCGATCCCGCTGATCAACAAAGAGATCACCGACAACCCGAACCTGACGCCGACCCCGGAGGCACTGAAAAACCTCTACGTCGTCCAGCCATTGCCGCAGAAACTCGAACGCGTGCGCACCCGCGTCTGGACCAGCATCAAGTCCGATAAATAGTCTCCGTCCAGACGAAATTCCCCTGTAGGAGCTGCCGCAGGCTGCGATCTTTTGATCTTGTTTTTAAAAATCAAAGTCAAAAGATCGCAGCCTGCGGCAGCTCCTATAGGGCTTCGGTTTGGTTTTGTTTTCGGGTGATGACCAGACTCAGCAACACCGAACCAAAAATCACCCCGCCCACCACCAGCAGCGACCACTCCACCGGCATGTGAAACCATGGCATCAGCACCATTTTTCCGCCGATAAACACCAGCACAATCGCCAGCCCGTACTTGAGCAAATGAAAGCGGTCAGCCATATCCGCCAGCAGGAAGTACAGCGCGCGTAGTCCCATGATCGCGAAGATGTTCGAGGTGAACACAATGAACGGGTCAGTCGTTACGGCGAAGATCGCCGGGATGCTGTCGACCGCGAACATCAAATCACTGGCCTCGATCAATACCAGCACCAGAAACATCGGCGTCGCCCAGCGCACACCGTTTTGCAGAACAAAAAAGCGTTCGCCATGAAAGCCACTGGTGATGCGCATATGACCGCGCACCCAGCGCAGCAAAGGGTTCTTGTCCAGATCCGGTTGCTGGTCAGCAAATACCAGCATCTTGATCCCGGTGATGATCAGGAACACGCCGAACGCGTACAGCAGCCATTCGAACTGCGACACCAGCCACACGCCGGCGAAAATCATCACCGCGCGCATCACAATCGCCCCGAGCACGCCGTACAGCAGCACGCGGCGTTGCAACTCCGGCGGCACCGCGAAGTAGGTGAAAATCATCACGAAGATGAACATGTTGTCGATCGACAGCGATTGCTCGATCAGATAACCGGTGAGAAATTCCAGGGTCTTCTGCCGGGCGATATCAGCGCCGAATTCGCCGTGCAAATACCACCACAACAGCGCGGCGAAACACAGAGCCAGCAAGCACCAGGCAATCACCCATGACAAGGCTTCGCGCACTGAGACGCGGTGCGCCTTGCGCCCGCCGAACACAAAGAGATCCAATGCGAGCATCGCCAGCACGAAGACGACGAAGGCGCCCCACATCCACGGTTCGCCGATATTGATATTGGTTGAAGGCATGTCACGCTCCCTGTCTTTTATTCGATTAGCGTCAGACGTGGCCATGCTAGCGACGAGTTTGCGCGAAAGAAAAATCGTTTATTTCTGCGGTAGAGTTCGATAAAAACGAAGTGTCGGGCCAACAAGGCAGTCCGACTCATCCTCGAATTTCGGGTCGCACCTTTGGTGTAACCCCTACAGGGCGGCACTTTCAGCCATGCAAACCGACATCCTCGAACCGCAAGCCGTGTGCAGCCCGATCACCCGCAGCGCGATTTTTATCGTCGCGACACTCAATGAAGGCGCCGACGCCGCCGCAACCGTGAAAGGCTGGTGCGGCGACGTCGCCGGGCTGGTGCGCTCGGTCGGCAAGCGTGTGCCGTCAGGCAATCTGACCTGCATCTGCGGCTTTTCCTCGAACGCCTGGGATCGTTTATTCGGCGGCCCGCGACCGGCGTCCCTGCACGCGTTCCGCGAATTTGGCGGGGAAGGGCGGCACGCGCCGTCAACTCCCGGCGATCTGCTGCTGCACATCCGCGCCGATCAGATGGATCTGTGTTTTGAACTGGCGACACAAATCATGGCCGCGCTGGGCGATGCCGTCACCGTGGTCGACGAGGTGCAGGGTTTCCGCTACTTCGACATGCGCAGCATCATCGGTTTTGTCGACGGCACGGAAAACCCGGTCGGGCGCAAAGCGGTGAATTTCACCATCGTCGGTGATGAAGATCCGGGCTTCAGTGGCGGCAGCTACGTGCTGGTGCAGAAATACCTGCACAACATGACTGCGTGGAATTCGCTGAGCGTTGAGGCGCAGGAGCGAGTGATCGGCCGCAAGAAACTCTCCGACATCGAACTGGACGACTCGGTCAAACCTTCCAATTCACACAGTGCACTGACGACGATCACTACCGCCGCGGGCGAGGAGGTGAAGATTCTGCGCGACAACATGCCGTTTGGCCGACCGGGAGCGGGGGAGTTTGGTACGTTCTTTATCGGCTATGCGCGTTCGCCAGAGCCGATGGAGCAGATGCTGGAAAATATGTTTGTCGGCAAGCCAGTCGGCAACTATGACAAGTTGCTGGATTTCAGCACTGCAGTTACCGGGAGCCTGTATTTCGTGCCGTCGGCTGATTTGCTGGAAGAGTTAGCGGATCGCTGATCAACGAAAGAACTCCCCCGGCGTTTCGCCAAATTGTTGCCGAAACGCCGCAATAAACGCTGACGTTGAATCGTAACCACAGGCCAGCGCCACATCGGTGACGCGTTCACCTTTCTCCAGCGGCGTCAGTGCCCCGAGCAGGCGCAGGCGTTGGCGCCAGGCGCGGAAGGTCAGGCCGGTGTCGCGCAAGAACAGGCGGGTGAGGGTCTTTTCGGTGATGCCAAATTTTTCGCTCCAGTGACTCAGGGTGGTCTGCTGCTCCGGGTGTTGCTCCAGGCTTTGGTAGATTTGTTTTAAGCGCGCGTCCTGCGGCAGCGGTAGCATCAGATCGATCTGCGGGGCGTCTGCCAGTTGATCTAGGATCACTTGGGCCATGCGCCCGTGCGGGCCGCTCTGGTCGTATTCCACCGGCACCTGACTGAACGCGCGGATCAGTTCGCGAAGCAAATCACTGACGCCGAGCACATGACAATGCTCAACCGCCCAGCCCGCCACACTGCAATCGATGTAGAGGCTGCGCATTTCCGTTTGCGGCGAACTGAATACCCGATGCGGCACACCGGCCGGAATCCACACCGCGCGCTCCGGTGGCGCGACAAAGCGGCCGGCGCTGGTCTGCACTTCGAGCACACCTTGAATCGCGTACGACAACTGCACCCACGGGTGACTATGGCGCCGGGTCAGTGCGCGATTGGGCAGTGATTCCGTGCGTCCATACAGCGGACGCGGCAGGCTGGGCAGCCCGGGAATGCTGCGGCGGATGCTTTTGTCATGTCCTTTAGGCGGCATCTCAAGGCTCTTCGGCGTTAGTCGGTAATTTGCAGTCACGTTAGAGTCGTCGGCACGCACTGGCAACCCCCGGATAAAAACACCATGACTCGCCCAAGATTTTTGCCCGATAACTTCACCCTGACGCTGATCGGCGTTGTGCTGCTCGCCAGTTTTCTGCCGGCCAGTGGCCAGGTCGCCGTCGGTTTTGGCTGGCTGACCAACATCGCCATCGCGCTGCTGTTTTTCCTGCATGGCGCCAAGCTTTCCCGCGAGTCGATCATCGCCGGCGCGGGTCACTGGCGTTTGCATCTGTTGGTGTTCGGCCTGACCTTCGTGTTGTTCCCGCTGTTGGGCCTGGCGCTGAAACCGCTGCTCTCACCGCTGATCGGCGACAAGCTGTACATGGGCATGTTGTACCTCTGCGCCTTGCCGGCCACGGTGCAGTCGGCGATTGCCTTCACCTCGCTGGCGCGGGGCAATATCCCGGCGGCGATCTGCAGCGCGGCGGCCTCGAGCCTGTTCGGCATTTTCCTCACGCCGTTGCTGGTGACGCTGTTGCTCAACGTCCACGGTGACGGCGGCTCGACGCTGGATGCGATCCTCAAGATCAGCGTGCAATTGCTCCTGCCGTTTATTGCCGGACAGATTGCCCGCCGCTGGATCGGCGCGTGGGTCGGCCGCAACAAGAGCTGGTTGAAATTCGTTGATCAGGGCTCGATTCTGCTGGTGGTGTACGGCGCGTTCAGCGAGGCGGTCAATGAAGGCATCTGGCATCAGATTCCGCTCATTGAGCTGTTGGGGCTGGTGGTGGTTTGCTGCATTTTGCTGGCGCTGGTGCTCGTGGCCTCGACGCTGTTGGGCAAGGCGTTTGGCTTCAATCAGGAAGACCGCATCACCATCCTGTTCTGCGGCTCGAAAAAGAGCCTGGCCACCGGCGTGCCGATGGCCCAGGTGTTGTTTGCCGGCAGCACGATTGGCGTGTTGATTTTGCCGCTGATGTTGTTCCATCAGATTCAGTTGATGGTCTGTGCGGTGTTGGCGCAGCGTTATGCGAAACGACCGGAGTCGGTGCCGGAGTTGATGGCACAGGTGGATCCGTAAGCTGACACCTCACGCCCGAACGCACGAATCCTTGTAGGAGCCGAGCCTGCTCGCTAAAGCGGTGTGTCTGCCACGATGGTTTTGAATGTGATGACGCCTTCGCGAGCAAGCCCGCTCCCACAGGGTTTTGTGTCGTATACAAAATCCCTGGCACACCACAAGTCATTGTAGGAGCTGAGCTTGCTCGCGAAAGCGGTGTGTCTGTCACGATGATTTTGAATGTGCCAACGCCTTCGCGAGCAAGCTCGGCTCCTACAGGATTGTTGTGTTACTGGGGGCTGTTGAACTGGTCGGAGTAGCTGCCAGTCATCAATGCCGACGCAACGCGATCAGAACCCACGCCAACGCGAGAATAGGCGAGACGGTTGGCGTTTAAGCGATCTGCGCCGTCGGATGCTACCGCATTCGCGCCGACATGATCAGAGCCGTCAGCAGCCACAGCACCCGCGCCGACATGATCTGCGCCGTCAGCAGCCACAGCACCCGCGCCGACATGATCGGAGCCGTCAGCAGCCACCGCACCCGCGCCGACGTGATCGGAGCCGTCAGCAGCCACAGCACCCGCGCCGACATGATCGGCGCCGTCTGCGGCCACCGCATTCGCGCCGACATGATCAGAACCGTCCGCAGCAACCGCACCCGCCCCAACATGATCCGACCCATCCGCCGCCACCGCTTGCGGCTGTCCGGCCCAGACTCCGGGCGCCCCCATCGTTGCCGCTACTGCGAATATAACGCCTGACAAAAGCTTGTGATTCATGATCTTCTCCACGACCCGTCAGCCACAACGCAGTTAAGCAATGCCTGCCATTCGATCACAGGCGTTCGGCTCACTGGCTTGGGTCTAGCTAATTGGCGATTGGCACGGGCGCACCATCGAGATGCACGGGTGTCGACGATTTGAACGGCTCCGCAAAGGCAACTGAACCAGTATAGATGGGCATTTGCCCGCCATTGGCCGGAAGGACGAAGGGTGAGGGGATAGTCGTTTCGCTTCCTTGCAGCCACGCGCAAAAAAGAAATCCGTCTAAAAACACTGAACCGGTTTGCGCAGGCTTTGCTAGGCTAAAACAGGTAGGCGAAGACGCAGACTGATGCGCAATCGGATAGCAAGGGGACGTGGGGCGCGTTCCGAAGGGTACACGGTTAGAAAGATCTCCGCGCTGAGATCCAGCCCTTATGCCGTGTGAAGCAGCTGAGACCGTTACTTTCACCCTGGTCCAGTACTGTGAGACTCCCGATAAACCTTGTAAGCCAGAGACCAGCACTGGCCGCCTACTCAATCACCAAAGCCCGCCCAGTGCGGGCTTTGTCTTTCTCCACAGGTCTCCCTTGTACCCCTGTGGCGAGGGGATTTATCCCCGTTGGGCTGCGAAGCAGCCCCCCTCGACAATTTCGAATCAAACCCCAAGACTTACATCCCAGCCAAAGCCTGCAACAAATCCCCCCGCAGATCCTCAACATCCTCAACCCCCACCGACAGCCGCACCAACCCGTCACCAATCCCGAGTTTAGCCCGCGTCTCAGCCGGAATCGTCGCATGCGTCATGATCGCCGGATGCTCGATCAAACTCTCCACACCGCCCAGACTTTCCGCCAACGCAAAGATCTTCACGTTCTCCAAAAACCGTCGCGCACCGGCCAGATCACTATTCAGATCAACAGAAATCATCCCGCCAAAACCACGCATCTGCCGCTTGGCCAACTCATGCTGTGGATGCGACGGCAGCCCCGGATAGTAGACACGTTTAACCTGCGGCTGCTGCTCCAGCCACTGCGCCAGCTCCAGCGCATTGCTGCAATGACGCTCCATGCGCAGCGCCAAAGTCTTCACTCCGCGCAAGGTCAGAAACGCATCGAAAGGCCCGGCAATCGCCCCGACGGCGTTTTGCAGAAAACCCAGTTTCTCCGCCAGTTCAGCGTTTTGCCCAACCACGGCAATCCCACCAATCACATCGGAGTGGCCGTTCAAATACTTGGTGGTCGAGTGCAGCACGATGTCGAAACCCAACTCCAGCGGCCGCTGGATATAGGGACTGGCGAAGGTGTTGTCGGCCACGCAAATGATCCCGCGTGCGCGGCAGATGCGTGCGATCGCAGCCAGATCCGACAGGCTCAGCAGCGGGTTGGTCGGCGTCTCGACCATGACCATGCGCGTGTCGTCCTGCAACGACGCTTCGAATGCCGACAAATCGGCCAGATCGACGAAGCTGAAACGATGCCCGGCGCTGCGCTGACGCACCTTGTCGAACAGACGGAACGTGCCGCCGTACAGATCGTTGCCGGAAACAATGTGCGAACCGGCATCGAGCAATTCCAGCACCGTCGAAATCGTCGCCAGCCCTGAAGCAAACGCAAACGCCTGCGTGCCACCTTCAAGATCCGCCACGCAACGCTCCAGCGCGAAGCGCGTCGGGTTGTGCGAGCGGCCGTAATCGAAACCTTTGTGCACGCCGGGGCTGTCTTGCAGGTAGGTGGAGTTGGCGTAGATCGGCGGCATCAGCGCGCCGGTGGTCGGATCCGGTTCCTGCCCGGCGTGGATCACCCGGGTCGCGAAGCCTTGGGATTTATCGTCGTGCTGACTCATGCGAGGGATCTCCGTAATTGGTTGAGCATGTCGACGCGGGTGATCAGGCCATGGAAGCCCGAAGCGTCAGCGATGATGGCGACGAGGCCACGGCTGAGCACGCTTTCCAGCTCGGCCAGATCGGCGTTCGGCGCGAGGGTTTGCAGTTTGTCGGTCATGGCGCTGGTCACCGGTTTGCGGAAGTGCGCGGCGTCTTCATGGACGCCGAGCAGAATGTCCGATTCGTCGATCACCCCGACCAATTGCTTGCCGTCGATCAACACCGGTAACTGCGAAACGTCGGCCAGGCGCATGCGCTGGAACGCGGTCAGCAGGGTGTCGTCGGGGCCGACGCTGATCACCCGGCCATCTTCAAAACGACGGGCAACCAGGTCGCGCAAGTCGCCATAACCTTTGCGTTTGAGCAGGCCCTGATCGGTCATCCATTGATCGTTGTAAACCTTCGACAGATAGCGCGTGCCGGTGTCGCAGACGAAACTGACTACGCGCTTCGGCTCGGTCTGTTCGCGGCAATAACGCAGCGCCGCGGCGAGGAGGGTGCCGGTGGAGGAGCCGCCGAGAATGCCCTCCGCCTTGAGTAATTGCCGAGCGTGATCGAAGCTTTCTTCGTCGCTGATCGAGTAGGCGTGGCGCACGCTGGAGAGGTCGGTGATCGACGGAATGAAGTCTTCGCCGATGCCTTCCACCGCCCATGAACCGGGCGTCGGCAGGCTGCCGTCGCGGCTGTATTGCGCCATGACCGAGCCGACCGGATCGGCCAAGACCATTTCCAGATCCGGTTGCACGCGTTTGAAAAAACGGGTCAAACCGGTCAGCGTGCCGGCCGAGCCAACGCCGACCACAATCGCGTCCAGATCATGTTCGGTCTGCGCCCAGATCTCCGGCGCGGTGCTGCATTCGTGGGCCAGCGGATTGGCGGGGTTGTTGAACTGGTCGGCGAAAAACGCGCCGGGAATGTCTTTCGCCAAGCGTGCGGCGACGTCCTGGTAATACTCGGGATGACCCTTGCCGACATCGGAGCGGGTGATGTGCACCTCGGCGCCCATGGCTTTCAAGTGCAGGACTTTCTCGGTGGACATTTTGTCCGGCACCACCAAAACCACCCGATAGCCTTTGGCGCGGCCGACCAGTGCCAGGCCCAGACCGGTGTTGCCGGCCGTCGCCTCGACGATGGTGCCACCCGGTTGCAGACGGCCATCGCGTTCGGCGGCGTCGATCATCGCCAGGCCGATGCGATCCTTGATCGAGCCGCCGGGGTTCTGTGATTCGAGTTTTAGAAACAGCGTGCACGGCCCGGTATCAAAGCGGGTCACTTGCACCAGCGGGGTGTTGCCGATCAGCCCAAGTACGGCAGGGCGGGATTCCTTTGACATGTCTTCACCTCGGTGTTGGTGATTGATCGCGTTCCATTCGCGCAGAAGATGCTCGCAAGCAACATAGGCCCGGTTGGCACCTCTCGCAACCCCGATCCCCGTAGGAGCTGCGGAACGCTGCGATCTTTTGATGTTGGTTTTTGAAGGGCAAGATCAAAGGATCGCAGCGTTCCGCAGCTCCTACAGGGTGGGAGGGATCATGAGGATTTTTTGTGATGATCAGGATTATATTGAGTTTGATTCACCTGCGACCGATGCCGACAATGCCCGCCATCAACAAGACATTGGAGTTGTTTGTTATGGCACTGGCCCATTCCCTTGGATTTCCGCGCATCGGTCGCGACCGCGAACTGAAAAAAGCGCAAGAGGCGTTCTGGAAAGGAGAACTGAACGAAGCGGGCCTGCGTGACGTCGGGCGCGAACTGCGCAAAGCCCATTGGGACTTGCAGAAGAACGCCGGCATCGAGCTGTTGCCGGTCGGCGATTTCGCCTGGTACGACCAGGTGCTAACGCACTCGCTGATGTTCGGTGTGATTCCGGAGCGCTTCCGTCCGCACGACGGCAAAGCCAGTCTGCACACCCTGTTCGGTATGGCGCGTGGCGTCAGCGACAGTTGCTGCGGCGGTGCTCACGCCCAGGAAATGACCAAGTGGTTCGACACCAACTACCACTATCTCGTCCCGGAATTCAGCGCGGATCAACAGTTCCAGTTGGGTTGGGAACAGTTGTTCGAAGAAGTCGAAGAAGCCCGCGCGCTGGGGCACAACGTCAAACCGGTGATCATCGGCCCGCTGACCTATCTGTGGCTGGGCAAGGCCAAAGGCGCTGAGTTCGACAAGCTCGATTTGCTCGATCGTTTGTTGCCGCTGTACGGCCAGATCTTCTCGCGCCTCGCTGCTCAGGGCGTGGAGTGGGTGCAGATTGATGAGCCGATTCTGGTGCTCGATCTGCCTCAGGAATGGAAGAACGCATTCGAGCGCGCCTACAACCAGATCCAGCGCGATCCGCTGAAGAAACTGTTGGCCACGTACTTTGGTGGCCTGGAAGAAAACCTTGGTCTGGCGGCGAATCTGCCCGTCGACGGTTTGCACATTGATCTGGTGCGTGCGCCGGAACAGTACCCGACGATTCTTGATCGTCTGCCGGCGTATAAAGTGTTGTCGCTGGGGGTGGTCAACGGCCGTAACGTCTGGCGCTGTGATCTGGAAAATGCCCTTGCGACGTTGCAGCATGCGCATGAGCGTCTGGGTGATCGCTTGTGGGTGGCGCCGTCCTGCTCGTTGCTGCACAGCCCGGTGGATCTGGGCCGTGAAGACAAGCTGGATGCCGAACTGAAAAGCTGGCTGGCCTTCGCCGTACAGAAGTGCGAGGAAGTGGCGGTTCTGGCCCAAGCGGTTAACGAGCCGGAAGCGCCGCGCGTGCTGCGCGCATTGACCCAGAGCCGTTCGGTGCAGGCTGCGCGTGCTGCATCGCCACGCATTCACAAACCGGCGGTTCAGGCGCGTGTGGCGGCGATCACTGCCAAGGACAGTCAGCGTCAATCGTTGTTTGCCCAGCGTATCGCCAAGCAGCGTGCCGGGCTCGATCTGCCGCTGTTTCCGACCACGACGATCGGTTCGTTCCCGCAAACCGCATCGATTCGTCTGGCTCGCCAGTCGTTCAAGCAAGGCAAGCTCAGCGAAGCGGAATACACCGAGGCGATGCACAGCGAAATCCGTCACGCGGTGGAGATTCAGGAGCGTTTGGGTCTTGATGTGTTGGTGCACGGTGAAGCCGAGCGCAATGACATGGTCGAGTACTTTGCCGAGCAACTCGACGGCTATGTGTTCACCCGGTTTGGCTGGGTGCAGAGCTACGGTTCGCGCTGCGTGAAACCGGCGGTGATTTTTGGTGATCTGAGCCGTCCGAAAGCCATGACCGTTGAATGGATTCGCTACGCCCAGGGCCTGACCCGCAAGGTTATGAAAGGCATGCTGACTGGCCCGGTGACCATGCTGATGTGGTCGTTCCCGCGTGAGGATGTCAGCCGTGAAGTGCAGGCGCGGCAACTGGCGCTGGCGATCCGTGATGAGGTGGTGGATCTGGAAGCCGCCGGCATCAAGATCGTGCAGATCGACGAAGCGGCGTTCCGTGAAGGTCTGCCGTTGCGTCAGGCGCAGTGGCAGCATTATCTGGACTGGGCGACGGAGGTGTTCCGTTTGTGCGCTTCGGGTGTGCGCGATGAAACGCAGATCCATACGCACATGTGCTACAGCGAATTCAACGACGTGATCGAGTCCATCGCGGCGATGGATGCCGACGTGATCACCATCGAAACTTCGCGCTCGGACATGGAATTGCTGGAGGCCTTCGAAGCTTTCGCCTACCCGAATGAAATCGGCCCGGGCGTCTACGACATCCACTCGCCACGGGTGCCGGATGCGTCGGAAATGGCCAATCTGTTGCGTAAAGCGGCCAAGCGTATCCCGGCGGAGCGCTTGTGGGTCAATCCTGACTGCGGCCTGAAAACCCGCGGCTGGCCAGAGACCGAAGCGGCGCTGGTGCACATGGTCACCGCTGCCCGGCAACTGCGCAAAGAACTGGCCTGATCACAAAACCTGTGGGAGCCGAGCTTGCTCGCGAAGGCGTCAGCACATTCAGCATCAGCTTTGAATGTACCGGCCTCTTCGCGAGCAAGCTCGGCTCCTACAGGGATTTGATGTTGATCACGGAACCGCGGATTAGCACAAATCCTTGTGGGAGTGAGCCTGCTCGCGAAGGCTGTGGGGTTCTTTCTGACCGAGTACATATCCATTCCTGGGGTAACGGCCGCTTTGGGTTCCGCCCTTACGGCGGGTCACCTTTTCCAAACGCCGAAAAGGTAACCCAAAAGGCTTTGCCCCAGCGTTCGGCCCGCTCGCTGGGGCTCGGGGTTCCTTCGCTCCGGAATTCATCCGGGCGCATCGCCTCCGGTTTGCTTCGCTGCACCTCCTCTCGATGCATTTGGCTGCGCCAAACGGTCGCTGCGCTCCCACCCCCGGATAAATCCCTCCACTCAGCCTGCCGATGGGGCCTGTGAATCAAAATCAAGAGCAGGCGAGCTGACACTCGGCCTAATGGTGAACACCGGCACGGTAGGAGTGAGCCTGCTCGCGATAGTTATTTGTCAGGCACTGGTTTTGATGTGGGATGTACACAAAACTTGTGGGAGCTGGCGAATATTTTTGTTTCGACACATAACCCCTGTAGGCGCCGAGCTTGCTCGCGAAGGCGTCAGCACATTCAACATCAGCTTTGAATGTAAAGGCCTCTTCGCGAGCAAGCTCGGCTCCTACAAGGATCAGTGCTTGCTCATCAGGCCGTGCAGGACGCCGAGGCGCAGGCCGGGTTCGGAGGGGGCCATTTGCGAGATGCCGAATACTTTGAACGCCGCGAGCATCAATACCAATCCGCCGGGCAGGATGCTTTGGCGGTGCGGTTGCAGGCCGGCGAGGTGCAGCTGTTGCACATTGCTCACTTTCAGCAGAAGCAGGGCCAGGCGCAACAGGCCGGCGTAGGTGATGCCGTCCTTGCCGAAGTCATTGAGGTGATTGGCCTTGAGCACTTTGGCCAGCATGCGCGCGGTACCCGACGAGCCGATGGTCTGCTGCCAACCCTGACTCCGGTAACGCCGGGCAACCCGTTCAAATTGCAGGATGGCGAAACGTTCGGCTTCTTGCAGGGCGCCGGCAGAAATTTCGCCGCCGCGAAAGAACCGCGTACTCAGCGTGCCGCTGCCAATCGCGATGCTTTCAGTCAGCAACGCTTGCGAGCCCTGGCCGAGAATCAGCTCGGTGGAACCGCCGCCTATATCCACCACCAAACGCATATCCTCAGCACCCGGCAGCGCATGCGCCACACCGGCGTAGACCAGTCGCGCTTCTTCTTGTCCGGAAATCACATCAATGGGAAACCCCAGATGCCGCTCGGCGCTGGCCAGAAACAACTGCGCATTGTCTGCCTCACGCACCGCACTGGTGGCCACTGCGCGAACCCGACCGGCCTCGAAACCGCGCAATTTCTTGCCGAATCGCGCCAACGCCTGCCAGCCTCGATCCAGTGCCAACGCATCCAGCGCGCCGCCGTCAAAACCTTCGGCGAGGCGCACCGGCTCGCGCAGGGTTTTCACTTCCTGAATCAGCAAGCCTTTGCGACTGCGCAGCGACTGGCCGATCATCAAACGAAAGGCATTCGAACCCAGGTCGATGGCGGCAAACAGCGGGGCGTCTGGTTTCATGGGAATCCTTGCTGAATATCCGCCGGAAGGCTCAAGACGGTTTGCGAGGATTCTGCCGTTGCGTTGATGACATCCTGATGACGGGGCGGGGGCGGTTCAGTGAATTTGTCGCTGTCATGACACTGTCATTATTCAGCGTCTATGCTGGGGTCAATACATCGCGTGTTCTTAAAGTTTCTGCTGCCAGTTTTGGCAGCTTTTTTTTGCCTGCGATTTGAGCGAGGCCACCGATCGTTCCCATGCTCCGCGTGGGAACGCCTCTAGGGACGCTCTGCGTCCAGTGACGCGGAGCGTCACGGGCTGCATTCCCACGCAGAGCGTGGGAACGATCAGCAGGTCAGGGGCGTGTATTAGCAGGCTTGTGGGGTTTCACCTCGGGCCAGGCGCGCGTTGATGTCTTCAATCACTTCAGGCAGCTCGGCAATCGTGTCGATCAAGTAATGCGGACGCGATGGCGCGAACATCTTGCCGATACGCTCACGCTCTTCCGCGAGACGATCCGACGGCAACGCTTTGAACTGTTCGTAGGTCAATCCGAGCGCATTCCCCGAGCAAGTCAACGCCACCGTCCACATCCCCGCGCTACGCCCTTCAAGAATCCCCGGCCAGGTGTCATCAACCTTGACGCACGCGGCCACATCATCGATGCCCAAGGCAATCACGTTGGCCAACGACTGCGCCGGATACGGCCGGCCATTGGGCACTTCATCGGTGGCGACGACATGGTCAGCGACATAACCATTCTCTCGCGCCAGCTCGACAACCTTGGCCATCACCACCGCCGGATACCCGGAGCACGAACCAATCTTCAAACCCTTGTCGCGCAACGCCGCAATCGCTTCGAGCGCACCGGGAATCACCGCCGAATGCAGGGCGATTTTCTCGATCTGCAACGGCATGAAACGCTCGTAGATCGCTGTCACATCTTCATCACTCGGCAAGCGATCGAACGCGGCTCGATAGCGCTCGGCGATCTGCGGCAGGTTGCACAACGTGCGGATGTGATCCCATTTGCCCATGCCCATCGGGCCGCGCGCTTCTTCCAGCGATACCGCGACGCCGAACTCGGCAAAGGCCTCGACAAAAATCTGCGTCGGCGCAAACGAGCCGAAGTCGACAACGGTACCGGCCCAGTCAAGGATCGCGGCTTGCAGGTGAGTCGGGTTTTTGTACTGCATGGTCAAATCTCCGATTTCGGGTAAGCGTGGGCCGTCCCTCGGCAATGAGGTAGGCGGTTTCAAGGGTCAATGCTGATCAGGTCAGCGGTGGATTCGAATCAAACAATTCGGCAATCACCGGTCGGTTGCGGCGGATGCCGAGGCAGCACAGGTGGTATTCGATGAAAAACGGGTGATCGACAAAGGTGATCGGCGTGGTGCCCGGGGTTTCGGCGTACTCGACCGCCGAAACAAAACCGATGCCGATGCCTTTGACGATCGCGTGCACGATGGCTTCGCGGCTGTTCAGTTGCATGACGCGGTTGAGGTCGATATCGAGGCGCTTGCAGCTTTCTTCAACCAGTTGCCGGGTGCGCGCACTTTGCTCGCGCATCACCCATTTCTCGCGGCTGATTTCGCTGATGTGAACCTGCGACTGGCTGGCCCACGGATGGTCATCGCGCACCACGGCAATAATCGGATAGCGGTGATACAACCGGGTGTGGAAGCGCTCATCGAATTCCGACAACGCCAGAATCGCCACGTCGATATCGAAGTTGAACAGCCGCGCGAGGGTTTCCTTTTCCGAGGAAAACGAGGTTTCCAGTTCGATGTCCGGGTGCCGCTGCATCAGCTCGTAGGTCAGATTCATCGCAATCGGCGGCGACACCGCGCCGAGCCGCAGCATGCCGTTCTTGCGTTGCTTGAAACTCTGCAGCAGTTGCACCGCTTCGTCCTCCTGGCCGAACAGACCTTGAGTGATTGCGTAGAGCTTGTGCCCGGCGGAACTCATCTCGATGTAGCGCCCGCGCCGATGAAACAGCTCGACCGAGAAGGTTTTCTCCAGCGCGTTGACCTGCTCGCTGACGGTCGGCTGACCGACGCTGAGGTACTCTGCCGCGAGGGTGAAGCTGCCGGTTTTCGCCACTGCATGAAACGAACGCAACCACTTGTGATACTGGTACATGCAAGCCCCATCAGCGTCGAATGAACAATGCCACTGCCGCGCTGCACAGGCAGGCGCTGGTGACCACTATGAAGATGAGAGACGTGTTTGCCGTGGTGTCAAGCAAACGACCGATCAAAGGCTCGGCGAGGCCGGCAAACAGATAGGACGAAAAGTTCATGATCCCGGTTGCGGTGCCGGCGCGTTTGGCACCAACCAGATCCGGACACAGTGCCCAGAAACTCGACGCCGGGCCGTAGACGAAGAAGCCGCAAAGGAACAACGCGACCAGGCCGATCACGCTGTGCGGCGGCAGGCTCCACATCCACAGACTCGTCGCGGCGCCAAGGAACATGTAGAGCATGATCGCCAGATAGCGCTTGGAGCCGAACAGCTTGTCCGACACCCAGCCGTTGCTCAACGCGCCAACCGCCATGCCGACGGGGAGGGCGACGGTGATCCATTTCGGATCGATCATGCCGTCGCCGCTTTTCCAGTCGGCGCCGAGAAAGTGCACCGGCACCCAGACGATCAAGCCGTAGCGCGCCGCGTTCTGAAAGCCCAGTGACAGCGCGGCGATCAGCAGGCGCGGATTCTTCAACACGGCTTTATAGCGTTGCGCCGAGGTATCGACTTCGCCATGCGCGGCTTCCTGATGTTTGTCGTCAGCGTTGGCCACGCCGGTATCGCCTACCGGTTCGAAGCCCAGATCCTGCGGGCGTTCACGGGCAACCAGATAGAAAATGATCCCGCCGGCGAGCATCAGCAGTACCGGCAAACGGAAGATCCAGCGCCATTCCAGTTGCAGCACTTCAAGCACGACGATGGAGGTGACGTACGACAGAATCGACGCGCAACCGGCGGCGAAGGTGTAGAAGCCATAGACCTTGCCGCGTTCGCCGGCCGCCCACCAATTGGCAATCAGCCGCCCGCCCGGCGCCCAGCCCAAGGCCTGAAAGTACCCGTTGACGCCCCACGGCAGGATCAGACTGGTGAAACCGCCGGCAAAACTGGTCACCCAGTTTGCCGCGCAAGACAGCACCGCCCCCAACGTCATGATCCGTCGGCCACCGAACTTATCGGCGAGGTTGCCGTTGATGGCCTGGCCAATCGCGTAGGCCCACAGCATCGCCGCAGAAGCCCAGCCGAGAGTTTCTTTGCTCAAACCGAACTCGGCCTGAATGCCCGGAATGGCAAAACCGAAGGTCTGCCGTCCGGTGTAGAAAAACAGGTAACAAAACATCGCCGCCAGCAGCATGCGCCACTGTGCGACCCGGAACGAGGCAGAACGTACGGCGAGACCAGGCATTGTTTCGGCACGATTCATGATCTTTTCCTTATTGTTGTGGGTTCCCGCCGTTTGTCGTCGGCGGGTGCACTCTTTTTCGGTGCGGCAGGAAATCACCACGGCTATGAGCCGTAGGCGGTGCTTGGGTGGATCGGGTGGCGTCGGGCGTCAGGCAGCTTGCGAACCGATGAAGTTCTTGCCGCGCGCGCCCTGCATCGCGAGGTGGATGATGTCTTCGGCGTCCTTGGCCGAGACGCCGTAATCGGCGAACTCGGTTTTCACCCCGAGGCGGTGGAGGAACTCGCGCAACTGCTGTTGCGCGGTGAGCAGATCCTCGCCGAATACCCGTTGCAGGATGCGGTCACGGGTGGCGTCGTGACCCCAGGCCAGACCGAGCACCAGCGGCAGGGTGAAAGAGCAGGCGATGCCGTGGGGCAAGCCGTGGCGCAGGGTCATCTCGTAGGAAATCGAATGCGCCAGCGCGGTTTTGGTGTTGGAAAACGCCAGCCCGGCCTTGAGCGCGGCGAGTGCCATGCGCGTGCGCAACTCTTGGCTCGACAGGTCTTTTTGCAGACGCGGCAAGCATTCGAGAATGTCTTCAATCGCAGAAATGGCGAAGGTGTCGGAGACCGGGTTGGCGTTAACGTTCCAGATCGCTTCCAGCGCGTGGGACAACGCATCGAGCCCGGTGGACACGGTGACGCCGGCCGGCACGGTGAGCATCAGTTGTGGATCGATGATCGCCACGCGCGGCCAGGTGCAATCCAAGTGCAGTGAGTATTTCTTCTGGCTGGCGCTGTCCCAGATCGTCGCCCACGGCGTGACTTCGCTGCCGGTGCCGGCGGTGGTCGGTGCGGCGATCAGCTGTTTGCAACGCGCCGGAGTGAACGGCTTGCCGGTCGCCAGCAGCGTCAACAACTCATCGAAATGCCCGGACTCGGTGCCGACGATCAACGCTTTGGCGGTATCGATGGCGCTGCCACCCCCGACCGCGAGCACCACATCGCAATCGCCGGCCTGCTGCCAGAACTGCTCATAAGTACTGCGCAAATGGGCGACGTCCGGGTTGGGCTGAACGTCTTCGAACACGTAGACCAGACGCTCACCGAGCAACGCTTGCAGGCGATCGACCAGCCCCAGCCCACGGGCCTCAGGGAAGGTAACGAGGGCCACGGTCTGCTGGTCGGTAATGGCAGCGAGGTCTTGCAGGCTGCCCCAGCCGAAACGGGTGTCGACGGGGTTCTGAAAACGGGCAGTCATGGTGAATCCCTCTTGTTGTTGTCGTGTGGCCACATACTCGATGGCGGCCGACAACGGCACAAATCGATAAATCGCAGGTTTGAATCGGCTCAGCCGATAGCCGCTCGACGTCAGTGTGCCGAACCGCTCTGGATCGCCGCGCGCAGGCGGCTGGAGATGGCATCGGCAACGATGACCATGAAAGTGATGACGATGATGCAGGTCGCGGTTTCCGGGTATTTGAACAACTTCAGGCTGCTCACCAGTTCGAAACCTAAGCCGCCGGCGCCGACCATGCCCAGCACCGTGGCCGAGCGCAGATTGACTTCGAAGCGGTACAAAATCACCGCAATCCACGCCGTGATTACCTGCGGCAAAACGCCAAACACGATCACCTGCAACGGTCGTGCACCGGTCGCTTGCAGCGCTTCAATCGGGCCTTGATCGATCTCTTCGATGCTCTCGGCGAAGAACTTGCCGAGCATGCCCAGACCATGCAGCGCCAGCGCCAACACGCCGGGGAACGGGCCGAGGCCAACGGCCGAGACGAAGATCAGCGCGAGGATCAGTTCGTTGATGCTGCGGGTGAAATTCAGCGCCTGACGGGTGATGTGAAACACCCAGCGATTGCGGCTCAGATTGCGCGCGGCGAGGAAGGACAGCGGAATCGCCAGCAACACGCCGAGCAGGGTTCCCCAAATGGCGATCTGCAAAGTCTCCAGCGCTGGCGCGACCAGACGCGGCAGGATGCTCAGATCCGGCGGAAAGGTGCGCGAGAGAAAGTCACCAATCTGCGGCAATCCCGCTGCCAGTTCACCGAGGCTGAGTTGCGCACCGTGCGCGCTCCAGTTCAGCGTCCACAGCACGATCACGACGATGCCGGCGGTGGTCAGCCAACTGCGTGTGCCACGGGGCCGTTCGCCGACCCACTGATAGTTTGGCGATTGCATGCTCAGGCCCTCGAGGCGGTGCGGTAGGACAGGGTGGGCGTCGGCATATCAGCGGAGTGTTCTGCCGATTGCCCCGGATAGATTCGCGCCAGATCGGCGTCGGTCATGCTCGACGCTTTGACATCGAACACCAGACTGCCGTGAGCGAGGCCAACCACGCGGTCGCCGAACTCGCGGGCATATTCGACCTGGTGCAGATTGCACAGCACGGTGATGCCCAGTTCGCGGGTGGCATCGCGCAGGTACTGCAACACCAGTCGCGCGGTTTTCGGATCGAGGCTGGCGATCGGTTCATCGGCCAGAATCACCTGCGGCCGTTGCGCCAAGGCGCGGGCAATACCGACGCGTTGCTTCTGCCCGCCAGACAATGAATCGGTGCGCTCACCGGCCTTGTGCGCCAGTTCGACGCGTTCCAGGCATTGCATCGCCAGCGCCACATCGTCACGGCGAAACAGTTGCAGAATCGAGGCGAGGGTGCCGACGGAACCGAGGCGCCCAGTCAGCACATTCTTCAATACGCTGAGGCGCGGCACGACGTTGTGGTGCTGAAAAATCATCGCCACTTCACGGCGCAAAACGCTGGTGTCGGGGCAGGCGAGGGCATCAATGCCCGCCACGTTCAGCGTGCCGCTGTCGGCCTGCGCCAAGCGATTGATGCAACGCAGCAAGGTCGATTTACCGGCGCCGGACTGACCGAGCACCACGACGAATTCGCCCGCAGCGACGTCAAGGTCGATGCCGCGCAACACCGGGTTGCTGCCGTAGTGTTTGCTCAGTTGGCGGATGCTGATCATTTCATGCTCCGCAAATCGAGATCGAGCACCTTGGCGGTTTCGCGCACCACGTCATAGGACGCGTCGGTGGTGGGCTGGAAGCCATTGAGCACGCCCTGATCACCCCACGGCACGTCCTTGATCGAGGCCAGCGCGTCGGCGACTTTCTTCTTCAATTCCGGATCAAGCGCCTTGCGCCAGACCATCGGCGATTCGGGAATCGGCTTGGAACTCCAGACAATTTCGAAGTCATCCTGCTTGACCACGCCTTTGGCCACGGCGCTGGCGAAGATGCGGTCAGCCACGGCAGCGGCGTCGACTTTCTTGTTCTCGACCGCGAGGATGCTGGCGTCGTGGGAGCCGGAGAAAATCACTCGTTTGAACAAAGTGTCCGGCACAAACCCGGCCTGCTCCAGTCCTGCTTTCGGGAACAAATGACCGGAGGCCGAGCTTGGGTCAACGAACGCGAATGTATGGCCCTTGAGGTCGGCCAGCGAATGAATGCCGCTGTCCTTGCGCGCCAGAATCACGCTTTTGTAAGCGCTCTGGCCGGTCTTCTTGGTCACCGCCACGGAGAACGCTTCGACGTCCGCCACCGAGGTCGCCAGCACGTAGGAGAACGGGCCGAGGTAGGCGACGTCGAGTTTGCCCGAGCGCAGCGCTTCGATAATGCCGTTGTAATCGGTGGCCACGAACGGCACCACCGGCATGCCGATTTTGGCTTGAAGATCGTCGAGCACTTGTTTGCTCGATTCGATCATCGCTTGGGAATCTTCGGAGGGGATCAGGCCAATGGTCAGTTTGTCCTTGGCCCAGACCTGGCTGGCACTCAGGGCAAGTACGGCAAGGCTGGCGGCACGCAGAAACTGGTTAATTGTTTGCATGGCATTCCACGGTGTGGTTGGGAGTTGCCACAGGCTAGGTCTGTCACGTGACAGTCATTCAATCAATTCAATATGCGAAACCGCAGCTAACTATTGATGGAGTCTATGGATGTCGAGCGCCAAATTGCGGGCCTTTCTCGCCGTCGCCCGCCACGGCAGTTTCAGTGCCGGGGCGCGGGCGTCGGGGCTCAGTCAACCGACACTGACCACGCAGGTGCAGAGTCTGGAGCGACAGCACAACGTCGAACTGTTTCATCGGCGTGGGCGGCGGATTGAATTGTCGGATGTCGGGCGGCAATTGCTGCCCATCGCGCAACGGCTGGCCTTGCTGGAACTGGAAGCGCACAACCTGCTGCGCGACTCCGGGCGGCTCGACAGCGGCCAGCTCAAGGTCGGTGCGGTGGGGCCGTTTCATGTGATCGAAATGGTCGACAGTTACCTGCAACAGCATCCGAATATCGACGTGTCGATCCGCGTTGGTAACTCTGCGCAGGTGTTGTCGGATTTGGAAAACTATGTGACCGATATCGCGGTGCTGGCCGGGCGTCAGGATGATCCGGCGTTGTGTTCGGTGCGTTACGCGCGGCACGCGATCATCTTGTTTGCCCACCATGAGCATCCGTTGGCCAATCGCGGCAGCGTGCGCCTGGAAGAACTGGAAGGGCAGCGACTGCTGCAGCGCGAACCCGGCTCGACCACGCGGCTGGTGCTGGAGGAGGCGCTGAATGCGGCGCAAGTGAAACCGAGGATCGCCATGGAAATTGGCAGTCGTGAGGCGTTGCGTGAAGCGGTGGTGCGCGGGCTGGGATTGGGGGTGGTGTCGGAAGCAGAGTTCATTGCCGACCCGAAAATCCGCACGATCAGAATCGAGGGCGAAGAGCTGTTCACCGAGACGTATCTTTATTGCTTGGCAGAACGGCGTTCCAGTCGGCTCATTTCGTCGTTTTTCGATGCGGCACTCGGCTGAGGGTTTGCAATCTCCGACGAGGCTTGGCTAATATACGTTCCATATACACATCGTATCGGATTCATATATGGGCATCGTAAAGATTTCAGAGGACATGCACGAGAACCTGCGGATCTCCAGCAACGCCCTCAGCCGCTCGATCAACGCGCAAGCCGAGCACTGGATGCGTATCGGCATGCTCGCCGAACTGCACCCCAACCTCGACCACAGCGCCATTTGCCGCTTGCTGATTCGCGCCGAACAAAATGGCGGGCTCGACCTGCAACAACTGACTCAGGAAGCCGTCAGCGCATGAGAAACCAGATCAAGATAAACACCCCGGCCGACATCGCTCAATCCCGCGCTGCCGGCAAACTCGCCGCTGAAGTGCTGGCGATGCTGGTGCCGCACGTCAAGGCCGGCGTGACCACCGATGAACTGGATCGGCTGTGCAACGACTACATCGTCAACGTGCAGAAAGCGGTGCCGGCCAACGTCGGCTATCACGGCTTTCCGAAAACCGTCTGCGCCTCGGTTAATGACGTGGTCTGCCACGGCATTCCATCGGGGACGCCGTTGAAGGATGGCGACATCGTCAACCTCGATATCGCGGTGATCAAGGACGGCTGGTTCGGCGACACCAGCCGCATGTACGTGGTGGGTGAGGCGACGCCTGAGGCGCAGCACCTGATCAAGACCACTTACGAAGCGATGTGCGCGGGTATTCGCGTGGTGAAACCGGGCGCGACGTTGGGCGACATCGGCCACGCGATCCAGAGCCTGGCGGAGAAGGAAGGCTTCAGCGTCGTGCGCGAGTATTGCGGGCACGGGATCGGCAAGGTCTATCACGATGAGCCGCAAATCCTGCATTACGGCTTTCCCAATCAGGGCATGAAGCTCAAGGCCGGGATGATTTTCACTGTCGAGCCGATGCTCAATGCCGGCAAACGTCACGTGAAGAACATGCCGGACGGCTGGACGGTGCTGACCAAGGATGGTTCGTTGTCGGCGCAGTGGGAGCATATGGTCGCGGTGACCGAAACCGGCTTCGAAATCCTCACCGCCTGGCCGGACGAAATTGAAGGCTATTCCCCGATCACCTAAACACCACAAAACCCCTGTAGGAGCTGTCGAGTGAAACGAGGCTGCGATCTGTTGATCTTGTTTTTAACAGCGAGATCAACAGATCGCAGCCTGCGGCAGCTCCTACAAGTTATGTGGTGTGTGCAGGGACGCTTTGCAGCCAATCAAGCAGCTCATCCCACAACGGCTGTGCGCTTTCGCGGAAGTAACCCATGTGCCCGTACGGTTTGCTGCCCGCCGGCGGCTGCAGATCCAGCAATGTCAGCGGTGCATTCACCATGGCTTTGACAAACGCATCGCGCGAACGCGGCGGCGCCCACGGATCATCGACCGACGTGGCGAAAACGCATGGCGTTGTGACCTCGGCGTAGAGCGCATGCAGATGGCTCATCTCGGGGTCGTCGAAGTAGTAGTGGGGGAATTTGCACCAGCGTTTCCAGTCGTTGTAAACGCCCAGCGGCAAATCATCGCCCATGCCCAGCATGCTCCAGGCCATGTAGCCTTTGCGGGCGACAATCACCGGCAGCACAAACGTCCACATCAGACGGATTTTCCAGGCCTCGGTTCGGGACATCCAGCCGCTCCACCCCGCGCCACTGCCCAGGGTGTAGCAAGCTGTCAGGGCGGGGTGATTGGGCAACAGACCAATCGCATGACCACCAAACGAATGGCCGACCCAATACAGCGGCAATGCTTCCTGGCTTAGCAGATCCACTGCCGCCGCCAAATCCTGATAAGCCCAATCCAGATAAGACATCTCAAAGCCTTTGAGCGAAGCCGGTTTCGACTCACCGATGCCCCGGTAATCGAGGGTCAGCACGTGAAAGCCCTGGCGCGCCGCGTGCTCGGCAAAACGCCGATAAAAGCGCTGCTGGACCCCGGTGGCACCGGCCATGATCAGGTTACCTTTGACGACGCCCGCTGCGCCGTAGCGCTTGGCGGACAACGGATAACCATCGCGGGCAATGAGGGCGATGTCCTGTCTCTGGATCGATTCGGCAAAGGCTGCGGCCATGGTGTTCATGAAATTGTTCCGAGTGAGTTGAGCAAAGCCTTCAGCGACCTTTGAACTGCGGTTCGCGCTTTTGCATCATCGCCATGACGCCTTCGCGGACATCCTCGGTTTTGATCAGAGCCAGCAGTTGTTCATCAAGCGTCGACAGTGCCGCATCGTCTCCCTGATCCTGCGCCAGAAACGCCGATTGCAGCGTCGCCTGAATCGCCAGAGGCGCAGCCTTGGCAATGCGTTCGGCGTATTCGATGGCGCGTGCCAGAGTCTGGCCGGGTGCGACCACTTCGGTCAGCAGGCGCATGTGCAGGGCGGCATCGGCATCGAACTCTTCCGCCGTGAGCATGTAGCGCATGGCGGCGGTCCAGCCCGCTGCGCGGGTGAAGCGCACGGTGGAACCGCCGGCGGGTGAGATCCCGCGCAACACTTCCAGATGAGCGAAACGGGCATTGGTGGCGGCAATGCTGATATCGGCGTTGAGCATCAATTCGATGCCCGCCGTCCAGCAAATGCCTTCAATGGCAACCACCACCGGTTTACGCCTGCGCGGTTTGGAAACGCCCCATGGGTCGATGCCTTCTTCAGGATACTTGAAGGCGCCTGACACCAGTTTCGGCGTCAGCTCCATCAAGTCCAGGCCTGCGGTGAAGTGCTCGCCATGCGCGAACAGCACGGCGCAGCGGAGTTCGTCATTGCGCTCATACTCGCCGATGGCCAATGCCAGGTCCGTCAGCATTGCACTGTCGAATGCGTTGCGTTTGCCGGCGCGATCCAGACCGATCAAAAACAACTGACCGCGTTGTTCGCGGGTGACTCGGCCGGGGCCACTGTTGGCTTCGTTCATCTCTGCTCTCCCTGATTTTTTGTCGGCGGCCAGTTACTGACCATCTGTTCGGTAAATAGAAACTAAACGAACAGTTGGTAACCGTCAAATTGAGAAGGGCAGGCTTATGTCATAGAATCACCGCCAGTTATCCGGATCAGGAAATACCCGTGCGACCGTTGAAAATCCCCCGTGAAGAGCTGCTCCTGCGGTGCGCCAATACCTTCAAACGCCTTGGCTACCATGGCACCACCATGGACGTACTCGCGTCCGCTTGCGGCTTTACCAAGGCTTCGTTCTATCACCACTATCCGAATAAGGAGGCCTTGCTGCGTGACGTGCTCGACTGGACGCATCAGGTCATCAACCAGACCTTGTTTGCCGTGGCCTTCGACGAAAAACTCACGCCACAAGAACGCCTGAGCAAAATGGGCCGCAAGGCTGCGCGGCTGTTTCAGAATGACTCGATTGGTTGCCTGATGGGCGTGGTGGCGGTCGATGCTGCGTACGGTAAAAGTGAATTGCTGGAGCCGATTCGCGGCTTTTTCGATGCATGGGCCAAGGCGTTTGCGCATTTGCTGGAAGGCGAGGTCGATGAGGGACAAGCCTTGCTGACCGCTCGACAATGGGTGGCGGATTACGAGGGGGCGATTCTGCTGGCTCGGGTCTATGGTGACGCGGCTTACATCGATGCGGTGACGCGTCGGGCGCTGGAACACTTGAGTGCCTGTCAGGCACCGACATAAGGCTTACGCGCTGTGTGTTGTGTCCTCGACAGTGTCAGCCACGACGCACACTGACTTTTTATCCGATCAGGGAGCAACACCATGAGTGCAATCACCCCGGCCGTGATGGCCGATCTCGCGCCCGACGGCGTGCTGCATGCCGCCATCAATTTTGGCAACCCGGTGCTGGCACAGCGCGGGGCGGACGGTGCGCCGCAGGGTGTTTCGGTGGCATTGGCCAGAGCATTGGCTGCCGAGCTGGGTGTCGAATTGGAGTTGCGCACCTTTGATGCGGCGGGCAAGGTTTTCGCGGCGTTGGAAGAGGGCGTATGGAATCTGGCGTTTCTCGCCATCGAGCCGGTGCGCGAGGCGCAGATTGCGTTCAGCGCGCCTTACGTGATCATTGAAGGGACTTATCTGGTCAAGGCACAGGCCCCGTATCGCAACGTCGAGGATCTCGATCAGCCAGGATTGCGATTGGCCGTTGGCAAAGGCGCAGCCTACGACTTGTTCCTCAGTCGCACGCTGCAGCACGCACAATTGGAGCGTGCCGAAACCTCGGCGGGTGCCGTTGACCTGTTTATCGAGCAACACCTGGATGCCGCCGCCGGTGTCCGTCAGCCATTGCAGAAAGTCGCGGATGCCGACGCGCGTTACCGCGTGCTGGACGGTGCATTCACGGCGATTCGCCAGGCCATGGCCGTGCCCCGTGGGCGCAGGGCCGGCGCGGCGTATGTGCGGGCGTTTGTCGAGCGCAAGAAGGCTGAAGGGTTTGTCGCTGCAGCGCTCGCCGAGAGCGGGCAGGGCGATGTAACGGTCGCGCCTTGAGATCAAAAAAAGTGCCACCGCGGCCCTGAGGCGCAAACACGGTTTAATTGTAGGAGTGAGCCTGCTCGCGATAGCCTCTATGCGAGCAAGCCCGCTCCGACATTTGGAATGCATTCCTGTAGGAGCTGTCGAGTGAAACGAGGCTGCGATCTTTTGATCTTGTTTTTAACGGCAAGATCAAAAGATCGCAGCCTGCGGCAGCTCCTACAGGGGGTTTCAGTGGGAACCGGCGGCTTTGTTGAGGTCGCTTTCGCTCCATTCGGTGTAGACGCAGGCATCAGCCGTGGCCCAGCGCACTTGTACCGGGTCGCCGGCCTTGAGCGGCATGCCCGCGGCTGACAATGCTTTCACCGTCATTGAGGTGCCGCCCGAGGTGACCACGCTGCAGGTCTGGCTTTCGCCGAGAAACAGCACTTCTACGACCTTCGCTGAAACCTCGTTCCAACCCGATGGCAACGGTTCGCTGATCGCTTGCGCCACGCTCAACGCCTGCGCTTTTTCCGGCCGCACCATCAGCAACACATCCTGATCGGTGTGCAACCCAGCGGTCAGGCGAATCGACAATGACTGTCCTTCAAACGAAGCCGCCGCATTGCCCTGCGCCTTGAGCTTGAGGAAGTTCGAGTTACCGAGGAACGAGGCGACAAACGCATTCGGCGGATTCTGATAAAGGTCATAACCACTGCCCAATCCAACAATCTTGCCGTGACTGAAAATCGCGATGCGTTGCGACAAGCGCATGGCTTCTTCCTGATCGTGGGTCACGTAAACGATGGTGATGCCCAGACGACGATGCAATTGGCGCAATTCATCCTGCAAATCCTCGCGCAGCTTTTTATCCAGCGCGCCGAGCGGTTCGTCCATCAACAGAATGCGTGGTTCGTAGACCAAGGCGCGGGCGATGGCGACACGCTGTTGCTGGCCGCCAGACAGTTGCGAAGGGCGGCGATGAGCGAACTGATCGAGCTGCACTAGTTTCAACATCGCATCGACACGCTTCTCGCGCTCCGCCGTCGCCAGTTTGCGAATCGCCAGAGGAAACGCAATGTTGTCGCGCACCGACAGATGCGGGAACAGCGAATAACGCTGGAACACCATGCCGATGTCACGCTTGTGCGGCGGTACATTCACCAGCGATTCACCGTTGACGAGGATCTCGCCACTGCTCGGCGTTTCAAACCCGGCGAGCATCGACAGCGTGGTGCTTTTGCCCGAGCCGCTGGAACCGAGAAAAGTGAGGAATTCACCGTCCTTGATGTCCAGCGAGATGTTGTCGACGGCGGCAAAGTCGCCGTAGTGCTTGTTCAGGTTGCGCAGGCTGACCAGGGGTTTGTCGTTCTGCTGGGAAGCGTCTTTGATCACGGCACTCATGTCGTACTCCTGGGCGCTCAGGCGCTGATTTCGTTGCGCCGGCGCAGTGCGGCGGCGATGACCATGACCAATACCGAAAAGCCGATCAGCAGCGTCGAAGCGACGGCGATCACTGGCGTCAGGTCCTGGCGCAAGGTGGTCCACATTTTCACGGGAAGGGTTTGCAGGGTCGGGCTGGCCATCATCACGCTGAGCACCACTTCGTCCCACGAAACGAGGAAGGCGAAGAGGGCGCCGGCAACCATGCCCGGGCGGATCGCCGGGAACGTCACCTTGAACACCGCTTGCAGGCGTGACGCGCCGCAGATCACCGCCGCGTCTTCAATCGACTGGTCGAACAGTTTCAGCGAGTTGATGATCGAGATGATGGTGAACGGCAGCGCGACGATCACATGGCTGACCACGAAGGCGAACATCGTCCCGGTGTAACCGAGCTTGAGGAACAGCGCGTACACCGCCACGGCGATGATCACCAGCGGCACGATCATCGGCAGGGTGAACAGGCCGTAGAGCATTTCCCGGCCGGGAAAACGTCCGCGCACCAGTGCAAACGCAGTCGGCAAACCAAGGGCCACGGCGCAGATCGTGGTCAGCACAGCGACCTTGAGACTGGCGGCTGCGGCGTTCATCCAGTCGGGATTGGAGAAGAACTGGCCGTACCATTTCAGCGTCCAGCCCGGTGGTGGAAACACCAGCCACTGCGAGGAACCGAACGACAGCAGCACGATAAACACGATCGGCAACAGCAGGAACAGACCGATCAGCCCGGTGGTTGCATACAAGCCGAAGCGCATGCGCCGGCTCATCGCATTGGGGGTCAGGAGCATGTCGGCTTACCTCGCGTTACTGGCGCCAACCGGGGATTCCGGTTGAAGCTTCAGGTAGAAGTAGAACAGCACCAAAGTGATCGCGATCAGCAACGCGGCGCCGGCACTGGCCAGGCCCCAGTTGAGGAACGATTGCACCTGCTGAATGATGAACTCCGGCAGCATCATGTTCTGCGCCCCGCCGAGCAGCGCCGGGGTCACGTAGTAACCGAGCGACATGACGAACACCATCAAACCACCGGAGGCCAGACCCGGCCGGCACAGCGGCAGGAACACCCGGAAGAAGTTGCTCCACGGACTGGCGCCGCAGATCGAGCCGGCCTGCAGGATCATCGGGTCGATGGCCTGCATGGTCGCCTGCAACGGCAGCACGATGAACGGAATCATGATGTAGCTCATGCCGATCACCACGCCGGTGAGGTTGTGCACCATCTCCAGCGGCTGATCGATGATGCCCATCGCCATCAACGCCTTGTTGATCACGCCCGACGCTTGCAGCAACACCAGCCACGAATAGGTGCGGGCGAGCAGGCTGGTCCACATCGACAGCAGCACGATGTTGAGGATCCAGCGCCCCCAGCCGCGCGGCACCAGAGTGATCGCCCAGGCCAGCGGAAAGCCCAGCAGCAGGCTGAACAGCGTTACCAGCCCGGCCACCGAAAAGGTGTTGAGCAGGACGCGGGCATAGGCCGAGTTGGCGAACAGTTGTTCATAGTTGCCGAGGCCTGGCGTCGGTTCGAGCACGCCGCGCAGCAGCAGGCCAATCAACGGCGCGAGAAAGAACAGGCCGATGAACAACAGCGCCGGCACGAGGTTGCCGGCGCCGCGCCAGCGTTGTCTGAGGGACGGGGCTTGCTGCATCGCAACCGCCTGTGTTCCGTGGGCCGAGCCGGCAGCGCTTTGGGCGCTGCCGGTGGCAGTGGAGGGACGGGACGCGGTGGCCGCCATTTTCATTTGACCAGCCATTCGTTCCACCGTGTCGCGATGGCCTGGCCGTTTTTGGCCCAGTACGCGAAATCAAGAGTGATCTGATCCTTAGCGTAGGCAGTCGGCAGGTTGGGGGCCAGCGCCGAATCCAGACGCTCCACACTGTCGAGGTTGACCGGGGCGTAGGCGGTCAGGTTGGAGAAGTCGGCCTGGCCTTTGGCGCTGCTGGCGCTGGCGAGAAACTTCATCGCTGCGTCCTTGTTTTTCGAGCCCTTTGGAATCACCAGAATGTCGGCCATGACCAGGTTCTGTTTCCAGCTCACGCCGACCGGCGCGCCGTCTTCTTGCAGGGCGTGAATGCGACCGTTCCAGAACTGGCCCATGCTCGCTTCACCGGACGCCAGCAGTTGCTGCGACTGCGCGCCGCCGCCCCACCAGACGATGTCTTGCTTGATGGTGTCGAGTTTTTTGAAGGCGCGATCCAGATCCAGCGGGTAGAGCTTGTCGGCAGGTACGCCATCGGCCAGCAGCGCCAATTCGAGCACGCCGGGGCTTGGCCATTTGTAGAGGGCGCGTTTGCCCGGGTAGGTCTTGGTGTCGAACAGGGCGCTCCAGTCCTGCGGCTTGTTGGCGCCGAGTTTGCCCTCGTTGTAACCGAGGACGAAGGAGAAGAAGAACGAGCCAACGCCGTAATCGCTGACGAAACGCGGGTCGATCTTGTCGCGCTGGATGACTTTGAAATCGAGGGGTTCGAGCAGGCCTTCAGCGGCGGCGCGCAGGGCGAAATCGGCTTCGACATCGACCACGTCCCACTGCACGTTGCCGCTCTCGACCATGGCTTTGAGTTTGCCGTAGTCGGTCGGGCCGTCCTGCACGACGGTGATGCCGCTGGCCTTGCTGAACGGATCGGCCCAGGCCTGTTTCTGCGCGTCCTGGGTGCTTCCGCCCCAGCTGACGAAGTTCACGCTGTCGGCCGCCATTGCAGCCTGGCCGGTGACGCTGAGCAGTCCCGCAAAAAAGATCGCGGTTGCAGCTTTGTTCAACACCATGTTCACGCCCTCATTGTTGTGTTTTTGAGCGGGCTTGCGTTGTTGCCCGCCTATCGGGAGCAGTAGATGGACGTTCGTTGGAGTGTCCGGTCTATGGAATATCATATTATGGTATTCCAAACTTTGTGCAAGCACTTTGCCTTACCGGTTATCTGGCGGAGCTGCTTTTTGTGGCTTGAAATGCGAAACACTGTGGGAGCGAGCCTGCTCGCGAAAGCGGTGGATCAGCCAACATCTCCAGCGACTGAAACCCTGCTTTCGCGCGAGCAGGCTCGCTCCCACACTGGATTTGCGGAGGTTTCGGGTTATTCGGTGAAGGGGATGCTTTCGACGACTTCCAGGTCATACCCGGTCAGGCCGGCGTATTTCAGAGGAGGGCCTAGGTGACGCAGCTTACCCACCCCCAGATTCTGCAAAATCTGCGCCCCAGTCCCCACCTCGGAATAAATCCGCGATTGCGAACGACTGAACTGCCTTGGCGGCTGGGTCAATTGCGGCACTCGCTCCAGCAACGCCTGCGACGACTCGTGATTGGCCAACACCACCACAACCCCATGCCCCTCAGCCGCGACCCGTTGCAACGCCGCCCACAACGTCCAGTTGGTCGGCCCGCTGTACTCGGCGCCAACCAGATCCCGCAGCGGATCAATCACATGCACACGCACCAGCGTCGGCTCTTCGCGGCGCAGATCGCCCATGACCATCGCCATGTGTACACCGCCCTCGATGCGATCCTCAAAGGTGATCAAACGGAACGTGCCATGCACCGTCGGCAGCTCACGTTCGCCAATCCGCTCGATGGTGTGTTCGGTGCTCAGGCGATAGTGGATGAGGTCGGCGATGGTGCCGATCTTGATCCCGTGCTTGCGCGCAAACACTTCGAGATCCGGACGTCGCGCCATGGTGCCGTCGTCATTCATCACCTCGACGATCACCGATGCCGGCGTAAACCCGGCGAGGCGTGCCAAATCACAACCCGCTTCGGTATGCCCGGCGCGGGTCAGCACGCCACCTTCCTTGGCGCGCAGCGGGAAGATATGGCCGGGCTGCACCAGGTCTTCAGCGCGGGCATTCGGAGCAACGGCGGCGGCAACGGTGCAGGCGCGATCCGCTGCCGAGATACCGGTGGTCACGCCAACTGCCGCTTCAATCGACACTGTAAACGCGGTGCTGAACACGCTGCCGTTGGCCGGCACCATTTGCTCAAGACCCAGACGCTGGCAGTGGTCGTCGGTCAGCGTCAGGCAAATCAGCCCGCGTGCTTCACGGGCCATAAAGCTGATCGCTTCTGGCGTGCAACGGTCGGCGGCCAGCAACAGGTCGCCTTCGTTTTCGCGGTCTTCGTCATCGACCAGCAAAACCATTTTGCCGAGACGATAATCTTCGATGATTTCTTCGATGCTGTTGAAGGCCATGCTGGACTCTCAGGGTTCGTTGGAAATATATTGGTATACCATAATACAAAATCAACAAAGAGGTCACTATGAAGGCGTACTGGATTGCTCATGTGGACATCGCCGATGCCGATCACTACAGCCAATACACCCAGCGCGCCCCGGCGGCTTTCGCAGCGTTCGGCGCGAAATTTCTGGCGAGGGGCGGGCGCAGCGAAGCGATGGAAGGGCGCAAGACGCCACAGCGCAGCGTGGTGATTGAGTTTGAGAGCTACGAAAAAGCCGTGGCGTGCTACCACTCGGCGGCGTATCAGGAGGCGAAGAGTTATCGCGAAGAATGGGCGAAGGCGGAGATCATCATCGTCGAAGGCATCGCCCCAATTTAAGCAACATCACTACCACCCTGTGGGAGCGAGCTTGCTCGCGAAGGCGTCGTGTCAGTCGATACACATGTTGAATGTCTGACCGCATTCGCGAGCAAGCTCGCTCCCACAGGGGGATAGGCAATCTTCAGCGGATAAAGTGGATCTTGCCGCTATCATCATTGCCCATGTAGATCCCATAAACCCCGGCCAGGCGCTCTTCGATATAGCGCTCAAGAATCTGTCGGATCGCCGGGTAATAGATCTGCTCCCACGGAATGTCTTCCGGCGCGAAGAACTTGTAATCCATGGTCTCCGATCCGTACTGCCCGGTAATCTCCAGCGCGATCGCGCGGAAGATGATGTACACCTCGCTGATCTTCGGCACGCTGAAAATCGAGTACGGCGAAACGATTTCCGCGCGCACGCCGCTTTCTTCCCAGACTTCACGAATGGCCGCTTGCTCAGTGGTCTCGCCGCTTTCCATAAAACCGGCGGGCAGCGTCCAGGTGCCCGGGCGCGGGGGGATCGCCCGTTGGCACAGCAGATATTTGCCGTCCTGCTCGATGATGCAGCCGGCAATGATCTTCGGATTGACGTAGTGGATGTAGCCGCAGCCGCGACACATCAGGCGCTCGTGCGTATCGCCCGCCGGTATCTGCTGACCGAGGTCAGGGCCACCGCATTTCGGGCAATAGCTCGGGCTGAACATATCAGTGACCTATACGGGGTTCTTTCAAGGCGATAGGCAGGGTCATCGCCGGCGTGCCTTTAACGACAGAGCCGGTCTCTTCCTGCTTGCGCTTGAGATAGTCGAGCGCTACCGCAGCAGCAGCGCGAACGTGATCAACACAGGCCTGATGCGCCACCAGCGGATCGCCGCTCTTGATCGCCTCGACCATTTTTTCCATTTCCTGATTACTCGCGCCGCGCCGGTTTTCCTGCGACACCGAAGTCGCACGCAGGTAGCTGATGCGAGCCTGCAACTGACGCAACTGAGTCGCCGCAACATGGTTGCCCGAGCCTTCGAGCAGCACGTCGTAGAAACCTTGCACCGAGTCGATCACCTGTTGCAGTTCGCCGTCCTTGAGGGCCTTGCGGTTCTCGTCGAGGGCTTTTTCCAGGGCTTTGATGTCCTTGGCTTTGGCGCGCAGGGTGAACAGCTGCACGATCAAACCTTCGAGTACGCAACGCAGTTCGTAGATGTCGACGGCATCGGCGAGGGTGATGATCGCCACGCGCGGGCCTTTGGCATCGGCAAACTCAACCAGACCTTCGGATTCCAGGTGACGCAAGGCCTCGCGCACGGAGGTGCGGCTGACGCCAAGGCGATCGCACAGATCGCGCTCGACCAGACGATCACCGGGCATGAGCTGGAAATTCATGATCGCGCTACGCAGTTTATCCAGCACGATTTCGCGCAGGGTAACGGGGTTGCGATTGACCTTGAAGCTGTCGTCGAGTGGCTGGCGTTTCATGGGATCCGCTCTTTCGGTTGGCTGTCCATGCCAGACGGGCATCTAAACAGCCGAGGGGTTAACTGGGGCTTCGGCGTCGGCTTCGGCGAAGGCTTCACGGGCCAGCCGGAAACTGTCCACGGCTGCCGGAACGCCGCAATAAATGCCGACCTGAAGCAGAATTTCGCGTATTTGCTCACGACTCAGGCCGTTACGCAAGGCGCCACGCACATGCAGCTTGAGTTCGTGCGGACGGTTGAGCGCCGAGATCATCGCCAGGTTGATCATGCTGCGCTCCTTGAGCGACAAACCTTCACGACCCCAGACATGGCCCCAGCAGTATTCGGTGACCATTTCCTGCAGCGGGCGGGTGAAGTCGTCGGCGTTGTCTATCGAACGCTGCACATAGGCTTCGCCCAGCACCTGAGTGCGGATCTTCAGGCCTTTTTCATACTTCTCGTTACTCATCATTCCTCCCATCACCCAATTCCCCTGTAGGAGTTGCCGAAGGCTGCGATCTTTTGATCTTGCTCTTGAAAATCAAAGTCAAAAGATCGCAGCCTTCGGCAGCTCCTACAGGGAATTGAGTGTGGCTATCAGGCCAGGGTCGGCAACGGGCCGAGCTTGCCTTTGTGGTAGATCATCGGTGTCACCGGTTGCGCGGGCAGGATCAGGTTCTTCACCGCGCCAACGATGATCGCGTGATCGCCGCCGTCATATTCACGCCACAACTCGCACTCGATGATCGCCGTGGCTTTGGCGAGAATCGGGTTACCGAGTTCGCTCAAATGCCACTCGATACCGGCGGCTTTGTCCTTGCCTTTACCGGCAAAGGCATAGGCCTCAGCCGTCTGGTCAGCCGACAGCAAATGAATCGCAAACTTCTTGCTGTCACGCAGAATCGGATAAGTGTCGGAGGCGTAGTTAGGGCAGAACAGCACCAGCGCCGGGTCAATCGACAGCGCGCTAAAAGCGCTGGCGGTGATGCCGACAATGCCGCCCTCCGGGTCAACAGTGGTAACCACCGTGACGCCGGACGGAAACGAGCTCATGACGTCTTTGTAAATGCCGGGTTCGATCATTTCGCAGGACTCCTAGCGCATCACAAACGGATCAGGCATTGGCGCCTGAGACAAGTTGATCCACACCGTTTTCAGTTCGGTGTAGGCCAGCACCGAATCGATGCCGCTTTCGCGTCCATAGCCACTGTTCTTGAAGCCGCCGATCGGTGCCATCGCTGACACCGCGCGGTAAGTGTTGACCCAGATAATCCCCGAGCGCACATCGCGAGCGAGGCGATGCGCTCGGCCCAAGTCACGCGTCCAGATGCCGGCGGCAAGGCCGAACTGCGAGTCGTTGGCGATGGCCAGCGCCTCGGCTTCATCTTTAAAGCGAATGACCGAAGCCACCGGGCCAAAGACTTCTTCCTGCATGATCTTCATCGAATTGCGATCGCATTCGAACAGCGTTGGCTCGTAGAACCAGCCGTCACCGAGATCGGTCGGCCGCTTGCCGCCAGTGCGCAACCGCGCGCCCTCAGCGATGGCATCAGCGACCAGACCTTCGACCACCGCCAGTTGCTGCGCGGTCGCCATCGGCCCCATTTCACTGGCGTCTTCCTGCGGGTTGCCGATGCGAATGCGCTGGGCGCGTTCGACCAGGCGATTGACGAATTCGTCGTAGATTTCGTCCTGCACCAAAAGGCGCGAGCCAGACACGCAACTCTGCCCGGACGCCGCATAAATCCCGGCAATCGCGCCGTTGATCGCGCTGTCGAGATCGGCGTCGGCGAAGATGATGTTCGGCGACTTGCCACCCAGTTCCAGCGACAGCTTGGCGAAGTTCTCGGCGCTGCTGCGCACCACATGCCGTGCCGTCGCCGCGCCGCCGGTGAAGGCGATTTTGCGGATCAGCGGATGGCGGGTGAGGGCGGCGCCGGTGCTCGGGCCGTAACCGGTGACGACGTTGACCACACCCGGCGGAATCCCGGCTTCGAGGGCCAGACGCGCCAGTTCCAGAATCGTCGCCGAGGCGTGCTCGGACGGCTTGATCACAATCGTGTTGCCAGCGGCGAGGGCCGGGGCGAGTTTGATCGCGGTCAGATACAGCGGGCTGTTCCACGGAATGATCGCCGCGACCACACCCATCGCTTCGTGCACGGTGTAGGCGAACAGATCGGGCTTATCCAGCGGCAGCGTGCCGCCTTCGAGCTTGTCGGCAAGACCGGCGGTGTAGTGGAAAAATTCGGGCAGATAGCTGACCTGGCCACGGGTTTCGCGGATCAGTTTGCCGTTGTCGCGGCTTTCCAGCTGCGCCAGTTGTTCTTTATTTTCGGCGATCAAGTCACCGAGACGGCGCAGCAACTTGCCCCGTGCGGTGGCGGTCAGGCCGCGCCATGCCGGGCTGTCGAAAGCAGTCTGTGCCGCTTGCACGGCGCGTTCGACGTCCGCTTCATCAGCGTCAGGCAATTCTGCCCAGGCTTGCGCGGAGGCCGGGTTGAGGCTTTCGAAAGTCTTGCCGGAGAGGGCGTCGACCCATTCTCCGCCGATGCACATCTGGAAGCGTGCGAGTGTCATGCAACGATCCCCTGTATAGGGTTTTGTCGGGAGTGTGCGAATTGGAGAAATTCCAGCAGCGTCTGATTGACCAGACGCGGCGACTCTACGGGCATCATATGCCGTTGCTCGGCCAGCACGGCAACCTTCGCACCGGGGATGCGTCGGGCCAGTTGCTCGGCCATTTCCGGGGTCGAACCCGGGTCGAGTTCGCCGGTGGCGATCAGCGTCGGCGCTTGAATACTGCCCAAGTCGTCGACGCGGTACATGTCTTGGGTGGCGAACAATTCATAAGTGGTCAGGTAGCCCTGCGGATCATTACCGGCGAGGGTCTGACGGATCGCCGCGATCTGCGCCGGGTTGGCCGCCTGATACTCGCGGCTGAACCAGCGTGACAGCGCCGCTTCGGCATTGGCGTCCGGGCCGTGCTCGGCTGCTTGCGCGGTGCGAGCGATGACGCCGGCTCGCTGTTCTTCGCTGCGGTTGAACACGCTGTTCAACACCACCAGGCTTTGCAGGCGCTGCGGGTAATGCAGGGCAAAGGCCCGCGCGACCAGACCGCCCATGGAGAAGCCGATCACCGCTGCCTGTGGCAGATTCAAGTGATCGAGCAGCTCCAGCAACTGGTCGGCGTAACCGAGCAGATTGGTGCCGCTGGCCGGTCGCGGGCTGGCGCCATGCCCGAGCATATCGTAGGCGATCACCCGGTACTGGCTAGACAGGCCGACTATCTGGCCGCCCCACATTTCTTTATTCAGGCCCACGCCGTGGATCAAAACCACGGGCTGGCCTTGGCCGGTCGCCAGGTAACTGGTGCCAGCCGGGGTGAGTTCAGCGGTGAGCCGAATCATGGAGCGCTCCTGCAATGCCTTTTTATTGTGATTACTGGGCTTTTTCGGCGGCCAGTTCTTCCAGATCGATGTAGCGGTTACCGATGCGCGGGTGCAGGCGACCACCGTCGGCGCAACCCAGCACGACAACGATTTCGTCGGCACGCGGCGCGTCTTCGATCTGCATTTCCAGGGTGATGTAGTGCGAACGCTGACCTTCGTCGTCCTTGTGCATCATCGGGATCTGGATCGAGGTGCCCGGGCCGCCGCGCTTGTTGGTGAAGCTCAGGTAGCTCTTGGCGTTGACGGCTTCGCGGTAGTGGTTGCCGAAGCGCAGGGTGTGGATCACGGCGGAGGCGTGTTCGATCTCGCCATCAGCACCGACCACGGCGGCTTTGCCGTAGGCCTCGATTTTTTCCGCACCGCCGATGATGCCGACCAGACGCTCGACCATCAGCGCACCGAGGTCGGAGCAGTTGGCGCGGATCTGCGGCTTGAGGTCTTCGACGAAACCGTTGCCCACCCAAGGGTTCTTCATCACCACGGCGAGGCCGACCATGGTCACTGGCTTGTCGGTGGCTTTGCCGCCTTCGATAAAGGTTTCTTCGACATAGCTGACGATCTTGCGAATTTCGAAACTCATGAGCTGCTCCGTAGGGGATTGAGAGTGTCTGTGCGTCTGATGGTATACCATAATACCGATCGTGCAAGTCCCCTCGATGACTTTTGCCGCATCACCCCGGCGAATGGTCATGTATTCAGATCCCGCAGCCACCACCAACCCCTGTGGGAGCGAGCTTGCTCGCGAAGAGGCCCTTTCAGTCGACATCTTCATTGCCTGACCCACCGCTTTCGCGAGCAAGCTCGCTCCCACAGGGGAATTTCTTCGTTACAGAGAGCGGCTTTCGGTTAACAAAAGATAACGTGGCGCCGATTGTCAGACGTTTCGAAAGCCCGATAGGATGAGCCAGCTTCCGAAGTGGCTCTGGATTGCGGGTTTCAGGACTATGCTTCTGATCTGCCATCAGCGGAGCACACTTGCGGCGCCCTTGAAGGCCAAATGGCCTAACAATAATAAATAGGGGAAGGTCTATGAGTCGTTGCCGCCCGCCGGCGTTACGCAACACCGCGTTGCTGGCCACAGCACTCTCTCTGCTGGGCTTTGCCACGTTGTCGGCACCCGTAATTGCCGCTGAGGCCCCGGCCGACGTGGTCTATGCCACCGAATCCAGCAAAGCCGCGAAAAGCCTGATTCTTGATGTCGTCCACGCCGGTGCGCGCCTGGTCGCGGTCGGGGATCGCGGGCACATCGTCTATTCCGAGGACCAGGGCAAAACCTGGAAGCAGGCCAAAGTGCCGAGCCGGCAACTGCTGACTTCCGTGTATTTTGCCGACGACAAACACGGCTGGGCGGTCGGCCATGACGCGCAAATCCTCGCCAGCGAAGACGGCGGTCTGACCTGGACCAAGCAATTCGAAGACCTCAAACGTGAATCGCCGCTGCTCGACGTCTGGTTCAAGGACGTCAACAGCGGCTTTGCCGTGGGCGCTTACGGTTCGCTGATGGAAACCACCGACGGTGGCAAACACTGGGAAGACGTCAGCGACCGCCTCGACAACGAAGACCAGTTCCACCTCAACGCCATCGCGGCGGTGAAAGACGCCGGACTGTTCATCGTCGGCGAGTCGGGCAGCATGTTCCGCTCCGCCGACTGGGGTCAGACCTGGGAAAAACTCGAAGGCCCGTACGAAGGCTCGCTGTTCGGCGTGATCGGCACGGCCCAGGCGCAGACCCTGCTGGCCTACGGCTTGCGCGGCAACCTCTACCGCTCCAGCGATTTCGGCAGCACCTGGGAACAGGTCGAACTGAAGGCCGCGCGCGGTGCGCTGGAGTTCGGTCTGTCCGGCGCGACCTTGCTGCCGGATGGCTCGATCGTCATCGTCGGTAACGGCGGCTCGGTGGTCAGCAGCAGCGACAACGGCGAAACGTTCAGCGTCTTCAACCGTCCGGATCGCATCTCGCTGTCTTCCGTCACCGCGGCCGGCGACGGCAACCTGATTCTGACCGGGCAGGGTGGCGTTCACACCACCCAGCCAAACGGCGCCGAAGTTAATAATAAGAAGGCGGGGCTATGACTTCCTTGATCACTCCTCAGCAGGAAAAGGCGACGTTCCTGGAACGCCTGATCTTCAACAACCGCCCGGCAGTGATTCTGATCTGTCTGGTGGTGAGCATTTTCCTGTTCTGGCAGGCGACGCTGATCCGCCCGTCGACCAGTTTCGAAAAAATGATCCCGCTCAAGCATCCGTTCATCGAGAAGATGATGGAGCACCGCAACGACCTGGCGAACCTCGGCAACACCGTGCGCATTTCGGTCGAAGCCACTGATGGCGACATCTTCTCCAAGGAATACATGGAGACCCTGCGCCAGATCAACGACGAGGTGTTCTACATTTCCGGCGTTGACCGTTCCGGTTTGAAGTCGCTGTGGAGCCCGAGCGTACGCTGGACCGAAGTGACCGAAGAGGGTTTTGCCGGCGGTGAAGTGATCCCGCAGAGCTACAACGGCTCGCAGGACAGCCTCGATCTGCTGCGCAACAACGTGCTCAAGTCCGGCCAGGTCGGGCGTCTGGTGTCCAACGACTTCAAGTCGAGCATCGTCGATATCCCGCTGCTCGAGTCGTACCCGGATCCGCAGGATCAGGGCAAGTTGCTCGCGCTGGATTACCGCCAGTTCTCCCATGAACTGGAAGACAAGATCCGCACCAAGTTCGAAGCACAAAACCCCAACATCAAGATCCACATCGTCGGTTTCGCCAAGAAGGTTGGTGACCTGATCGACGGTCTGGTGATGGTGGTGCTGTTTTTCGGCATCGCGTTTGTCATCACCCTGATCCTGCTGCTGTGGTTCACCAACTGCGTGCGCAGCACCATCGCAGTGCTGAGCACGACGCTGGTGGCGGTGGTCTGGCAGCTTGGTTTGATGCACTTCTTTGGCTTCGGACTCGATCCGTATTCGATGCTGGTGCCGTTCCTGATCTTCGCCATCGGTATTTCCCACGGCGTGCAGAAAATCAACGGTATCGCCCTGCAATCCAGTGAGGCCGATAACGCCCTGACCGCTGCGCGGCGCACCTTCCGGCAACTGTTCCTGCCGGGGATGATCGCGATTCTCGCGGATGCGGTGGGCTTCATCACGCTGCTGATCATCGATATCGGCGTGATCCGTGAACTGGCGATCGGCGCGTCCATCGGCGTCGCGGTAATCGTGTTCACCAACCTGATCCTGCTGCCGGTGGCCATTTCCTATGTCGGCATCAGTAAGCGTGCGATTGCCAAAAGCAAGAAAGACGCAAACCGCGAACACCCGTTCTGGCGTCTGCTGTCGAACTTCGCCAACCCGAAAGTCGCACGCATCTCGGTGGTGCTGGCGCTGATCGCTTTCGGTGGCGGTCTCTGGTACAGCCAGAACCTGAAAATCGGCGACCTCGACCAGGGCGCACCGGAACTGCGTCCGGACTCGCGCTACAACAAGGACAACAACTTCATCATCAACAACTACTCGACCAGTTCCGACGTGCTGGTGGTGATGGTCAAGACCAAGGCTGAAGGCTGCTCACGCTACGAAGCCATGGCGCCGATCGACGAACTGATGTGGAAGATGCAGAACACCGAGGGCGTGCAGTCGGCGATCTCCCTGGTGACCGTGTCCAAGCAGATGATCAAGGGCATGAACGAGGGCAACCTGAAATGGGAAACCCTGTCGCGCAACCCGGACGTGCTGAACAACTCGATTGCTCGCGCAGACGGCCTGTACAACAACAGCTGCTCGCTGGCGCCGGTGCTGATCTTCCTCAACGATCACAAGGCTGAGACCCTCGATCGGGCGGTGGCTGCCGTGCAGGAATTCGCCAAGGACAACAACAAGGACGGTCTGGAATTCATCCTCGCGGCCGGTAATGCCGGGATCGAAGCAGCCACCAACGAAGTCATCAAACAGGCTGAACTGACCATCCTGATTCTGGTGTACATCTGCGTGGCGGTGATGTGCATGATCACCTTCCGTTCGTGGGCCGCGACCTTGTGCATCGTCCTGCCGCTGGTGCTGACCTCGGTACTCGGCAACGCGCTGATGGCGTTCATGGGCATCGGCGTGAAAGTCGCGACGCTGCCGGTGGTGGCGCTGGGTGTGGGGATTGGCGTCGACTACGGCATCTACATCTACAGCCGACTGGAGAGTTTCCTGCGTGCGGGGCTTCCGCTGCAGGAAGCCTATTACCAGACGCTGAAATCTACCGGTAAAGCGGTGCTGTTCACCGGTTTGTGCCTGGCGATCGGCGTGTGCACGTGGATCTTCTCGGCGATCAAGTTCCAGGCCGACATGGGCCTGATGCTGACCTTCATGTTGCTGTGGAACATGTTCGGTGCGCTGTGGCTGCTGCCGGCACTGGCGAAGTTCCTGATCAAACCGGAGAAACTGGCGGGGCAGAAGGGTAACTCGCTGTTTGCGCATTGATCTGAAGGGCTGAAACGACAAAGCCGCAACCTTAGGGTTGCGGCTTTTTTTGTGGCTCAAGATCAAGAGCCCCTCACCCTAACCCTCTCCCGGAGGGAGAGGGGACTGATTGGGGGAGATTGGAGATTTACGCCGACTTGAACGGTTTGCTGTGAATCCATAATCGACTCGGTTTTTCAGGTCGATGTATGACGAAGCACAACTCGGTCAGTCCCCTCTACCTCTGGGAGAGGGCTAGGTTGAGGGCAGAGGATCTCAAGCGTTAAGTGAGTTCAGCGCCAAGCACAACACTCAAAGCACTACGCGCATCATCCAGCTGCACCAACGTCGCATGCCGAGCCCCCAGCGCATCACGGTTCTCGATCGCCGTCAAAATCGCCTTATGCCGAGGCAACGCCAATTCATGCAAATTCGGCCGCTGATTCGAATGCTTCAACGCTTCAGCAATCGCCACTGACAGCATATTGCACAGATTCGCCAGCAAATCATTGTGCGTCGCATCGGCAATCCGGCTATGGAAATCCAGATCCGGCTGCAACAAGGCTTCCGGCGTCGGCGCCGCTTCCATGCGCTGATACGCCTCACCAATCGAAGCAATATCCGCCTCGGTCGCATGCTGAGCGGCAAGGGCGGCTGCCGCCGGCTCAATAATGCTGCGCACACTGGTCAGCACATTGAAGAACTCATTCTGCGGGCTGCTTTGCATCAGCCAGTGCAGCACGTCCGGGTCGAGCATGTGCCATTCGCGGCGTGCCTTGACCACCGTGCCCACGCGCGGCCTGGAATACACCAGACCCTTGGCCACCAGCACTCGCGTGGCTTCACGCAACACCGGACGGCTGACCGCGTACTCTTCGCAGAGCAAGGCTTCGGCGGGCAGTTTGTCGTCGGGCTTGAAGCGTCCGGATACGATCTGCATGCCCAGTTCCTGGACGATGCGCGAGTGCATGCTTTTGCGGTCGGAGGGTTTGCGGTAATCCATGGGGAACGGCGCGATCCTGAGCGATGGAGATGCCGCGCATCATAGCAGGCACGGCACAATCTTGAGGCGGGTAAAGAACAACTGTGGGAGCGAGCTTGCTCGCGAAAGCGGTGGGTCAAACAACATAACTGTTGAATGTACCGCCGACTTCGCGAGCAAGCTCGCTCCCACAGGGATTTGTGTGATCAGTGAGAGTGGCGCGGCACTTCAGCCCCACGGCAACCCACCAGGAAGTCAAAGTCACACCCCTGATCCGCCTGCAGCACATGGTCGATGTACAGCTGACGATAACCGCCCACCAACAATTGCTGCGGTGGCTGCAAATCAGCCATGCGCGCTGCCAGCTCAGCATCCGGAATATCCAGGTGCAAGCGCCCGGTGGCGCAATCCAGCTCGATCCAGTCGCCTTCCTTCACCGTCGCCAAAGGCCCGCCAGCCGCCGCTTCCGGCGCCACGTGCAAAACCACCGTGCCGTACGCCGTGCCGCTCATTCGCGCATCGGAAATGCGCACCATGTCCGTCACACCCTGCGCCAACAGCTTCGCCGGCAAGCCCATGTTGCCCACTTCCGCCATGCCCGGATAACCCTTCGGCCCGCAGTTTTTCATCACCAGAATCGAATCTTTATCGACATCCAGCTCCGGATCGTTGATCCGCGCCTTGTACATATCAAAGTTCTCGAACACCACCGCGCGACCGCGATGCTGCATCAGTTCCGGCGTGGCGGCGGATGGTTTGAGCACTGCGCCCAGTGGCGCCAAATTACCGCGCAACACACAAATGCCGCCGTCGGCGCGAATCGGATTGTCGAGGGTGCGGATCACTTCGTCTTCGCCATAGATCGGCGCGTCCTTAGTGTTCTCGCCAATGGATTTGCCGTTGACGGTCAACGCATTCGGATGAGGAATCAGATTGGCTTCTCCAAGGCGACGCAACACCGCCGGCAAACCACCGGCGTAATAAAACTCTTCCATCAGGAAACGCCCGGACGGTTGCAGGTCAACGATGGTCGGCATGCCGCGCCCCATGCGCGTCCAGTCATCCAGATCCAGCTCGACGCCGATGCGCCCGGCGATGGCTTTCAAGTGAATCACCGCGTTGGTCGAACCGCCGATGGCCGCGTTCACCCGGATAGCGTTTTCAAAGGCTTCTTTGGTCAGAATTTTCGACAGCTTCAAATCTTCGCGAACCATCTCCACCGCGCGCATGCCGGACATGTGCGCCAACACATAACGTCGCGCATCCACCGCCGGAATCGCCGCGTTGTGCGGCAGCGAAGTGCCGAGTGCTTCAGCCATGCAGGCCATGGTCGACGCGGTGCCCATGGTGTTGCAGGTGCCCGCCGAACGCGACATGCCGCCCTCGGCCGCAAGGAAATCGTCGATGGTAATGGTGCCAGCCTTGACCTGTTCGCTGAGCTGCCAGACCACCGTGCCCGAGCCGATGTCCTTGCCCTTGTGCTTGCCGTTCAACATCGGCCCGCCGGTGACGACGATGGCTGGCACGTCGCAACTGGCCGCGCCCATCAGCAGCGCTGGAGTAGTTTTGTCGCATCCGGTCAGCAGCACCACGCCGTCAATCGGGTTGCCGCGAATCGCTTCTTCAACGTCCATGCTCGCCAGGTTGCGGGTGAGCATGGCGGTCGGGCGCAGGTTCGATTCGCCGTTGGAGAACACCGGGAATTCCACCGGAAAACCACCGGCCTCGATCACCCCGCGTTTGACGTGCTCCGCAATCTGGCGGAAGTGCGCGTTGCACGGGGTCAGTTCCGACCAGGTGTTGCAGATGCCGATGATCGGCTTGCCATGGAACTGGTGGTCGGCGATGCCCTGATTCTTCATCCAGCTGCGGTACATGAAGCCGTTCTTGTCGGCCGTGCCAAACCATTGGGCGGAGCGCAGGGTGGGTTTCTTATCAGACATGATCGATTCTCTTATTGTATGACTATAGTGTTCCAGCTACGGCCTAATCTAAGCGCAAAATCCTAGGTTTGGAAGTGTTGTTGGTGAATTAGTATTACTATATAGTCGTTTTCGACGGAGGGATGGCCCTGACGGTTTTCCGCGAGAGGCGTCCCCCGAGGTTCTATAAAAACAACAATCGGAGACCGATCTCATGAGCCAGGAACTGCGGCTAATCCGGCGCATAACGCTGAAACTGATTCCCTTCCTGATCCTGCTGTACCTGATCGCCTATGTGGATCGCTCCGCCGTCGGCTTCGCCAAGCTGCACATGGGCGCCGACATTGGCATCGGCGATGCGGCTTACGGCCTCGGCGCCGGGCTGTTCTTCATTGGCTACTTCCTTCTCGAAATCCCCAGCAACCTGATGCTTGAACGCTTCGGCGCACGCCGCTGGTTCGCGCGAATCATGATCACCTGGGGCGCGATCACCATCGGCATGGCCTTCGTCCAGGGCCCACACAGTTTCTACGTGATGCGCTTTCTGCTCGGCGCGGCCGAGGCGGGCTTCTTCCCGGGCGTTCTCTACTACATCACCCAATGGTTCCCGGTGCGCCATCGCGGCAAGATCCTCGGGCTGTTCATCCTTTCGCAACCGATCGCAATGATGATCACCGGCCCGGTGTCCGGCGGTTTGCTCGGCATGGACGGCGTGTTGGGCCTGCACGGCTGGCAGTGGCTGTTCATCGTCATCGGCACGCCGGCGATCTTGTTGACCTGGCCGGTGTTGCGCTGGTTGCCGGATGGCCCGCAACAAGTGAAGTGGATGGATCAGGCAGAAAAAGACTGGCTGACCGGTGAACTGAAAAAGGATCTGCAGGAGTACGGCCAGACCCGCCACGGCAATCCGCTGCATGCACTGAAAGACAAGCGCGTGTTGCTGCTGGCGCTGTTTTACCTGCCGGTAACGTTGAGCATTTATGGCTTGGGTCTGTGGTTGCCGACGTTGATCAAACAGTTTGGCGGCAGCGATCTGGTGACGGGGTTTGTGTCGTCGGTGCCGTACATCTTCGGGATCATCGGTTTGCTGATCGTGCCGCGCAGTTCTGACCGTTTGAATGATCGCTACGGGCATCTCGCCGTGCTTTATGTGCTGGGTGCGATTGGCCTGTTCCTCAGCGCGTGGCTGACCTTGCCGGTGGCGCAACTGGCGGCGCTGTGTCTGGTGGCGTTTGCGCTGTTTTCCTGCACGGCGGTGTTCTGGACATTGCCGGGGCGGTTCTTTGCCGGCGCGAGTGCGGCGGCGGGGATTGCGTTGATCAATTCGGTGGGGAATCTCGGCGGGTACATCGGGCCGTTTGTGATTGGGGCGTTGAAGGAATACACCGGCAACCTCGGTTCCGGCCTGTATTTCCTCTCGGGGGTGATGGTGTTTGGCTTGATCCTGACGGGCGTTGTCTATCGCGTACTGGAACGCAAACACGTCCTGCCGGTTGACCAGTTCGCCGCCAGCGCACGAGGCGCTACCCGTACCTGATTTTTGGGAACTACGTAAATCCCTTGTGGGAGCGAGCTTGCTCGCGAAGAGGCCATCACATTCAACATTGTGGGTGACTGACACACCGCTTTCGCGAGCAAGCTCGCTCCCACAGGGGAACGGCGGTGTTTTTGAGGGAATAGGAGAAGAACATGCATCTGGTTCAATTCGAATTAAGCAACCGCGAACGCCGTGTCGGCGTGGTCGACAACGGTGTGGTGCGCGAAGTACAGGACGCCCGCAGCGTGCGCGATCTGGCGCTCGCCGCCATCGAGGCCGGCAACACCCTCGAGCAACAAGTGCAAACCCTCGGCCTCGGCATAAGCCACGACTACAGCGAACTGCTGTCGCAACTGCGCATCCTGCCGCCACTTGATCACCCGGATCCAGCGCACATGTTGATCAGCGGCACCGGCCTGACTCACCTCGGCAGCGCCTCGGCCCGCGACAAAATGCACCAGCAGGCCGGCGACGAAGCGACGATGACCGACACCATGCGCATCTTCAAATGGGGCGTGGAGGGCGGCAAACCGGCGGCGGGGCAGGCCGGTGTGCAACCGGAATGGTTCTACAAAGGCGACGGCAGCATCGTCGTGCGTCCGGGCCAACCGTTCCCGGTACCGCCATTTGCCGAAGACGCCGGCGAAGAACCTGAGATGGCCGGGCTGTACATCATCGGCAATGACGGCAAGCCTTATCGCCTCGGTTTCGCGGTCGGTAACGAGTTCTCCGACCACGTCATGGAACGCAAGAATTACCTGTATCTGGCGCACTCGAAACTGCGCAGTTGCAGCTATGGCCCGGAACTTCGCACCGGTGAATTGCCTCAACATCTGGCAGGCACCAGCCGCATCCTGCGCGACGGCGAAGTGCTCTGGCAGAACGAGTTTCTCAGCGGCGAGGCGAACATGTGCCACAGCCTCGCCAACCTCGAATACCACCACTTCAAGTACAGCCAGTTCCTGCGTCCCGGCGACGTGCACATTCATTTCTTCGGCACCGCGACCCTGTCGTTCGCCGATGGGATTCGCACTCTACCGGGTGACGTCTTCGAAATCAGCCAGGCCGAATTCGGCGCACCGCTGGTCAACGGCATCGTCCCGGTACCAGCGGCGTTTGAACCGGACAGCATCGGCACCCTTTAAGGAGATCCCATGACTCAGATTCTCGGTCACAACTACATCGGCGGTCAGCGCAGTGCCGCTGGCGACGTCAAATTGCAATCGGTCGACGCCACCACGGGCGAACAGCTGCCCCACGATTTCATTCAGGCCACGCTGGAAGAAGTCGGCGCTGCGGCCAAGGCTGCCGCTGCCGCCTACCCGGCGTATCGCAGCCTTAGCGCTGAGCGCCGCGCGCAGTTTCTCGATGCGATCGCTGATGAACTGGATGCCCTCGGTGATGATTTCGTCGCCGTGGTCTGCCGCGAAACCGCATTGCCGGCCGGGCGCATTCAGGGTGAGCGCGGACGTACCAGCGGGCAGATGCGCCTGTTCGCCAAAGTGCTGCGCCGTGGCGATTTTTATGGCGCGCGGATCGATTTGCCGCTGCCGGATCGTCAGCCATTGCCACGCCCGGATTTGCGTCAGTACCGCATCGGTCTCGGCCCTGTAGCGGTGTTCGGTGCGAGCAATTTCCCGCTGGCATTTTCTACAGCGGGCGGCGACACCGCATCGGCGCTGGCCGCCGGTTGCCCGGTGGTGTTCAAGGCCCACAGCGGCCATATGGCGACGGCAGAACTGGTTGCTGATGCGCTGATTCGCGCCGCCGAAAAAACCGCGATGCCGGCCGGCGTGTTCAACATGATCTACGGCGGCGGCGTCGGTGAATGGCTGGTCAAGCACCCGGCGATTCAGGCGGTCGGTTTCACCGGTTCGCTCAAGGGTGGTCGTGCACTGTGCGACATGGCGGCGGCGCGCCCGCAACCGATCCCGGTGTTCGCCGAGATGTCGAGCATCAATCCGGTGATCGTTTTGCCGCAGGCATTGGCCGAGCGATCCGAAACCATCGCCCGCGATTTGACCGCTTCGGTGGTGCAAGGCTGCGGCCAGTTCTGCACCAATCCTGGCTTGGTGATCGGCATTCGTTCGCCAGAGTTCAGTGCGTTTGTGCAGCAGGTTTCTGGTTTGATCGGTGATCAACCGGCGCAAACCATGCTCAACGCGGGCACCCTCGGCAGCTACGGCAAAGGCTTGCAGAAGCTGCTGGCGCATCCCGGCATCGAACATCTGGCCGGCAATCCGCAGCAGGGCAATCAGGCGCAGCCGCAGCTGTTCAAGGCTGACGTCAGCCTGTTGATCGAGGGTGATGAAGTCCTGCAGGAAGAAGTGTTTGGCCCGACCACGGTAATTGTTGAAGTGGCGGACAAGGCGCAACTCAGCGCGGCGTTGCAGGGTCTGCACGGTCAACTGACGGCGACGATTATTGGTGAACTGGCGGACTTCGAGCGCTTCGCTGAACTGACGCCGCTGCTGGAGCAGAAGGTCGGGCGGATCTTGCTTAACGGCTATCCCACTGGCGTTGAGGTGTGCGATTCGATGGTGCACGGCGGGCCGTATCCGGCCACCTCCGATGCACGCGGCACCTCCGTCGGTACGCTGGCGATCGACCGCTTCCTGCGCCCGGTGTGCTTCCAGAACTACCCGGACAGCTTGTTGCCCGAGCCACTGAAAAACGCCAACCCGTTGCGCATCCAGCGCCTGGTTGACGGCAAACCAAGCCGCGAAGCCCTCTGACACACCACCCCTGTAGGAGCTGCCGAAGGCTGCGATCTTTTGATCTTGATTTCAAAAAACAACATCAAAAGATCGCAGCCTTCGGCAGCTCCTACAGGGGGAGTGTGCTTCTTGAGCTATCATTGCCGGTTTCCCCCTGAAAGACTTGATTGCCATGACTGCCCAAACCCTTCTCAACGCCCTCGAACACTGCGGCATGGTCGAAATCGACGGCCTGCATGCCTTCGAATTCGCCCTGGACGAAGACGACAATCTGAACATCGAATGCATCGATGGCCGAGCGGCCAAGCATTGGCAATTCACCCCGGCTCAAGTTGCAGCGGCCACGTTCGATGACTCGCTGCAGAGCTGGCTGATCGTCGGCTATTTCAATGAAACCAAAGCGATCGGCGAACACCGCCTGGTGTGCCATGGCGATGTCGTCAGCAGCAGCGATGATGAGGATGACACTGATGAAAATGCGTAAATTCTGGCCGCTGCTGATGGCCGGCAGCGTGGGTGCCATGGGCCTGTCCACGGCATCGGCAGAAAGCTTTCAATTGTTGGTCGGTTCTTACACCGCCGGCACCAGCCAGGGCATCTATCGAATGAATTTCGACAGCGCCACTGGCCAGATCGACGCCAAGCCGCTGCAAGTGGTGAAGAGCGAAAACCCGTCGTGGCTGACCCTGTCCAAAGACCAGCATCGCCTGTTCGTGGTCAATGAAAACGGCCCGGGCCAGAAAGACCCGGTCGGCCGCGTCAGCAGCTATTCGATCGATCCGAAAACCCACGCCCTGACCCTGATCAATCAAGTACAGAGCCTGGGCAACGAGCCGACCCATTCGAGCCTCAGCGGCGACGCCAGCCACCTGTTCGTCAGCAACTATTCGGTGGTGGAGGATCCGGGCGGAACCTTGGCGGTGTTGCCCGTCGGTGCTGACGGCAAGCTGAAACCGGTAGTGCAAATGAGCGCGCACCCGGCGAGCCGGGTCAACCCGGAGCGTCAGGCGTCGAACCACGTGCACTCGACGATTTCCTCGCCGGACGGTCGCTACGTGTTCTCCAATGACTTGGGCGCCGACAAGGTCTTCATCTACCAATTCGACCCGAAAGCCAACCCTGATCTGCCGCTGACCCCGGCGAAAACCGCGTTCGTCGCCATGCCAGCCGGCAGTGGCCCACGTCATTTGCTGTTCAGCGCTGACGGCAAACATGCCTGGCTGACCATGGAAATGAGTGCGCAGGTCGCGGTGTTCGATTACAACGATGGCGTGCTGACGCAAACCCAACTGGTCGATCTGGCCGCCGGTCAACCGACCTCGGACAAGGCCGGCGCGGCGCTGCACACCTCGGCGGACGGCAAGTTCCTCTATGTCAGCAACCGTGGCACCGCGAATCAGATGGTGGTGTTCAGCATCGATCCGGCGACCGCCCAGCTCAAAGAGCTGCAAAAGCGTTCGGTGGAAGGTGATCACCCACGGGAATTCAGCCTCGATCCGAGCGGCAAGTTCCTGCTGATCGCTAACCAGAAGAGCAACCAGATTGTTGTCGTTGAACGCGACAGCAAGACCGGTCTGCTCGGCAAAACCGTGCAGAAACTGCCAATGGACGCCCCGAGCGACCTGAAGTTTATGGTGCGACAATAAGCCACAGGCCCCGGTTTGCGGGGCCTGTCTCTTTGTATCAATCGCGCTGATATTCGGTAATGCTACAAAGCATTTCAAGCGAGTAACCGTCGAGCGTTAAGTTTGCTTCACAGCCCAACCGGGCAAGCAAGCCAACCGAACACGAGGGTTACCGCCATGAACTTCAATCTCTTCTCTGTTATCGCCGCTTCCGCCATCTCCGCCACCGTTGTGCTGCCAGCCAGCGCCAACGTTGAAATCAACAGCAAAAAATCCCACACCCAGAGCTACACCCAAAAATACCTGCAACAGAGCGCCAACTTCTACGCGGCTCTGGATCACAAAGCCCAACACTGAAAGTCTGCACAAAACTCCCCTGTAGGAGCTGCCGAAGGCTGCGATCTTTTGATCTTAAACGTCAAAAGATCGCAGCCTTCGGCAGCACCTACATGTTTGTGCGCGTGTGGTTTGATCGTTCCCACGCTCTGCGTGGGAATGCCTCTAGGGACGCTCTGCGTCCAGTGACGCGGAGCGTCACGGGCTGCATTCCCACGCAGAGCGTGGGAACGATCCGTAAAGACCGTCGCCCCCGTGTGCGTGAAGCACGGTCATAGGTTTTCTCAAACGCGCAAATAGACCGGCTAAATAATCAACGCAGTTGATGTTCACTATGGAAAACCCTGAGTGGTTGCCCGTGCTGTTTTGATCGATTCTGTGGCCATCGAAACATGCCCACGGGAGAACACCATGGCCAGCGCAATCATCACTTCAGCCAAACGCGGCGCCTACCTGGCCATCGGTCTTTACCTGGCCGTTGTACTGGTCGTCAGCATCGCCTCGCAGATGGAACACAGCTTCGACGCACCGATCGACGTCGCCCATCCCGGCATTCAGTTTGAAGTCCGCTCGCAGAGCGTGATGGTCGACCGGGCTGAACTCGCAGGAGTCGGCGGCGCATGAAAGGCTACAGACTTTGGGTCATCGCCAGTCTGGCGGTCATGACTAACGGCGCTTCGCTACTGGGTGTCGGCCAAGGCTCGGTGGGCGGGCTGGCGCGGGCCATAGAGGCCAATCACAGCATTGCGCACAATATCGAACGGGCGAATACGCTGGGGCTGATGGCGGGGAATCCGCCGGTGAAGGTTTCGGCGGATTTCCTTGGGCCTTTCGAAGTGGATTGCATGGCGCTTGGGATGTGCAATGCGCTTGCCTAGACACCGCAATCCATTGTGGTGATGGAATTTATTGTGGCGAGGGGATTTATCCCCGATGGGCTGCGAAGCAGCCCCAAATCATGCAACTCAAATTTGCCTGACACACCGCATAGAATGGTTTCACGACTGCTTCGCAGCCGAACGGGGATAAATCCCCTCGCCACAATAATCCCCTCACCACAGGGTTGATCGTTCCCACGCTCCGCGTGGGAATGATCAATCAGGCAGGAAGTTGAGGGTTACTTCTTCATGATCGAGATGAAGAGGTCGGACGCGAGGAAGTTGTCCAACCAAGCCTGCAGACGCGGATAAGGCGTCTGCGCAAACCACTCGCGATCGACATGCGCGAACTGCCGAACAAACGGCAGCAGGGCGATATCCGCCAGGCTCGGATGATCAGCCAGCAAATAATCGCGATCCTGCAACAACCCCTCCAACCGCTGCAAAAACACCGCGCCCTGAGCCCCATAAACCTCCATCGGCTGCTCCGGATAACGCTCGGCGTACTTGTAGCAATTCAAATCCACCTTGAACCCCTGATCGTTCGCCTCGATCAACTCAGCAATCCGCGAATCGCCATCAAGCAACCAGTTCTGCGGATCATTCTGCGCCAGCGCCCAGCGCATGATTTCCAGGCTCTCATCAATCACCCGACCATCCGCATCCAGCACCGGCACCGTACCCTTCGGCGAGATCGCCAGCATCTCCGCCGGTTTGGCTTTAAGGCTGACCTCGACAATCTCCACCGGCACGCCCGAATAACGCAGGGCCATCCGCGCGCGCATCGCATACGGACAGCGGCGGAAAGAATACAGCGTGTTCATTTCACCTCCAGGGTGCTCAAACCATTGCCCTGACGCTGCACCTGAATCTGCACCGGAATCCGTTCGTGCATTTCCTGTACATGGGAAATCACCGCGACCTTACGGCCCTGCGCCTGCAAACCATCCAGCGCATCCATCGCCAGTTGCAGCGACTCCGGATCGAGGCTGCCAAAACCTTCGTCGATAAACAGCGATTCGATTTTCAGCGTACTCGACGCCATCGACGCCAGACCCAGCGCCAACGCCAGCGATACCAGGAACGTCTCGCCGCCAGACAACGAATGCACCGAGCGCAGTTCATCGCCCATTTCGGTGTCCATCACCAGCAAGCCAAGCATGCTGCCGCCGCGTTTCAGGCGATAGCGTTTGACCAGTTGGCGCAGTTGCACGTTGGCGTGATGCACCAGCAAATCGAGGTTGTAGGCCTGGGCGATCTTGCGGAACGTATCGCCGGTGGCCGAGCCGATCAGCGCACTGAGCCGCGCCCAACGCTGATACTCGGCATAGGCATCAGCAATCTGCTGCGCCAAGGCCTGATTGGCATTCTGCCGGCGCTGATCTTCGACCTGTTCGGCGCGCAGTTCAGCGCATTGCTGCTCGCTGACGTTGAACTGGTTCTGCAAATCCGTCAGGGCCGTGGCGAGTTGCTCGGCATCAAGATTGCCGTTGTGCTGGGCTTGATGCGCGGCTAAGCGCTCGTCACGTTCTTGCAACAGCACTTTGGCTTGCTCGATGGCTTTTTCGTTTTGCTGCAAGCGTTGGCGCAGTTCAGCGAGTTGCGCGTCGTCAACCCGCAACAGATCTTCGAGGCCACCGTCATCCAGCTCCGGATGACGCGCGCGCCAGTCGGCAATCTTGCTGGCCAGATCCTTGTCTTCACTTTCCAGAGCCTGCAAACGTTGTTGCTGCGCTTTGAGTTCGGCGGCGATTTGCACAAGCTGCGTGCGCACACTTTGCAGTTCTTGCGCGGTACTGGTTTCGGCGGCGCGCGCCTGTTCCACAGCGTTTTCCAGTTGCTGCTGCCACTGTTCGGCGCTGCTGTGTTCGCTGAGCAATTGCGCCAGTTTCTGCTGGCACAGTTGCTGTTGCTCGGCCAGCGCATTGAACTGCTGTTCAGCGGTTTGTGCCTGCTGTGCGCGGGTCTGCTGCCGATCCTGTTCTTTCTCCAGCGTCTGCTGCCGTTGCTGCTGTTCGCTCAATTCTTCCTTTTGCTGATCGAGTTGCGTCAGACGTTCGGCGATCTGCCGGTCAAGCTGCATAAACGTCGCCGCCGGCTCCAGGCGCAGGGCTTCAAGGGTCTCGGCCGGCAGCAGAGGGCCGAACGCCGTCAGTTCTTCATCGAGGCGTTGACGGTCGCTGCTCAGTTCGCGCTGTTGATTGCTCAGGTGCTGCGCGGCTTGTTGATGCGCGGCTTCGGCCTGACGCAATTGTTGAGTCAACCGCGCCGCATCCTGTTGCAGGGTGAGCAGGGCGCTCTGGCGCTGTTCGTCCTGAGTGATGCTCTGGTTCAACTGCTCGTTCTGGCGGATGAGCCAGGCGTCGCGTTTGTCGGCGTCCTGATTGAGCAACTGAGCAGACAGCGGGTGCGCATCGAGGCTCGGCGCGAGGGCCTGTTGCTGATTCGCCAGTTGCTCCTGTTGTTGCAGCAGTTCTTTCTGCTGAGCAATGACAGCGCCGACGTCGGCGCGCAGTTCACTGAGCTTTTCCTTGAGCTGATCGACGACTAGCTGAGCGTTAGCCTGTTCGCTTTCATCGTGGCGACCGAGGCTTTGCAGCAGCGCCTCCGGCTGGTGATACGGGTGCTCATTGCTGCCACACACCGGGCACGGTTGATCGTCCTGCAACTGCGCGCGCAACTCTTCGACACTGGCACTGCGCGCCAGACGCTGGCGTTCAAGCAGTTCGCGGGTGACGTTGAGGGTTTGCTCGGCGACGGTCAGCTCGGCTTTGGTTTTGACGCCGTCCTGGGTCAGGCGCTCACGCTCCTGCTGCGCATTGAGCTGGCGTTGTTGCAACTCGGCGCCGCGCTTGTCCAGATCCTGTTGAGTGGCCCACAGGCGCGACAGGTCTTCGAAAGCGCGCAGTTGTTTGCGGTTGTCCTGCAACAGCGTGCCGAGAATGCCGATCTGCTCGGCGACGGCATCCGGTTCGGCGCCGGCCTCTTTGAACAGCACTTCGAGTTGTTGCTTCTGGCTGGCGAACTCTTCAGCGCTGCGCGTGGCGTTTTGTTCGAGGTTGGCCAGTTCGGTTTGACCTTTGTTCAGGCGATTGCCGATCAACATCAACTGCTGCAGGCGATCGCGATAGGCATTCCACGCGTCGCTCAATGGCGCCAGATGAGCGCTTTGTTCCAGCTCAGCGGCGATGCGCTGCAAGCGTTCGGCGACCTGCCCCTGCTTTTCCTGCAAGGCTTGAATAGCGCTCTGGCCGTCGGCGCAGGCTTGTTGCGCAGTGGCTTTGGCCTCAGCGCTCGCGGCCACATCTTTGGCCAGACGGGCGAGGGTGCTTTGCTCTTCGAAGGCCTGACGCAACAGCGGGGCGTTTTCAGATTGGCGTTGCTGCGCCTCGGTCAGCGCGACTTTGGCGGCCTCAAGATTCTGCTCGAGTTGCGTCTGACGTTCAGTCAGTTCGGCGTGCTGGCGGGTGTGCTCGGCAATCTGCGCGGCCAACGGCGTCAACAACGCATCGAGTTCGGTTTTGCGGGCGAACTGGTGCCGTTGCGGGCCGAGTTGTTCCAGACGCGTCAGCTTGATGCGTTCGCCGGCCAGCGCTTCCGATTGTTGCTGGGCGCTGTGCAATTGCTCGCTGGCGGCTTGCTGCGCGTCCTGCAACAGCCGCAAATCCTTGAGCCAACTGTGTTGCTGCTCCAGTTGCTTCAATTGTGCCTGCTGCAACTTCAATTGTTGCTGGGCGGCGTTAAAGCGTTCATCCAGCTCGGCGCGCGCTTCGGGGGCGAGGGGAGTGACGCCAGTGGCCTGATCCTGCAACAGCTTGTGCGCTTCGCGGGCCTCTTTGGTCTTGTCGAATGCACGACGGCCGAGGCGGGTGTACAGCGCGGTGTCGGTGAGTTTTTCCAGCAGTTCGCTGCGGTCGTTGTCGTCCGCTTTGAGGAACGCGCTGAACTCGCTCTGCGCCAGCAGCACGGCGCGGGTGAACTGTTCGAAGTTCAGGCCCAGTGCGGCTTCCAGTTGGGTTTTGTATTCACCTTTCTGGCTGGCGAGCAGTTGATCCTGATCGATGTCGCGCAAGCTCTGACGACTGGCCTGCAACTTGCCGCCAGCCTTCTCGCGGGCGCGGTTGGCTTCCCAGCGCGCCCGATAGCGACGGCCATCAACACCGACGAAATCCACTTCCGCATAACCTTCACCGGTGCCGCGACGCAGCAGTGTGCGCGGGTCACCCGTGGCGATCTCGCCATCAGCATCGGGTACTTTGGCGTCGCGGCCGGTGTTGTTCAGGCGCGGAACAGCGCCGAACAGCGCCAGGCACAAGGCGTCGAGCAGGGTACTTTTACCGGCGCCGGTCGGCCCGGTAATCGCGAACAAACCGGCACTGGCCAGCGGTTCAGCGGTGAAATCAATTTCGAACGGCCCGGCCAGCGAGGCGAGGTTTTTCAAACGAATGGCGAGAATTTTCATGGCTGCTCGCCCTCCAGTTGCACGTCTTGCAGCAGTTCGGCGAAGTCCTTCAGCGTCTGTTCATCGACTTCGCTGCCGTAGTTGTCGAGCCAGGCGCGGCTGAACAATTCCTGCGGGGTGAGTTGATCGAGTTCGATCAGCGCGGTGCCGTCCTCTTCGCCGTCAGCGCCACGCTTGCCAGCGTATTCAGCGGCGATGCGCACCAGGCGCACGGCTTTGCCTTGCAGGGCGTTTTCCACTTGATGGCGCAGATCCGGCTGCGGCTCGTCGAGGGTCACACGCACTTCCAGCCATGGCTGGCGCTGGGTTTCAGCGAGCAGGTCGATGTTCGGCAGGTCGGCCAGTTGCAGCAGAATCTCGGCCAGCGGTGCCGGGCCGATGCGTTGCAGGTTGACCGAGCGCGGGATCAGTTTTGGCTCGACGCTGACCAGGGTTTCGCCATCAAGCGTGACGTCGAGGATCTGGTGCTGATAACCGATCTCCGAGAACGACAACGGGATCGGCGAACCGCTGTAGCGAATGCGCTCTTCGCCGTTGACCTTCTGTGGCTTGTGCAAATGGCCGAGGGCGACGTAACTGATGCTCGGCCCGAACAGACTGGCGGGCAGGGCTTCGGCGTTACCGATGATCAGGCTGCGCTCGGAGTCTTCCGAGACCGAACCACCGGCCATGTGCGCGTGGCTGATGGCGATCAGCGCCTGACCCGGTTGGCGCTTGGCGTTGGCCGCTTCGATCAGCCATTCGTGCACCTGACCGATGCCGCGCAAATAGTTGTCGCCCAGATGCGCACCGGTGACTTCGGCCGGACGCAGGAACGGCAGCGCCAGGCACCACGCAGCGATGTCGCCTTTGGCGTTCGGCAATGGCAGCAGCAGACGTTCGGAATCGAGCTGGCCGTCGTCCAGCCACAGCACGCGACCCAGCGCATGGGTGCGCAAGCGCCGCATCAACGGCGCGGGCAGTTCGATGCGCGAGCCGGAATCGTGGTTGCCGGCGATCATCACGATGGTCAGCAAGGGCTGCTGCTCGTGGGCGTTGACGATGAAATCGTAGAGGCATTCCTGGGCTTTGACCGGCGGATTGACCGTGTCAAAGATGTCACCGGCAATCAGCAGCACATCCGGCTGCGCCAGTTTCAGTTGGCGCAGCAGCCATTCGAGAAAACAGGCGTGCTCGAAATCGCGCTCCTGACCATGCAGGTTTTGCCCAAGGTGCCAGTCGGAGGTGTGAAACAGACGCAAGGCGGACTCCGCAACAAAAAGAGGTGATGGCCGCGCGGGAATGAAGAGGCGGCGAAAGAGGCGGAGAGTTTACAGTTTATTGCCCCGCGCAGTCTGCGCATGGATCCCCTTACCCCATTGGATCAAAAGATCGCAGCCTGCGGCAGCTCCTACATTTGGGAATGCAGTCCCCTGTAGGAGCTGCCGCAGGCTGCGATCTTTTGATCTTTTACTTCGGGTAGAGCGGTGGCAACCCGCTGTCACCCACCGGGTCGTGTACGCGCTCGGCGGTGGGAATCGTGCGGATTGCCCGCCACAAATCCTCGCCCTGCCAATGCTGCCCGGTTTCGCTGTAGAGCGCGCCATTCAAGCCATCCAGCGCATCCGACAACGGCACAAACCGCGCAGCCATGTCCGCCAGCGTCTCCGGCTGCTGACGCGCCCAGGCATCCAGCGCCTGCCGCGTCGCCTGCGGGTCATTGGCCTGGCTCGCGCGTTTGATGTCGTCGAGCAAGGTGCGCGGGCTCGGGCCGGTTTGTGCGGCGCGCAGGATCGCCGGCTGCCAGCGCGCTCGCCACCACAGACCAAAGCCGAGCAGGGTGGTGCAAGCCAGTATCAGCGTGCTGAGTTTCCACCACCACAGCGTGTCGTTATCGACGATTCCGGGTTGCAGATTGCCCGTCGGCGTATCGACCTGCAGGCTCGGGTTATTGGCGACTTGCAGGGTGCGCGCCGGCAGGCTGCTGTGTTCCAAATGATCTTCGAAAGTGTTCCACCACACCACGTCCACCGTCGGCAGGTCGATCGAGCCGCTGCGGCTCGGCACCAGCGCTTCGCGTTCTTCACGGCTGCCGATCAGGCCACGGTCGCTGCTTTGATTGCTCAGCACCGGTTGATCGGGGTAGCGGCGCAGGCCATTGACGTCGGTGGCGGGCAAGGCGGGCAATTGCGAAGCGGCCAGACCTTCGACTTTCAGGGTCAGGCTGCGGGTCAGCGAATCGCCGATCTGCGTGTGTTCCGGCTCGGGGTTCCAGCTCTCGCTCAAGCTCAGGCTGCGTGCCGGCAGCCATGGCGCATCGGCAGGATAAGTCAGCGGTTTGGGCTTGACCGTCAGCGGAATTTCCGAAGAGGTGACGCGCATCAGCTTGCCCGGCTTCGGCCCCTGTGGGCTGGCGTCCTGGGCCGGTTGCGTGTCGACCAGCGTGGCGCTGAAAGTCTGCGGGGTGATCGTCAGCAAACCGCTGTGCTGCGGATAGATCGCGTAGCGCATTTCGATGACGCCGTGGCGCACACCGTTGATGTCTTTCTCGTAGGTGCGCGTGTCGCCGAGCTGCTCAACCCGCGCATCGACGATTTGCAGCGGCGACAGGCTGCTGTCGTCGTACAGCGAAACCGAGTGATAGACGCGCACAGTCAGGATCGCCTGCGCCTGCACATACACGCTGGACTGATCGAGACTGGCTTCGATAAACACCGGATCAAGGCTGTTCTTGTCTTCGCGGGTGTCGCTTTCGACCACTTGCACGGTGATCGGCTGGCTCTGCACCTCGCCCATTTGCAGCGAGGGAATCACCACGCTGCCGTTCTCTTTGGGCAGCAGCGTAATGATCCAGCGTGTGGTCGCGCGGTTGTCGCCGTTGAGGGTATTGAGCTGGTTGACCTGCCGCGTGCCGCGCACTTCGAACAGCGGCTCCAGCGGGGTCAGGTCGGGTTTGCCGAACTGGGTGACGTCGCTGATTTCGAGGGTGAGCTCGACCGTCTCGCCGGAATTCAGGCGACTGCGATCCACACTGGCGATCAGCTCGGCCGCGTTGGCGGTCGTGCAGAGCAGCAGGGGCAGCAAGAGAGCGGTGAAGCGGGTCATCGAGTGTTTTCCTGATCCTGATGTTGTTGCTGTTCGTACCAGAATTTGCGTCGCAGCAGTTCGCCCGGATCATCCGGGATTTTGCCCAGCCATTGTTCCAGTGCCTGACGTTGCTCGCCTTCGAGGTTGTCCTCGGTCGGGCGCAGCGTCGGCACGGTGTTGGTTTCCTCTTCCTCATCGTTGCTGCCCGGCACCTCATTCGGGCCTGGCTGCGGCGGTGTGGTCGGCGGCGGTTCACTGGCAGACTCGCCGGATTGCGCCTCACTCTGGGTTTCGCTTTTCACCGCTGGTGGCGGCGCGGTGGGCGGCGGAGGTTCACCGCCCGGCAGATTCTGTTCGGGCTGCTGGCTTTCCGGTTCGACCGGTGGCGGGGTGCTTTTCTGCTTCAGCAGATTTTCCACCAGCGCCTTGTTGGTCTGTGCCGGACGCAGATCCGGTTGCAGCTCCAGCGCCTGTTCATAGGCGTCGATCGCCGCGTCCAGCTCACCGCTTTTCGCTAAAGCGTTGCCACGATTGTAGTGGGCGCGGGCATCGCTGCCTTCGGCAAAACGCTGGGCGGCGCCACTGTAGTCGCCAGCCTCGTACAACGCCACCCCTTGCCACTGGTGATCGTCAAAATGTTCTGCGGCTTCGGCGGGACGTTTCTGTTTGAGCAAGTGCAGGCCTTGCTGGTCGGGGCGCAGCCACAAGTCTTCGAAGTCAAAAGCGTAGCTCGGCTGCGGCAGGCAGAACAGCAGCGGCAGGCAAAACAGCCAGCCACGCCGCCCGGCACAGGCAGCGAGCAGCAGCAGTGGCAGCAGCAACCAATAACCCTGGTCGGCCCACGTGTCGAGGCGCACGGTCTGGCCATCGCTGCGCAAACTGCGCGGGCCGTTGAGCAGGCCGAGTGCGCCGAGATCGGCTTCATCCAGACGCGCCGCGTGGTAGTCACCGCCGACGCTATTGATGAATGCCGCCAGCCCCGGGCTGTCGAGCTGCGGCACACGGATCGCGCCTTGTTCGTCCTTGAGGAAACTGCCGTCCTCCTGCGCAATCGGCGCACCTTCGGCGGTGCCGATGCCGAGCATCAACAGCTGCGCCGATTGCCCGTTGAGCGCCCGGCGAATGCCTTGCCGTTCATCTTCGCTCAGCGACGAGCCGACCAGCAGAATCCGCCCTTGGCCGAGTGCACCTTGTTTGAGTAAATCCAGCGCTTTAGCGACGGCGAGATCGGCGCGATGACCGCTTTCCGGCATCAGCGACGGCTTCAGCGCGTCGAGCAGATTGCGGCTGGTCGCCAGATCATCCGACAGCGGCACCAGCGTGTGGGCGCTGCCGGCGTAAACAACGATCGCGGTCTGCGCATCGCTGCGCGCCTGCAACAGGTCGAACACCTTGCGCCGCGCTTGTTCCAGTCGCGTCGGTGGTGAGTCGGTGGCGAGCATCTCCGGAGTCAGTTCCAGCACGATCACCAACGGATCGGCGGGTTTCTGGCTGGTCTGTTCGACGCGCTCCCAGCTCGGCCCGAGCAACGCGAGAATCGTCAGCAACCACGCCACGCCAAGGGCCACCCACGGCAGTTTGCTGTCGCGACCGCTGCCGCCACTGAGCAGGGTGGCGTGGAACGCCGGCGGCAGAATCATCTGCCAGCGTCCGGCGCGTTTTTGCCGGTGCCAGAGTTGCCAGATCAGCCAGCCGAGCAGCGGCAACAGCAGCAACCACCACGGACGGAACCAGTGCGGCCAGAGGGCAATCATCGGCGTCTCCGCAGACGCAGGCGTTTGAGACGCTCGCGCCAGTCAGGCAGCGGACTTTGCAGATTAAGCTCCTTGTTGAACAGGCGTTGCAGCGGGTTGTCCGGCCACAATTCGCGGGCGACCAGCAACAGGCTCAACCACAGCGCCAACGCCAGCGGCCAGTGATACAACGCTTGCGCAGGACGTGCCTGGGTCGGTTGTTGGGTCACCGGTTCGAGCTGGTCGAGGGTGTCTTTGATCGCTTGCAGTTCCTGGCCATCATGCGCGCGGAAGTATTGCCCGCCGGTGACTTCGGCGATTTCCTTGAGCGCCGGCTCATCGAGATCCAGGCTTGGATTGACGCCGAGCAGGCCGGTCGAACCGCTGTCCTCAGGATTGGCGCCGATGCCGATCGGGTAAATCTTCACGCCTTCACTGGCCGCCAGTTTTGCCGCCGTCAACGGATCGATTTCGCCGCCATTGTTGGCGCCGTCGGTGACCAGAATCAGCACACGGCTTTGTGCTGGACGCATGCGCAAGCGTTTCAGGCCCAGACCGATGGCGTCGCCGATGGCGGTGTTCTTGCCGGCAATGCCGATCCGCGCTTCATCGAGCCAGACGCGCACGGTGTGGCGGTCAAAGGTCAGCGGTGCTTGCAGGTACGCCTGACTGCCGAAGAGGATCAGGCCGACCCGGTCGCCGTCACGGCTTTCCAGGAAGTCACCGAGCAGATGCTGCACCAAGGACAGGCGACTGACTTCTTCGTCCTGCCACTGCATGTCGGGGAAATCCATCGAGCCAGACACGTCCACCGCCACCAGCAAATCACGGCCACTGGCGGCAATCGGCAACGGTTCGCCGAGCCATTGCGGGCGAGCAGCGGCAGTCAGTAGTAGCAACCACAACAACATGAACGGCGCTTGCTGGCGCCACGCAGGCAAATTGGCGCGGGCACGACGGCGGGCGAGGCCTTCGAGGTCGGACAGAAAGCTGACTTTCAGCGCCGGTTCGCCGCTGTCGGCCACCGGCAATACGAGGCGCATCAGCCACGGCAGCGGCAACAGCAGAAAAATCCACGGCCATGCGAACTCAAACATGTTTGCGAATCCACGTGTCGACGGCTTGGGTCAGGCCGGCAATGGCTTTGTCGTCGAGTTTGCATTCCGGTTTGTACGCGCCTTCGACCAGCACCATCCAGCGCGTCAGGCCAGCGGCGGGGCAACGGTTGTCGAGGAACGCCAGCCATTTTCGGCCATTAAGGGTGTGGCTCTGGCTGTAGGGATAATGGTTGCGACACAGGCGTTTGAGCAGGCCATTGACCTGTTGCAGCCACGCGCCGGCCGGGGCGCCGTCGTAGGGTTTGGGCATTTGCGCCAGTTCTGCGAGGGCGGCAACGCGCACCGGATCGAGTGGCTGTTCAGCGCGCACGATCGGGCGTTTCTTCATGGGAATGAAACGGCGCAGGCGCCACACGGCGTAACCGAGCAGCGGCAATAACAGCAGCAATAACCACCAGCCCGGCGCCGGAGGCCAAAAGGCAATCGGCGGCGGCGAGATCAGCGGTTGCAATTGGTCGAGGCCGTTCATCGACCTTTCCCCGGACGCTGCGGATTGAGGAATTCGCGCATCTGTTCGACCATTTCACTCTGCGTGCTCAACGGCATCAGCAGCACCCGCAGCTTCTGCGCGAGCAATTCCCAGCGAGCGATGCGCGCTTCGGCCTGCGCGCGATAGGTTTGGCGCAAATCAAAATTCAGCGTGTCGAGCTCAAGCTGGGCGCCACGTTCGGCGAAGCGCAGAAGGCCGGCGGCGGGGAGGGCGTGATCGAGTGGATCGGATATCGGCAGCATCAGCAAATCGCAATGGCGCGCCAATAAGCTCAGTTGTTGCTCGGCGCTATCGGACAGCGCGCGCTCATCGCAAATCACAATGGCCAGACTGCCGGGGCGCAGCACTTCGCGGGCGCGGCGCAGGGCTACGCCGAAGGCATCGCGATCCGGCTCACGTTCGCTGTGCAGCGATTGATTGACCTTGACCAAACGGTTGAGCAATTGCAGCAGGCTCTGCTTGCTGCGCCGTGGTTTGATTTCGTAGTGCTCGTTGTCGCCGAACACCAGCCCGCCGACCCGGTCGTTGTGGCCGAGCGCGGCCCAGCCGATCAGCGCTGCGACTTGTGCGGCCAACACCGATTTGAACATCAGCCCCGAGCCGAAAAACAACCGCGTGCTTTGCTCGACCATGATGAAAATCGGCCGTTCGCGTTCTTCATGGAACAGCTTGGTGTGCGGCTCTTGCGTGCGAGCGGTCACGCGCCAGTCGATGGTGCGCACGTCGTCGCCGGCCTGATACACGCGCACCTGGTCGAAGTCGACACCGCGACCACGGAATTTCGAGTGATGCAGGCCGATCAGCGGGCTGCGCTGGCTCGGCGTGGAAAACAGCTGCACTTCACGCACCCGGTGACGCATCTCGATCAGCTCGGCGAGGCTGACGCGGATGCCCGGTTGGGAAGGCTGGGGGGCGTTCATGGGGGTCAAGCGACGGCTACGACGTCGAGAATCCGCTGCACCACCCGATCCTGATCGATGCCGGCGGCTTCGGCTTCAAACGACAAGATGATGCGGTGACGCAACACGTCGAACAGCACCGCTTGAATGTCTTCCGGGCTGACGAAGTCGCGACCGGCCAGCCAGGCGTGGGCGCGGGCGCAGCGGTCGAGGGCGATCGAGCCACGCGGGCTGGCGCCATAGGCAATCCACTCGGCCATTTCCGGATCGAACTTGGCCGGCGTACGGGTGGCCATGACCAGTTGCACAAGGTATTCCTCCACGGCATCGGCCATGTACAGACCGAGAATTTCCTTGCGTGCAGCGAAGATCGCCTGCTGGCTGACCCGGCGCTCGGGCTTGGTTTCGCCGTTCAGTGCTTCACCACGGGCCTGCTGGAGGATGCGGCGTTCGACGGCGGCATCCGGGAAGCCGATTTTTACGTGCATCAGGAAGCGGTCGAGCTGGGCTTCCGGCAGCGGATAGGTACCTTCCTGCTCGATCGGGTTCTGCGTGGCCATCACCAGAAACAGTGGCGACAGCTCGTAGGTGCTGCGGCCGACACTGACCTGACGCTCGGCCATGGCTTCGAGCAGCGCCGATTGCACCTTGGCCGGCGCGCGGTTGATTTCGTCCGCCAGCACGAGGTTGTGGAAGATTGGCCCTTGCTGGAACACGAAACTGCCGGTTTCCGGGCGATAGATCTCGGTGCCGGTGATGTCGGCGGGCAGCAGATCAGGGGTGAACTGGATGCGATGGAACTGGGCTTCGATGCCCTCGGCGAGTTCTTTGATCGCTTTGGTCTTGGCCAGACCCGGGGCGCCCTCGACCAGCATATGGCCGTCGGCGAGCAGGGCGATGAGCAAACGCTCGATGAGTTTTTCCTGGCCGAGAATCTGCGTTGAAAGAAAGGTTCGCAGCGCCAGCAGCGCTTCACGATGTTCCATCGGTGACTGTTCCTGGAAAGGGGTGGCCACAGGCGTTCGGATAACGCCGGGGCTGGGGGCGTTACTTTAATCCATCGCGGGGGGTGGCGACTAACGGCATTTTTCGCAAAGTGCGGGAAATGACTGGGGGAATTGTTGGATTTTTGTAGTACCGGGGAGGGGTAGTGTTCTTTCGGACGCCTTCGCGAGCAAGCTCGCTCCCACATTGACGGGGTGCACGCAGTTCAAATGTGGGAGCGAGCTTGCTCGCGAAGAGGCCTATTCAGACACCATCAAACTTCGTTGATGAAGGTTCCCGTCCCGTCGAGGATATTCGTCAACGTCTCGACAACCTCATCCAGATCAACCATATCCGGGTTAAAGCTGATCTCCAGCACATCATCCCCATTCAACGCATCAGCATCCGCCGCGCCGATTTCAATCTTCAGAAGCGTTGAGCTCAACGTGACCTTCACGCCGTCCAGCGTCGAAGGCTCGCCGTCCAGGGTGATTTCCAGCTCATCCTCGTCCGGATAGCGGCTCATCAGGAACATGTCGCCCTTGTCGCTGTGGCAGCAGAGCATGGCCATGTTGTCTTCTTCGTCGTCGCATGGGTTGACGATCAATAGGGCGGTGGTCATTTGCATGGGGAATTCCTGGGTGGCTAACGCGGTAGACAGTGCGCAAAAAGTGCGATTTTGCCAGCCTGAGGGAAATTCTGCTGAAACATCGTCGAGTGCAGGGCTGTTCTTAAAGACTATTCCCAGAGTCGAGTAAGAAAAATCCGCTGGCCTCGTAGGGTTTTTGAGAAGAATGAAAATAGAGTGAATTGGAGGCCTTTTCGCTTGTTTTGGCGGATGTTTGCCGTCAGATTTTGCTGTTCGAACGCAACGGAGTGCGATGGCCAACATGCAAAAAAGGATGTCTTTTGATGAAGCGATATTTCCAATGGGCGCAAGAAATCAGTCATCTGTCCGAGGAGCAGGTGGAACAGCTTTACCAGCGCTACCTCAACGGCGAAAAAACCGCCGACCTGATCGCCGAGTACAAACTGCCGGATACCGTACGCAGTGTGTTGAAAGTGCTGCCGCCGATCGTCAGTGCCGAACTGACATGCCCGTATTGTGAATTGCCGATGTGGATGCACCGACCCTCCCGTGGCACTCCGGTTTCCCTGCGCAGTGCTTACAAATGTGTGAATTGCGAGCATCAATACTTCACCGCCGGTGCGGGCTCGCGGCGCAGCGTGTGTGGTTGTGATGCCTGTGTCCGGTTGCGCAAACAGCAACTCGCTGATCAGGCCGAACGTGACCGCAGTGATCTGGCCGCGCGCTACGGTACGCCAAGCCCACCGGTACCCTTTGCCAGTCTTGGATTCCAGCAAAAAGTTGCTCTGCTGGCGTTGCTGGATGACGGTGGCCAAGGCGCAGGCGAACGCATTGCCGCGCTTGATGCTGAAATCAGAGGGGAAAAGCTCACGTCCACCGACGCTTTCAGTGAAGAGTTGGTGAAAGGTCTGCACGAGGCGGGCGCCTTGCAGGTCGATACGGTATCGGACATTCGAGCGTTCAATCGGGCCGACGAGTTCAGCATCAGCACGTATTCGGCCGTTTACTGGCGGGCCAACGTCGCCCTGGACGAGGGCGTGCGCTGCACGCGCGATATGCTCTATCTGGCCCTGTACGAAGAGTTGTCCGGGCCTGTACTGCCAGGGTGGAAACGTGAGTTGTACGCATTGATCTTCAGGCTCGCGCGGGAGGAATCCATTCAATACGTTCACCTGCAGGCCAATATGGTCGGTATGGCGTTCACCGCCGAAGCCCGCGCCGACTCGGTGATCGGCACGTTGCTGCAGAACTTCTCGGTCAGTCAGATCTACTACTTCGCCAGAGTCGCGGTCAAAAGCGCTGCGCATTTCTATGCCACCGGCAACTCCAAGGGTCGCACCCACGCCTCCAACACCATTCCGCGCAACATGCAGAGTACCGCGCAACTGGCCTTGGCGGAGAACTGGCGCAAGGACAGCTACCGCGATACACGCGTGCCGCAGCCGGCCATGACCCGCCTGCTTTACGACGTCGTGCTCAAGGACAGTGGTGCCGGTTTTTCCAAGTCGCCGGGGCTGTTCTGGCGAGACGAATTTGTGCCTCGGTTTCTCACGGGCTCGCCGGTCGCCGCGCCACAGGTCGACTATCCGCAGTTGTTCTGCCGCGAGTGCGACTCCAGCAATATCGACGCCAGCATGGACAAATTGACCCTGCAGATGCAGTGCTACGACTGCGCCACCGTGAGCAAATTCCGGGCGTATGAAGAGTTGCCGGACTGATCCGTGTCAAAAGCCAGTGCTGAACCGGATGCCACGCTCAGGGTCGATAGAACGGCCCTGAGGGTTTTCGTTTCTGGATATGTAGCCGCCACGGGTCGGCGATTGGCACGAGTGTCCCGTAAAACCGGGCATTCCCCCCGTCGTTTTCCGCCACGGCTGCTAGTGTTTACCGGTGCGAAAGCCTTCATTTACCTGCCTATGAACGAATATGTCGCAGCACCGCAAGCAGACACATTGTCGCAGCCATTAAGCTGCGCAACGGATGAGCACCCGTAAAGGCATTGTCGGCAAACCTGGCAGTCGCTTTTGCAGATGCCCATTCAATGGAAGGTGAATGTGACCTGAGTGTCTCGTCCAGCTTCACCCACCTGTCCCCCTGTTTCCTCTGCCCGAGAATCAGGAACAGGGCGACACAAGCCCCGAAAGGGGTGTTGCACGCGACGCTTTCCATCAATAACAAGCTTAAGCGGAGTACCACAGATGGCGTTCTTCACCGCAGCCAGCAAAGCCGACTTCCAGCACCAACTGCAAGCGGCACTGGCGCAGCACATCAGTGAACAGGCACTGCCACAAGTGGCGCTGTTCGCTGAACAATTCTTCGGCATCATTTCTCTGGACGAGCTGACTCAACGTCGCCTCTCCGACCTCGCTGGCTGTACTCTCTCTGCGTGGCGCCTGCTTGAGCGCTTCGATCACGCGCAACCACAAGTGCGCGTTTACAACCCCGATTACGAGCGTCATGGCTGGCAGTCGACCCACACCGCGGTCGAAGTCCTGCACCACGACCTGCCATTCCTCGTCGACTCGGTTCGTACCGAACTGAACCGTCGCGGCTACAGCATCCACACCCTGCAAACCACCGTGCTCAGCGTGCGTCGTGGCAGCAAGGGCGAGTTGCTGGAAATCCTGCCGAAAGGCACCCAGGGCGACGGCATTCTGCAAGAGTCGTTGATGTACCTGGAAATCGACCGCTGCGCCAACGCGGCCGAACTGAATGTGCTGAGCAAAGAGCTGGAACAGGTTCTCGGTGAAGTCCGCGTTGCGGTCGCCGATTTTGAGCCGATGAAAGCCAAGGTGCAGGAAATCCTCACCAAACTCGACAACAGCGCGTTCGCCGTCGATGCCGAAGAAAAGAACGAAATCAAAAGCTTCCTGGAATGGCTGGTGGGCAACCACTTCACCTTCCTTGGCTACGAAGAGTTCGTGGTCACCGATCAAGCCGATGGCGGCCACATCGAGTACGATCAGAACTCCTTCCTCGGCCTGACCAAACTGCTGCGCACCGGCCTGACCTACGACGACCTGCGCATCGAAGACTACGCGGTGAACTACCTGCGCGAACCGACCCTGCTGTCGTTCGCCAAGGCTGCGCACCCGAGCCGTGTGCACCGTCCGGCTTACCCGGATTACGTATCGATCCGTGAAATCGACGCCGACGGCAAAGTCATCAAAGAACACCGTTTCATGGGCCTGTACACCTCGTCGGTGTATGGCGAGAGCGTGCGGGTCATCCCGTTCATTCGCCGCAAGGTCGCCGAAATCGAACACCGCTCCGGCTTCCAGTCCAAGGCTCACTTGGGCAAGGAACTGGCGCAGGTACTCGAAGTGCTGCCGCGTGATGACCTGTTCCAGACCCCGGTCGACGAGCTGTTCAGCACCGTGATGTCGATCGTGCAGATCCAGGAACGCAACAAGATCCGCGTGTTCCTGCGCAAAGACCCATACGGTCGTTTCTGCTACTGCCTGGCCTACGTGCCGCGCGACATTTATTCCACTGAAGTTCGCCAGAAGATCCAGCAAGTGCTGATGGAGCGCCTGAAGGCTTCCGACTGCGAATTCTGGACGTTCTTCTCCGAGTCCGTGCTGGCTCGCGTTCAGCTGATCCTGCGTGTCGACCCGAAAAACCGTCTCGACATCGATCCGCTGCTGCTGGAAAAAGAAGTCGTCCAGGCTTGCCGCAGCTGGCAGGACGACTACGCCGCACTGACCGTCGAAAGCTTCGGCGAAGCCCACGGCACCAACGTGCTGGCGGACTTTCCGAAAGGCTTCCCGGCCGGTTACCGCGAGCGTTTCGCTGCGCATTCGGCCGTGGTCGACATGCAGCACCTGCTGAGCCTCAACGAAAAAAATCCGCTGGTGATGAGCTTCTATCAGCCGCTGGGCCAGGTCTCCGGCCAACGCGAGCTGCATTGCAAGCTGTACCACGCCGACACGCCGCTGGCGCTGTCCGACGTGCTGCCGATTCTGGAAAACCTCGGCCTGCGCGTGCTGGGTGAATTCCCGTACCGTCTGCGTCACACCAATGGCCGCGAGTTCTGGATTCACGACTTCGCGTTCACCGCCGCTGAAGGTCTGGATCTCGACATCCAGCAACTCAACGACACCCTGCAGGACGCCTTTGTCCACATCGTCCGTGGCGAAGCCGAGAACGATGCGTTCAACCGTCTGGTGCTGACTGCCGGTTTGCCTTGGCGCGACGTTGCACTGCTGCGCGCTTACGCCCGTTACCTGAAGCAGATTCGTCTGGGCTTCGATCTGGGTTACATCGCCAGTACCCTGAACAACCACACCGACATCGCTCGCGAGCTGACCCGGTTGTTCAAGACCCGCTTCTATCTGGCGCGCAAGCTCAGCGACGACGACCTGGAAGACAAGCAACAGCGTCTGGAACAAGCGATTCTGACCGCACTGGACGACGTTCAGGTGCTCAACGAAGACCGCATCCTGCGTCGTTACCTCGACCTGATCAAAGCGACCCTGCGTACCAACTTCTATCAGACTGATGCCAACGGCCAGAACAAGTCGTACTTCAGCTTCAAGTTCAACCCGCACGCGATCCCTGAACTGCCGAAGCCAGTGCCGAAGTTTGAAATCTTCGTCTACTCGCCACGCGTTGAAGGCGTGCACCTGCGCTTCGGTAACGTCGCCCGTGGCGGTCTGCGCTGGTCCGACCGTGAAGAAGACTTCCGTACCGAAGTCCTCGGCCTGGTAAAAGCTCAACAAGTGAAGAACTCGGTCATCGTGCCAGTGGGCGCGAAGGGCGGCTTCCTGCCGCGTCGCCTGCCTCTGGGCGGCAGCCGTGACGAGATCGCGGCCGAGGGCATCGCCTGCTACCGCATCTTCATTTCCGGTCTGCTGGACATCACCGACAACCTGAAAGACGGCGCGCTGGTGCCGCCATTGAACGTGGTGCGCCACGACGATGACGACCCGTACCTGGTAGTGGCGGCGGACAAGGGCACTGCGACCTTCTCCGACATCGCCAACGGCATCGCCATCGACTACGGCTTCTGGCTGGGTGACGCGTTTGCGTCCGGTGGTTCGGCCGGTTACGACCACAAGAAAATGGGCATTACCGCCAAAGGCGCGTGGGTCGGCGTACAACGTCACTTCCGCGAGCGCGGCATCAATGTTCAGGAAGACAGCATCACTGTTGTCGGCGTCGGCGACATGGCCGGTGACGTGTTCGGTAACGGCTTGTTGATGTCAGACAAGCTGCAACTGGTCGCTGCCTTCAACCACCTGCACATTTTCATTGATCCAAACCCGAACCCGGCGACCAGCTTCGTCGAGCGTCAGCGCATGTTCGACCTGCCGCGTTCGGCGTGGACCGACTACGACACCAGCATCATGTCCGAAGGTGGCGGTATCTTCTCGCGCAGCGCGAAGAGCATCGCAATCTCCCCGCAGATGCAGGAACGCTTCGACATCAAGGCTGACAAGCTGACCCCGACCGAACTGCTGAATGCCTTGCTCAAGGCGCCAGTGGATCTGCTGTGGAACGGCGGTATCGGCACTTACGTCAAGGCCAGCACTGAAAGCCACGCCGATGTCGGCGACAAGGCCAACGATGCATTGCGCGTAAACGGCAACGAGCTGCGCTGCAAAGTCGTGGGCGAGGGCGGTAACCTCGGCATGACCCAACTGGGTCGTGTGGAATTCGGTCTGAATGGCGGCGGTTCCAACACCGACTTCATCGACAACGCCGGCGGCGTGGACTGCTCCGACCACGAAGTAAACATCAAGATCCTGCTGAACGAAGTGGTTCAGGCCGGTGACATGACCGACAAGCAACGCAACCAGTTGCTGGCAAGCATGACCGACGAAGTCGGCAATCTGGTGCTGGGCAACAACTACAAGCAGACTCAGGCGCTGTCGCTGGCGGCGCGTCGTGCTTATGCGCGCATCGCTGAGTACAAGCGTCTGATGGGCGATCTGGAAGGCCGTGGCAAGCTGGACCGTGCCATCGAGTTCCTGCCGACCGAAGAGCAACTGGCCGAGCGTATTGCTGAAGGCCACGGTCTGACCCGTCCTGAGCTGTCGGTGCTGATCTCGTACAGCAAAATCGATCTCAAGGAGCAGCTGTTGGGCTCCTTGGTGCCGGACGACGATTACCTGACCCGCGACATGGAAACGGCGTTCCCGCCGACCCTGGTCAGCAAGTTCTCCGAAGCCATGCGTCGCCACCGTCTGAAGCGCGAGATCGTCAGCACCCAGATCGCCAACGACCTGGTCAACCATATGGGCATCACCTTCGTTCAACGACTCAAAGAGTCGACCGGCATGAGTCCGGCGAACGTCGCTGGCGCTTATGTGATCGTGCGCGACATCTTCCACCTCCCGCACTGGTTCCGTCAGATCGAAGCGCTGGACTATCAGGTTGCCGCTGACGTTCAGCTGGAGCTGATGGACGAGCTGATGCGTCTGGGCCGTCGCGCCACGCGCTGGTTCCTGCGTGCCCGTCGCAACGAGCAGAACGCTGCCCGTGACGTCGCGCATTTCGGTCCGCACCTGAAAGAGCTGGGCCTGAAACTCGACGAACTGCTGAGCGGCGAAATCCGTGAAAACTGGCAGGCGCGTTATCAGGCGTACGTCGAAGCCGGTGTGCCGGAATTGCTGGCGCGTATGGTTGCGGGCACCTCGCACCTGTACACCTTGCTGCCAATCATCGAAGCCTCCGACGTGACTGGCCAGAACCCTGCTGAAGTGGCGAAAGCCTACTTCGCCGTGGGCAGTGCGCTGGACATCACCTGGTACCTGCAACAGATCAGCGCGCTGCCGGTTGAAAACAACTGGCAAGCCCTGGCCCGTGAAGCGTTCCGTGATGATGTCGACTGGCAGCAACGCGCGATCACCATCTCCGTCCTGCAACAGGGCGACGGCACACTGGACGTGGAAGCACGTCTGGCACTGTGGATGGAACAGCACGAAAGCATGATCTCGCGCTGGCGCGCCATGCTGGTGGAAATCCGCGCTGCGAGCGGCACGGACTACGCCATGTACGCGGTGGCCAACCGTGAACTGCTGGATCTGGCGTTGAGCGGGCAAGCAGTAGTGCCTGCAGCGACGGCGAATGCCGAGCTTGAAACGGCATAAGTAAGCGCTGAATGAAAAAGCCCCGGTATCGTGAGATGCCGGGGCTTTTTTGTGTCTGCGAGTTTTGTGGTGCCTATTGCGGCCCTTTCGCGAGCAAGCCCGCTCCCACAGGAGGTACGAATTTCAAATGTGGGAGGGGGCTTGCTCGCGAAGAGGCCCTTACATTCAATACAACTTCTGAGCCGGTTTAGTATCAAGCATCGACACTTTATCCGCAGGCCGTGCGACTAAATTGTTGAGCGATTGGTCAAACTTTTGCAGCGCCCGAACTTGCACGTCTTGCTGCTGGTTAATATCGGCAACAATCTCTTCCGAACGTTTGAAGTCCGCCCACACCGGTGTCAGTTCTTTCGCTTCTGAACCTTTTGCCGTGCCAATGTAGTTCAAACCCGCATCATAAAAATCGGCACTGACATCAGCCTTTATATCCGAGCTGCGCGAGGTGATCAGTTGGCTGTGGGTGTCGACGATTGCGGTGACATCCGGTTTGGCTGCACGCAAGCTTTGCATGTCCGGATACACCGTCACTGAACCGAACTGGCGTTGCAGGGAGGCGTTGACCCATTCCACCGCCATGTCCGGTTTCGAGCTGGCGACGTAGGCGTCGTGGATCGGCTGTACCAGCAGGCTCTGGCCGAAACCGGTGCCGGCGTTGGCTTGGTAGTCGCGCAGGTATTCGCGGTTGCTCTGGGTGCTTGGGCTGTAGACCACGCCGAGCGATACGCCGGGACCGCTTTTTACCTGAGTGGCGCTACTGCGACCGGTTGGATGCGGCAGCAGGGTATCGAGAGACGAGACTGCTTTTGGCGCCGTCGGCACTGAACAGGCGGAGAGGGCTAAAACCGATATCGCCAACATACTGGTGAACGCAAGTTTCATGGTGTTTCTCCCGTGAAACAACATCAGTCGGAAAGTTTAAAGTTGCCGTCAATGACGGCAGTTAATTCAGACTACCCCCGTCGCACGGCAAATAAGCTGACAATTTGCTGTCTGGTTTTGTATTGAATAGTTTTATTTGCTGTAAACCGATCCGGTTAATTGCATCGGGATATAAAAAGGCGCAAATCGGCAATTTGCGCCTTTTTATTTATGGCTGGCTAAACAACCATCAGTTTTTCAGCGGAATCAGCACTTTCTCATCCGGGGACAGCACCATGAACACCAGCAACTTGGCTGGCTTGGTTTGGCTGGCGTTTTTCGAGACCAAATGCTCGGAACCGGCCGGTTCGTACCAGAACTGACCTTTCTTATAGGTGATCGCCTGTTCGCCCTTGACCTGAGAGATCACTTCCCCTTCGAGCACGTAGGCCATCGCGGTGCCGTCGTGTTTGTGAGCGATGGAAGACTGGCCGGGTTTGTAGTCGACTTCGATCATCATGGCTTTTTTGCCGGGGGCGTTTTTCAGCATCTGGTCTTGCAGTACGGTGACTTTTTCCGAGGGGTCGTGGGCGAAGGCCGAGGTGGAGAGGGCCAGGGCGAGGGCGGCAGCGACAAGGTGCAGGGTTTTCATGGTGGATTACCGGTTGGGGGGTGGTTGGTAATCACAGTAGTCCGAGGGGCGGGGCAAGCAAACGGCCAATATTCGGGAAGATTGGGTGACCAATTACGGTTTGCACAAAAAGCAAAGATCGCAGCCTTCGGCAGCTCCTACAGTGAACGAATTCCAATGTAGGAGCTGCCGAAGGCTGCGATCTTTTGATTTTCTAAACAATGGGAAAACTGTTGAAGTCCACACTATTGGCCAACCGGCTATCAATCAGGTCTATAAACCCCTGCGCTTCAGGCCGGTTGAAATGCGCTTGCATCGCCGCTTCCGACTGCCAGCGCGCACTGACCGTCCAGCGGTGGCTGTCCTCGGGGCAGCGGTCGACCAGGTAGGAATCGCAGCCCGGCGTTTCGCGCAGGGTTTCGACGATCCTTTGCAGTTGCTTGCCCAGCTCGTCAGAGCGGCCGGCAGCAGCCTGCACCTGCACCGTATTGATCACTTCGTTGGACATTGCTCACACTCCTGAATCAGGCCGGACGAATCCTGCTCATTGAGGGATAACGCCTGTGCAGAATAGGCCTGCACCCGCCGATCACCAATAACCAATCGGCGGTTAATCCGTTAGGCCAATCGCTCAGGCAACTTGCTGGAGAATGTCGCGCAGGCGATCGAGGGCGATATCAATGTCCAGCGTCTCAATCGCGCCGAAGCCAAAGTACAAACCATCACGCGGTGTCTGCTGGTAATAAAAGCCATTGATGGCGTAGAGACCGACTTCGACCTTTTTCGCCAGTTCGATCACCAGCGGCAGGTCGATCGGCACTTTGCAAAACACCGCCATGTGGAATCCGGCACTGGCCGGCACCGCATCAAGCCAAGGCGACAGATCGCTGGCCATGCGCGCCAGAATCCGTTCGCGGCGCTGCGCATAAATCGTGTGGCAGCGGCGAATATGCTTGAGCAAACAGCCCTCGGCGATGAACTTGGCCAGCGCCCATTGCGGCAGGGTGGACGCGTGCAAATCGGTGAGCTGCTTGGCGCGGATCACCGCTTCGAGGATCGCCGGCGGCAGAATTCCGTAGCCCAGGCGCAACTCGGGCAGCAAGGTTTTCGAGAAGGTGCCTACATACGCGACGAGACCGCGCTGGTCGAGGTTGTACAGCGAATCAGTGGGCCGGCCTTCGTAGCGAAACTCGCTGTCGTAGTCGTCCTCAATGATGATTGCGCCGAGCTCATGCGCACGCACCAGCAAGGCTTCGCGGCGCGCCTGACTCATCGGCATGCCCAGCGGAAACTGGTGCGACGGCGTCACGTAAATCAGCCGCGTGCCCTCGGGAATATGTTCGACCTGAATGCCCTCGGCATCCACTGGAATACCGACCACGGTGGCGCCGTGCGTGCCGAACAGCAGGCGAGCTGGCGGATAGCCCGGGTCTTCCATCGCCACCAGACTGCCAGGACGCAGCAGCACGCGAGCGATCAGATCCAGCGCCTGCTGCGCGCCATTGCAGACCACGATGTCTTCGTCCTGACAGTTCACCCCTCGAGAAAATGCGATGTGTCGGGCAATCGCGTTGCGCAGCGACGGCAAACCTTCGGCGACGCTGTAAAAGCCTTTCGACTGAGCCATTTGCCGCATTGCATGGGCGACGCAGCGCCGCCAGTCATCCTGCGGAAACTGGCCCTTGCTGGTGGCGCCGCCAATGAAGTCGTAACGCAGCGAACCTTCCAGTGTCGGGTGCCGCAGGAATACCGGCAGATTGCGCCAGCTCTCGATCACCTCGGCACTGGCCAGTTCGCTGTGACTTTGCTTGCGCTGAACCTGCGCCGGGCGCGCGTTGACGTAGGTGCCTTTGCCGATCACGCCGGTGAGGAAGTTTTCGTAGGTCAGTTGCGCGTAAGTGTCGGAGATGGTCTTGCGCGAGATCCCCAGTTGCTCGGCGAGCAAGCGGCTGGGCGGCAATTGCGTGCCAGCGGCCAGACGCCCGGATTCGATGGCGCCGCGCAGCTGTTGGTACAACTGACCGGCGAGATCCTTGCGGCCGTTGATCACGACATGAAGTTCCATACCGACGTGGCTCCGAGGCAATGTGAAGTGCCCGCCAGATTAGCGCTGTTGGGCGATTGGCAGAAGTTGCGCAGCACAAATACCCGAAATTGGCATAAACCCCTGTAGGAGCTGCCGAAGGCTGCGATCTCTTGATGTTGCTTTTTAAGATCAAGAGATCGCAGCCTTCGGCAGCTCCTACAAGGAGTTTGTGTTGAGCCCGCTATTGGTGTGGCACTTTTCCGTGGAATTGGGGCTGTAACGCTAGCCTCTTGGCGCTTACTTTGAAGTCTTTATTGCGCCTGCCGAGATCAAGCCATGTCCCCGCGTCTGGATTACTACAGCGCTTCACCCAAAGCGATGAAAGCGATGATTGCCATGGAGGCGCTGACCAGCAACTTGAGCATCGAACAGCCGTTGCTGCAACTGATCAAGATCCGCGCCTCACAACTTAACGGCTGTGCGTTTTGCACGGATATGCATTCGGTCGAAGCCCGGCGAGCGGGGGAGAGTGATCGGCGGTTGTATGCGATTGCAGTGTGGCGTGACAGCGGGTTTTTCAATCCTCGTGAACGCGCGGCACTGGCCTGGGCGGAGGCGGTGACCTTGTTGGCGGAAAGCCATGTGCCGGATGACGTGTATCAACAGGCGCGCGAGCAGTTCAATGAAGCCGAGATGGTCGATCTGACTATCGCGGTGACCACAATCAACAGCTGGAATCGCCTGGCGGTTAGTTTTCGGCAAGCCCCAAGTGAATAGAAGTAGCCCGCCACCGTTAAATCTGTAGGAGCAAAGCTTGCTCGCGAAAGCGGTGGCTCATTCAAAGAATATGTTGGCAGGTATGGCCTCTTCGCGAGCAAGCTCTGCTCCTACAAGGTTTCGGTAGATTAGTTGTTGTTAGTTGGATTTAGTGTTGCCTGGGCAACACTTATGTTGCTCTAAGCACACTCCGCCAAGCCGATATAACCTAAGCGTTATTGGTTCTTTTGCCACAGCCCTCCGCTCGTCTAGCATCGGCCTCCAAGGGGAAAAGCTTACTTTTGGGGATCCTGCGTTCTATTTGCACTTTCCGATCTAACAGCCTTCGCTGCCTTCCTGTTTTATAAAACTACAGCAGACATTGCCGTGCACTGATGGCCGACGACTTTTGGTTGGCAGGGCCGGGTATTAGCTGCGATTCAAGGAGCTGTTGCATGTATTACCGTTCGCGTTCATTACTCGCTGCTGCTGTGCTCACGTCCATCTGGCAACTTCCCGCGCAAGCTGACGATGAAGCCAAACTCGATACCGTATTGGTGACCGGCACTCGTGGCACGTCCCGCACCGTGCTGGATTCGCCAGTGCCGGTCGACGTGCTCACCGCTGATGACCTGAAAGCCGCCGGCGCGGCGGATGGCGAATTGGGCGCAGCGTTGCAGACGCTGTTGCCATCGTTCAGCCTGCCGCGCCAGTCCAACTCCGGCGGTGCCGACCATGTACGCGCCGCTCAACTGCGCGGCATGAGCCCGGATCAGGTGCTGGTGTTGGTCAACGGCAAACGCCGGCACACTTCGGCGGTGGTCAACGACTCCTCGAAAATCGGTCGCGGCACGGCGCCGGTGGATTTCAACTCAATCCCGATCAGCGCGATCAAACGCATCGAAGTGCTGCGCGATGGCGCCGGTGCGCAATACGGCTCCGATGCGATTGCCGGGGTGATCAACATCATCCTCGACGACGCCCCCGAGGGCGGCGAAGTGACGACGAGCTACGGCGCCTACCACACCCATCAGGACGCGATTGGCAAAACCACCACCGACGGCCAGAACAGCGTGACCACCGCCAAGATCGGCACGCGCCTCGGCGAGGAGGGCGGCTTCATTCGCGGCGGCACCGAGTACAAGGATCGCAACCCGACCAATCGCGCCGGTTTCGACGGCTTCGACGACATCCCCAACCAGCGCAACTACGTGATGGGCGACGGCATCGCCCGCGACGTCAACCTGTGGTTCAACAGCGAACTGCCGCTGGCCGGCGGCAAGGCCTACAGCTTCGGCACCTACAACCAGCGCCACACCACCGGCGCCGAATTCTATCGCTACCCGTACGAGCAGCCGCAGTTCTACCCCAACGGCTACCTGCCGCAATCGCTCGGCGACAACAAGGACGTCTCCGCCACTGCCGGGTTCAAAGGCATGATCGGCGACGACTGGGACTTCGACAGCAGCGTCACCCATGGCCGCAATCGCTTCGATGGATCGACCCGACGCACCCTCAACGTCAGCCTCGGTGAAGACTCTCCCACCGAGTTCGATACCGGCGATTACGAGTTGCGCCAGACCACGACCAACCTCGATTTCACCCGCGAACTGCGCCTCGGCGAACGCTCATTTGTGTTGGCCGTCGGCGGCGAATACCGCTACGAAAACTACCTGACTTACGCCGGTGACGCGGCTTCTTACGTTGGCTCCGGAGCCGATGGCGCCAATGGACTGCGCCCGAGCGAAGAGTCAGATCTGGATCGCAATGTGTTCGGCACTTACGCCGAGTTGTCCGGCGATCTCACCGACCGTTTCTTCGTCGACGCCGCCACGCGTTGGGAGCATTACGACGACGCCGGCAGCAAACTCACCGGTAAACTCAGTGGCCGCTACAAACTCACCGAGCAGTGGGCGGTGCGCGGCGCAGTGTCGAACAACTTCCGCGCGCCGTCTCTTGCGCAGAGCGGTTTCCAGAACACCACCAGCAACTTCGGCGACGGCGGCACGCTGACTGACATTCGCGTGCTCTCGGTTAACGATCCGATTGCCCGCGCATTGGGCGCAGAAAAACTTGATCCGGAAACCTCGAAAAACTTCAGCCTCGGCCTGACCTTCCAGTTGAACGAACGCTTCGATGCGTCGCTGGACGTGTTCCGCATCGACGTCAAAGACCGCATCACCCTGTCGCAACGCATCGGCAGCGATGCGCTGGAAAACTACATCAATGACAACTTCGGCGTGGCCGGCATACATGACGTCAACTTCTTCACCAACGCCGCCGACACCAGCACCCACGGCGCCGAACTGGTGCTCAACTATCATCAGCCGTTCTACGAAGGGCAACTCGGCCTGACCACCGCGTACACCTACAACCACACCAAAGTCACCAGCACCAAAGGCACGCCATCGCAATTGACCGCGCTGGGCATCGGCAATGACGCGCTGGTCGGCGTCGAAGAAACCAACACCTTGACCGACGCCGCGCCGAAGGATCGCTTCATCTTTTCCGCCAACTGGGCCAGCGAACATTGGGGCTTGCTCGGACGCCTGACCCGTCAGGGCGAGACTACTCGTGTGTTTGATTTCGGTGATTCGCAACCGGAGCAGACCTACGGTGCGGTGTGGCAACTGGACGCTGAAGTCGCCTACAAATTCACCCCGAAATTCAACATCGCCGTCGGTGGCAACAACCTCACCGACAACTACCCGGAACGCTCCGGCTCGGCGATCAACTACGGCGGCAACTTGCCGTACGACGTGCTCTCGCCAATCGGCACCAACGGCGCTTACTACTACGCTCGCGCCACGTATGGTTTCTAACGCCGGGCCGGGGCGGCATCTGCCGGTGTTCCAGGCGCTGCTGATTACGCTGGGCATGGTGATCACCACCGACATCCTGAAAACCGCGCCGACCGTGGCGCTCAATGTCGGGCCCGAGCACTTCTACCTGGTGTGGGTGCTTGGCGGCGTGGCGTCGATGATCGGCGCGCTGTGCTTTGCGGAAATGGCCACAGCGTTTCCGCATCCCGGCGGCGACTACCATTTTCTGCGCACTGCGTATGGCGAGCGCATGGGGTTTCTGTTCGCCTGGTCGCGGTTTTCGGTGATGCACACCGGGTGGATTGCGTTGTCGGCGTTTATGTTTGCCGATTACGTGAATGCGGTGGTGCCTTTAGGACAGTATGGATCGGGGCTGTTTGCCGGGGCGGTGATCGCAGCGTTGGTGCTGCTGAATCTGACTGGCAAGCACATCGGTTTCATCACGCAGACATTGCTGGTTGGCTTGCTCGCGTTAGGCTTTTTGAGCATCGCCAGTGCCGGTGTTTTTCTGGCGTGGCAAGGGGTTGAACCGCCGGCGCCAAGCTCGGCGGTATTGCCGGAAAATACTGGCATGGCCGGGTTTTCGGCGGCGATGATTTTTGTGTTTCTGGCGTTCGGCGGCTGGAGTGATGCGGCGACGTTATCGGCGGAAGTGCGCGATGGTCGGCGAGGGATTTTCATCGCCATGATCGGCGCGCTGACGGTGTTGATGATTATCTATCTGGCGCTGAATTGGGCGTTTGTTCAGGGGCTGGGATTTGCCGGATTGGCGGCGAGCAATGCGCCGGCAGTTGAACTGCTCAACCGTGCTTTTGGCGCGCCCGGGGTCATGCTGATTCTGCTGATGGTGGGGATTGCGGCGATCGCCACGATCAATTCGACGTTGCTGGTTGGCGCGCGCACGACCTACGCCGCTGCTCGCGATGTACCGCAGTTGCGCAGTTTTGGTGATTGGGATGATCGCCATGGCGTGCCGCGCAAAGCGTTGCTGGCCGAAGGCGCGGTGGCGTTGTTGCTGGTGTTGTTCGGCAGTTTTACTCAGAGCGGGTTTAACACCATGGTCGAGTATTTGACCCCGGTGTATTGGTTGTTTTTGAGTTTGAGCAGTGTCGCGTTGGTCATATTGCGGCGGCGGTTTCCCGAGGTGGCGAGGCCGGTGCGGGTGCCGTTGTATCCGCTGTTGCCGTTGCTGTTTTTTGGGTTGTGCCTGTACATGCTGTATTCCAGCGTGACGGTGGTCGGGTATGGGGCGTTTTTGGGGATTGGCGTTCTTTTGGTTGGCGTGGTGGTTTTGGCCGGGTTGAGTCGCTTAACGGCAAACCCTCACCCCAGCCCTCTCCCGGAGGGAGAGGGGGCCGACCGAGTTGTCTTGAGTGATACATCGACCTGAAAAACCGAGGCGATTATGAATTTTGTAAGGCATGTTCAGCAGACCGAGCCGATTATGGATTCGCCAAAGCAAGTCCAGGTCGGCGAACCCCTCAAATATCCCCCAATCAGTTCCCTCTCCCTCCGGGAGAGGGCTAGGGTGGGTAAAGACCGGGTACATCCTTTACGTTTGAGACCGGGGACATGGTTTACAGGTATCAATCATGGTCAGGAGGTGCTGACCATGCCCTGGAATCAAGAGTCCCCAATGGATCAACGAGTGAAGTTAGTCAGCGACTGGCTTGGCGGCAGTTACACCAAGAGCCAATTAAGCCGGCGCTATGGCGTCAGCCGTCCGACCATCGACAAGTGGCTGGAACGATACGCAGCGTTGGGCGTAGATGGCTTGAAAGAGCA